>CAVKXW010000384.1:0-2001 GCA_963660215.1 Bacteroidaceae bacterium | reverse complement strand
GTAACTTTGCACGCAGAAATTTAAACGTTTAAAGATAAAATGGCATTAAAATGTGGTATTGTAGGCCTCCCAAACGTGGGTAAGTCTACACTGTTCAACTGTCTGTCTAGTGCAAAAGCACAGGCAGCCAACTTCCCTTTCTGTACAATCGAACCAAACTTGGGCGTCATCACCGTACCAGACGAGCGCCTCAACAAGTTGGCTGAGATTGTTCATCCAGGACGCATTGTTCCTGCAACTTGTGAGATTGTCGACATCGCCGGACTCGTAAAGGGTGCCAGCAAGGGCGAAGGTCTCGGCAACAAGTTCCTCGGCAACATCCGTGAGTGCGACGCTATCATCCACGTGATTCGTTGCTTCGACGACGACAACATCGTTCGTGAGGGCGGCGCAGCCGTTGACCCATTGGAGGACAAGAGCGTCATCGACACCGAGTTGCAACTCAAGGACTTGGAGACCATCGAGTCTCAGCTTGCCAAGCAACAGAAGACAGCAGCCGCTGGCAACAAGGACGCCAAGGTGATGGTCACCGTGCTCGAAGCTTACAAGGAAGTATTGGAGCAGGGCAAGAACGCTCGCGCCGTAACTTTTGATACCAAGGAAGAGCAGAAGGTGGCTCACGACCTCTTCCTCCTCACCACCAAACCAGTGCTCTATGTAGCCAACGTGGACGAGGCTTCTGCCAAGAGCGGCAACGAGTACAGCAAGAAGGTGGAGGAAATCGCCAAGGAGGAAGGTGCTGAGTGCATGGTCATCGCTGCCAAGACCGAGGAAGACATCGCTTCGCTCGAAACTTATGAGGACAAGCAGATGTTCCTGGAAGAGCTTGGCTTGGAGGAGAGTGGTGTGAACCGCCTCATCAAGAAAGCTTACGCCCTGCTGAACCTTGAGACATTCATCACCGCTGGTGAGATGGAGGTCAAGGCTTGGACCTATCACAAGGGTTGGAAGGCTCCTCAGTGCGCTGGTGTCATCCACACCGACTTCGAGAAGGGATTCATTCGTGCCGAGGTCATCAAGTATGAGGACTACATCAAGTATGGTTCTGAGGCTGCTGTTCGCGAAGCTGGCAAACTCGGTATCGAGGGCAAGGAGTATGTGGTACAGGACGGTGACATCATGCACTTCCGATTTAATGTATAAGTTATGATGGCAAACTTGCTTAATTATATCGTATGGGATCCAAGCCCCATCTTGGCTCACTTGGGTCCTATCACGCTCCGCTACTACGCCACCTGCTGGATGCTAGGCTTGTTCTTGGGCTATCTGCTCATGCAAAGACTCTACAAGCAGCAGCAGATACCGTATGAGAAGTTTGAGCCGCTCTTCCTCTACATCTTCTTCGGTGTATTGATAGGCGGTCGATTGGGGCATTGCCTCTTCTATCAGCCAGAATACTTCCTCACACAGTGGGATCATTTCATCGAGATGCTCATCCCGATGCACCACATGCCAGACGGCAGTTGGAAGTTCACTGGCTATGAGGGACTGGCGAGCCACGGCGGTGTGATAGGTATGTTCATCGGCATCTGGCTCTATTGCCGCAACACCAAGGTGGGCGGTTGGACGGTGCTCGACAACATGGGTATCTGCTCAGGCATCACAGCCACCTTCATCCGACTAGGCAACCTGATGAACTCGGAGATTATCGGCAAGGTGACCGATGTGCCTTGGGCATTCATCTTCGTTCGTGAAGACCAATACCCTCGCCATCCAGGTCAGCTCTACGAAGCGATCGCCTACCTCTGCTTCTTCCTCATCATCCTCTTCATTTACAAGAAGAGAGGTCCTAAGAGCATCGGCACAGGCTTCTACTTCGGTCTTTGCCTCACCCTCATCTTCACTTTCCGTTTCTTCATCGAATACACGAAGGAGATACAGGTGGCATTCGAGGCTGGTCTGCCTATGGACATGGGACAGATATTGAGTATTCCACTTATACTGGTGGGCGTATGGAGCATCGCTAGAAGCTTCAAGAAAACAGAAGCTATCAAATAAATA
>CAVKXW010000383.1:0-2005 GCA_963660215.1 Bacteroidaceae bacterium | reverse complement strand
GAAGTGATTTTGTAGTGTTGATAACTACAAAACACTTCTCGCAGTTAAATTATTTAGTGTTCACTGAATTAATATTTAGCCAAACTTGGAGCATAGCGTACTTGCTGTTCCAAGTTAGCCAGATGTCTAAATTTTAGCCAAATTTGGAAAAGCACACGACAAAGTCCCCTAAGGAACTTCATCACGTTCTTGACAAAGTAACACATTCCAGTCCAGCATTCGCTGGTTTCAGGAAGCTTGGCTCTTATGTTGTTGGCACGATATATTCTCTTGCCTGTACCGAACGAGCATTCTATTTCATTTCTTTCTCCAACAGCTTTAGTCATCTTGGCGATGAACTCTGGTGCCTTCGACTCTTTAGAGGGGCGTCCCAAAGGTTTGCAATACGACTTTATCTCTTCATTTTTCAGATATTCTCGATTGACTTTATTCAGATAAATCTTATCTGCATGAATGGTTGCTGGAAGATATCCAAACCTATTCTTGAACTTCTCCGTCTGAAGTTTCAAGTCTGTATTTTCGTTGTATGCATTCCAACTATGATGGTCAATGAATGTATAGCCTTCATAAATAGCTGCGCCAATCTTGGCACCAAACTCAGTCTTGGCTCTTGCCTTACCTCTCTTTATAGGTCTGACATGGGGCTGGAAGATACTAATGATACGATTTACACAGGCATGAACATTGTTCTCATGCATATAGGTTTGCTGTGCGAACATATCAAATGTGGCATTCAATATACGTTGCTCATGAGGCTTAAGAAGCCCCTTGCTACCTCGATGCTCCACAAAGATTTCCGTTATCTTTCGCAGGTCAATACTCAGATAATGAAGAAGATGCGAGATGGTGTCCTTTACAAGCTTACCTCCTTTTTTCTTACGCTTGACCAACTCCAAATAAAAACGTCTTGCCGTCTTATAGCTGCTGCGTACTTGTGGGATGGAAAGAGCATGGCATAGGCTCATTAGGTATCTATCCACAACTTTGCAACCATCATGGATGATATCTACATCTACAGGAAAACGGACTTCCGCATCCGCACAAGTAGCATCTATTTTCAAGATGCCTTTGTGTTTGCGCCCTTTACTATCTGTATATTCCGCACCATTATCATCAAGCTGGACCCCAGACGCAGGTGGGGTATTATCGATGTTGTCATTTTTTTCCTTGAGCTTCTTGGCTTCTTCCTTCTTTTTGAGTTCTTGCTGCAAGAGAGAGGTCGTCATTTTGTTGATTTCCTCAATGCTTATACGCTTTCTAATTGTGACAAACAAACTTGGGTCAAATATCGGCTTGTCTGTAAATTCGGACAAGCCACAAAGGTATTGCATGTATGGATTCTCTTGAATCATCTCTATCGTTTCTTCATCTGAAAGGTTGAGCTTGTGCTTTATGATGGATGCACCTATTATCATACGTGCCGGTTTGTTGCCAGCTCCTTTGTTTTTGTTATCAAGGCGAGAGTTGTAAGCTCTTTCGATTTCATCCCATGGAAGTTTATCACCAAGAATCACCCAACGATTTGTCTTGTTCAAACCATCGAAAGATGACTTGAACAAGTCCAAAGTAAGGGATTTATATTGTGAGCTATACTTCATAATGATACTCTTTAACATGACAAAGGTACTAAATTTTAGTGAAATAGCCAAACTAAAAGTGTTATATATAACTAAATATCAAGCACTTGTAATTAATTCAGTGAACACTATTTAGACAAGCCATGCACCTTTTTTCTTGACAATGTTCCTAATCCCACTTTTTGTGTTCCGTCCCAATTCGTCAATTGGTCAGCACAACCATTGGAGCCACCGAGCGAAACGTATGTGTCTGCGCTACATGACATGTGGTCAACAAAAGCGATGAAGTTGTCAATGGCATTGTCTGTGAATTGAGCTTCATTCGTTGCAAATAGCTTAGTCCAACTGGTGATACATTCTTGCTGAAAGTCAGTAAAACCATGCCACGACATATCAGACAAGAACTTGTCGGTTGCTGTCTCTATACC
>CAVKXW010000382.1:0-2006 GCA_963660215.1 Bacteroidaceae bacterium | reverse complement strand
CAAGACTACCGTATGGTAAGATGGGCTGTTGGCATGCGCACCAAGCGTCCATCCATCGCAGCCTTTCGTGATACCTTTGACGATGGAAGAATCGTTCGACTTCATTTGCATCGTGGAACATGGCAACTTGTCTCCGCCGAAGACTATTGGTGGATGCTAAGCCTGTGCCAACCAAGGGCAGAGGCGACCATTAGGGGATGGATGAAATCGAACAAGGAGGAAATAGGCGACAAAGAACTCAACCAGGTAAGGGATTTGCTTGTACAGACGGCAGATGCCATGGGGAGTGCCACCAAACAAGATTTTGACAACGTGTTGCGAGAGCATGGCATTACGATGAACGACCATCGCCTTTCTTATCATATTCGTTTGGCAGAAGTGAGCGGCACGCTTTGCAGTGGCAACCTCACTCCCAAGACTGCGACCTATGCCTTGGCAAAGAAGAAGATAAAGCGGTCACCATCCATGGAACGTGACGAAATGCTGATGCTCATGGCGAAGAAATATTTCCAAAGCCACGCCCCGGCAACCTTCGAGGATTACGTATGGTGGTCGGGACTGAGTGCTGCCGATTGCAAATTGGGAATGCAGCTATTAGGGGATGAATTGCGTAAAGAGACATGGAAGGGATATGATTTCTATCTCTTGGACTCCTGTCGTACAAGAGGATTTCGCAGGGGAAATGCCCTCTTGCTCGCTCCCTACGACGAATATCTAATAGGTTACAAGACACGAGAGCTGGCACTTGCTCCACACCACGTGCCACACGCCCATACCAACAATGGCATCTTCTTCCCTGTGATAGCCGAGGATGGCATCATCTGTGGTAACTGGAGCCCATGGAAGAAAACTTTGCAGGCAGAATACTTCGACGCAGAGGAAAAGGACTTGGATTTGGAGAAGCAATGGGAAAGTTTCTCGGCGATGAAGAAATAGCGAGATTTCTCCATTATTAAGTTAGGGATAACTCCATATCAAGTTGGGGATAACTCCGTATCAAGTTTACCTCAACTTTACCTCAAGTTTACCCCAA
Organism: Bacteroidaceae bacterium; assembly: GCA_963660215.1. Classification (GTDB taxonomy): domain Bacteria; phylum Bacteroidota; class Bacteroidia; order Bacteroidales; family Bacteroidaceae; genus Prevotella. The sequence goes on along the minus strand of CAVKXW010000382.1, from coordinate 973 downwards.
CTTTACCTTTTCTTCGAGTTCGAACTATGCCCGGTACGAACCTTCCTGTCATTTTCTATCATCAAAAGCATAGATGAAACTTATAAGAATCTTCTCCCTTTTAACATCATTTGCCTAAAAATACTTGGAACTTATCGGAATAAAGCGTATCTTTGCAACAAATCTTAGTCAATGAGCGACAAAGAGCTTATCGACTGATACAGAGTGAATAAACTACAGTATTAACACAAAAGAAAGAAAGGAAAAAACATTATGAAGAAGTATGTATGTGACGTATGTGGTTGGGTGTATGACCCAGCAGTAGGCGACCCAGACGGCGGCATCGCCCCTGGAACAGCATTCGAAGACATCCCTGACGATTGGGTATGCCCTCTTTGCGGTGTTGGCAAGGACGAGTTCAGCCCTGTGGAGGATTAACTCGAATAAGTAAAAGAATGATGGATAGCTATCTGCTATCAAGTATGAACTTAGAATTTTTAGGAGGAACGAATATGACTAAGAATCGAGAAATCTACCGTTGCACAGTCTGCGGCAACGTAGTGGAAGTTGTGAACCCAGGAGCCGTGCTGAGTTGCTGCGGTCAACCGATGAAACTCATGAAAGAGAATACCACCGATGGTGCCAAGGAAAAACATGTGCCTGTCATCGAGAAGATAGATGGAGGATATCGAGTGAGCGTAGGAAGTGTGGAGCATCCGATGTTGCCAGAGCATTATATCCAGTGGATTGAGTTGCTCACCCCTACCGATGTACTCCGCCATGAATTGAAACCAGGCGAAAAGCCTGAGGCTGTCTTCTTGACAGATTCCGATGCCAAGGATGTAACGGCTCGTGAGTATTGCAACCTACATGGGTTGTGGAAGGGAGAAATCACAGAATAAAATATGAACTATACTTCATTGATACATGAAGATATACTTCATTCGCTCTCGAAGTACTACTTCTCTTGGCGATGAAGTATATCTTCTTTTTA
>CAVKXW010000381.1:0-2010 GCA_963660215.1 Bacteroidaceae bacterium | reverse complement strand
CAGATCGAGTCTATCGACGTATTGAAGGATGCTTCTTCCACAGCCATCTATGGTTCTCGTGGTGCCAACGGTGTAATCCTTGTAACCACCAAGGGAGCCAAGGAGGGCAAGGTACAGGTGAAGTACAACGGCTTCGCTAAGTTCAACACCCCTACTGGCTATCAGGAGGTACTCGATCCTTATGATTATCTTGCCTACACTTGGGCTAGTGCTGCCTCTGTGGGTGGCGACAGCTATATGGAGCCTCTGGAGAAGCTTTATGGCATCGGTCGATACACTGGCAACAACAGCCAGGGCATCAATGCCTACAAGAACATCAAGAATGCCGACATCCAGAAGCAAGTATACAAGACTTCGTTCTCTCACAACCACGACCTCTCTGTAAATGGTGGTACCGAGAAGACAAAGTTCATCTTCTCTGCCAACTATATGGACGAGAATGGTATGAAGTTGGAGTCTTCTTACAGAAGAGCCAATGTATCCATGAAGGTAGACCAGAAGATTAATCGCAATCTCTCTGTAAGCTTCGATGCTCGCTATACCAACGTTCGTTCGTTGGGTAACTCTACGGATGTGCTCGGTAGAGCCTACAAGTATCGCCCTATCGCTACCGACGACATCTTGGGCGACCTGGACGCTCTCAACGAGGGTGTCATCGAGAACTACGCCAAGCAATCCCAGTGGGATCGCTATAACCCAGAGGCTCGTATCCGTGACGAGTACAAGCCTAATGTATACCAGCGCTTGCGTGCCATCGGTTCATTGAACTGGAATATCGTCAAGGGCTTGAACTATCATACAGACATCGTATTGGGACAGAAATGGGACAGCAACCGTTCTTGGGAAGGTGCTATCATCAACAGCTACATAGATGACAACACGGGCGACATCCTTTACTCAGGAAACGCTTCCATCACCAAGAAGAACAGATGGAACCTGAGATGGACAAACACATTGAACTACGACTTCACTCCATGGAAAGACCATCATTTCAATGTGCTTGTTGGCCATGAGATTTCTAACTCTGGCGGCGACGACCTGACTGCATCAGGAACATTCTTCCCATCCAACTTTACCAAGGAGAATGCCTTCGCCATGATTAATCAGTATGACACAAGCAAGGGCACAGGTGTGTTCTCTTCCAGCGTAAGCACTCCAGACCGTATGATTTCTTACTTCGGTCGTCTCAACTATACCTTGATGGAGCGTTACCTCTTCACATTCACCATGCGTGCCGATGGTTCCTCTAAGTTCGCTCCTACCAAGCGTTGGGGTTACTTCCCTGCAGCAGCTGCTGCTTGGCGTATCATCGAGGAGCCATTCATGAAGGACATCAAGTGGATGAGCAACTTAAAGCTCCGCTTCTCATACGGTGAGGTAGGTAACGATGGTATCAACAGTAGTCTTTGGGCTCAGACATGGAGCGCTACTTCCAAGAAGTCTGACCAGATGGTATTCGGCAATAAGTTTATCCCATCTTACAACCGCTCTACCGACTTGGCAAACACTGACTTGAAGTGGGAAACAACCATCACTCGCAACCTCGGCTTGGACTTCGGTTTCTTCGACAACCGACTCACTGGTAGCATCGAGGCTTACTGGAATACGACCAAGGACTTGCTGATGCACATCACTATTCCTGGCATCACAGGATACACCACAGCTTATGCCAACATCGGACAGACCAGCAACAAGGGTATCGAGCTCTCTTTGCAGGGTAAGATCTATAGCAACAAGGACTGGAACATCACCGCTGGAATGAACATCAACTTCAATAAGGGTAATGTGGATAAGTTGGCAGACAATGTAACAGGCCGCTATGGTTCCAACTGGGCAAGTAGCTCGCAGTTCCCTACAGAGGATTTCATCTTGCAGGAGGGACAGCCTGTCGGTTTGATTCGTGGTCTTGTGGCAGATGGCTTCTATACCACCAACGACTTCAACTATGCAGATGGTGTATACACATTGAAGGAAGGTGTGGCAGACGTATCTTCTGCCGTATTCCCTAAC
>CAVKXW010000380.1:0-2030 GCA_963660215.1 Bacteroidaceae bacterium | reverse complement strand
CATATCCATTAGCCGCATAGTCCAATCCTTCCTCGGCAGGTTGCACCTCCACCAAATCGGCATCCGCCAACTGACCTTTCAAGTCGTTTGCAATGGTGCGGCAATTATTCGTAAAACTGTAATAGACTATGAGTGTCTTGGCTTGCAATGCCACTGTGGTCATCGCCAAAGCCATAAGTGTTAATAAAATCTTCTTCATGTCGCTATCTTTATTTTGATGATGATTGTTTGTTATATACGTTTGATAAGTTTTGCAGGAATGCCTCCCACGATGGTGTTCGCCTCCACATCCCTTGTTACCACGGCACCAGCCCCTACGATGGCATTGTCGCCGATGGTCACTCCTTGCAGGATTGTGGCGTTAGAGCCGACCCACACATTCTTGCCAAGCACGATGGGCGCAGGGTAAGTGTGATAGCGGTCTTCGGGAGCGATGCCGTGGTTGAGCGTGGCAAAGACCACGTTATGACCTATCTGGCAATCGTCGCCTATCACGATACCACCGTGGTCTTGGAAGTGGCAACAGGCGTTGATGAAAACATTCTCGCCCACCTTGATGTTCTTGCCAAATTCCGTGTAAAATGGTGGAAATACTCTTAGTGTACTCGGCACTTCATAGCCGAACAAACGTGAGAGAAGCTGTCTGATTTCATCCTGCGAACGATAGGCAGTGTTCAGCTCGAAGGTGATGCGCCTTGCCTCGTCGCTCATGTCGTGCATGAACTGATGAATCTCATCAGAGCTGAGAGGCTTGCGCTCCTTCACGTATTCCTTGAATTCTTGGATAGTCATACCTTATTTATCTATCTGGCTTTCGGTGAATGGGTCTGCACGATGCCCCATCAAGTCTATCTTGGAATAATCCTTGTCAAATTCTTCCAGTTCCCAAGCCGAGAGACGAATGGTACCTGCACCCAAGAAATCGTCAAGATGGTCGGGGTTGGTGGTGCCTGGTATCGGAGCGATCCAAGGCTTGCGTGAAAGCATCCAAATCAAGGCAAACTGTGCTGGAGTGACACCCTTGCGTTGCGCCCAACGCTCCACGAGATGCACCAACGGCATGTTGTGCTTCAGGGCTTCTGGCGTAAACTGCGGAAGCGTAAAGCGTCGGTCGCCCTTCACAAAACGGCTGTTCTCATTGATGACTCCCGTGAGGAAAGCACGCCCCAGAGGACAATATGGTACGAATCCGATACCCAGTTCCTCAAGGGTCGGGAAAATCTTGGTCTCTGGCTCACGCCACCAAATGGCATACTCGCTCTGTATGGCTGAGAGAGGACACACGGCATGGGCACGGCGAATGTTTCTCGCACTTGCCTCCGACATGCCCCAATGCAACACCTTTCCCTCCTTGATAAGGCTTGCCACTGTATCGGCAACTTCCTCGATTGGCACTTTCGGGTCAACACGATGCTGGTAAAGCAGGTCGATATGGTCTGTGCGGAGTCGGCGCAAGGACCCCTCCACGGCTCTTCTGATATGGTCTGGCTGACTGTTGAGTGCAGTGTTCTGCTTTTCCTCCACGCCAAATCCAAACTTAGTCTCAATCTTCACCTTGTCACGAAATGGCTGCAATGCTTCGCCCACCCATTCTTCGCTGGTATAAGGACCGTACACCTCTGCCGTGTCGAAGAGAGTCACGCCCTGTTCGTAGGCTCGTCTAATCAAGGCTATCATATCCTTCTTGTCATACTTTCCGCCATAATATCCCACCATAGGAAGGCAACCCAGTCCGATGGCAGAGACATCCATTCCGCCCAAGTTTCTGTGTTCCATATCATACTGCTTCTTGCCAGTCTTGGCATCGGATGCCGTCGCCGAACGAGCGGTGTTTTTAAGCACACCGCTGAAATCCACGGCCGCCATCAGTCCGAAAACTGACGACCTCTTGATAAAATCTCTTCTGTTCATAATCTGCAATCAGTTTCGTTTTATTAATTCTCTAATAATCTCTATCTCGTTGTCCTCCAGACATGATGCCTGAAGATTCTTCTCCGACGGCAAGAACCAAGCGATGATTTCTTGCGTGG
>CAVKXW010000379.1:0-2034 GCA_963660215.1 Bacteroidaceae bacterium | reverse complement strand
TTCGGGCTTGCTCCACGAGGTTCTTGGCGTACTTTTCGAGGCTCTGATAGTTGTCGTCGGCACTCTGCGACTTCACGTTCTGTCCTTGGCGGAGGGCTTGGATGGCGGAGAGCATATCCTTCTCGTTGGCACCAGCGTCCTTGAGGATGCGAGATGCGGTAGAGTTGCCCTTCACGATGGCGAGCAGGATAGGCTCCACGCTCACAAACTCATCGCCCATCTTCTTCGCCAAGTCCTCGGCGTTGATGAGAATTTGGTTGGTGTCGTTGGAGAGGTACGGCTGACCTGCGCCCTGTACACGAGGCAGGTGCTGCATCTCCTGACGCAAGAGCATGTCGATCTGTTGAGGATTCATGCCGAGCTTCTGGAAGATATAGTTGGTTACATCAGGTGCTTTCTCGATGATGCCGCTGAGAAGGTGCACCGGTTCGATGGTCTGCTGACCATTTCGTTGCGCTGTATTCACGGCGGCTTGCACCGCTTCCTGCGCCTTGATTGTAAATTTGTCGAATGTCATATCTGTTCTCCTTTCTTATGGTTTTAAATTTTGTTTTACTTTTCGGTGATGGGGGAAGCGAATAGCGTGCCGAGGAGGTATTTTCTGACAAAATGGCTTTAAATTGCTTGCTTTTTGATAATTTTTGAATATTTTTCTGACAAAATGGCTGGTAGTGGGCGTTTTTTTGAGATAAAACTTTAAAATAATAGCACCAAATCCTTGTGGGAATCAAATAATAGTCGTATCTTTGCCGAATTATCCCGAAATCGGGATGTGTAACTAACAATTTTAAAGCTAAAATGCGATATGGAGCAGAGAAATTCAGCCATAGAAATCTATCGTTCCCCAGAGGGTAACATAGAGTTGAACGTGAAGTTGGAGAATGAGACCGTTTGGCTTACTCAGAGCCAAATGGCAGAGTTGTTTGGGCGTGACCAATCTGTGATTGCACGCCACATCAACAAGATTTATCAAGAGGGAGAACTTGATAAGGAAAGTACGTATGCAAAATTTGCATATATACCTACAACGAGAGAAAGAGCCTATGAGACAGCAATGTACAACCTCGATGTCATCATCTCCGTAGGTTATCGTGTCAAGTCCATCAACGGCACGAGATTTCGCCAATGGGCTAACTCCGTTTTGAAGCAATACCTCGTCAAGGGCTATGCCATCAACCGAAAACGACTGGAGAACTACAACGAGCTGAAGAATATCGTGCATCTGATGTCTCGTGCCATCACCTTGCAAGACCAAGTATCGGAGGGCGAGTACAGTGGACTGTTCAATGTCATTAGCGATTACGTCTATGCCCTTGACACGCTCGACAAGTACGACTACCAAGCCTTGCTTATCGACAAGACCACAAAGCAAGAGCCATTCCATGCCACCTATGAGAATGCGATGGAGGCCATCAACGCCTTGAAGGAGAAATTTGGTGGAAGCAAGTGGTTTGCCAATGAGAAGGACGATTCCTTCAAGAGTAGCATCGGGCAAATCTACCAAACCTTTGGAGGTGAGGAACTCTATCCGTCGGTTGAGGAGAAGGCCGCCATGTTGCTTTATCTCGTGGTGAAGAACCACTCATTCAGCGATGGCAACAAGCGAATAGCCGCCATGCTCTTCCTTTGGTTTATGGAGAGGAATGGCATCCTCTATGCCGAGGATGGACATAAGCGTATCGCCGACAATACCCTCGTGGCTCTTACGCTGATGATAGCAGAGAGTAGAACGGAGGAGAAGGACGTGATGGTAAAGGTTGTGGTCAACTTGATAAACAAGGAAAACCAATAGTGCGAGGAATTTATTTCACTTTTCATAAACGAGCGAGAAAAAAATGATGCAAGAGAAATTACACTCAGCCGCAGAACTGATAGAACATATCAATAAGGTTGGATTGCTCCCGTTGCTTCGGCTGGTGCCAGGGCTGGACTGGTCGGCAGAGGAAGTGGTGGACGAGGATTGCCAGTACATTGTATTACCCGATGGCGGTTGGGAGTGGCCGTTGTGGGAATGGAAGGGGGAGATAATCCGAG
>CAVKXW010000378.1:0-2036 GCA_963660215.1 Bacteroidaceae bacterium | reverse complement strand
TTTAACCTGCATTATTCACAGGGGCATTTTGTCAAGCAATGAATGTTGCTTTTGGGGCTAATTTTATTATCGGCGATAACTTTTCGATTCAAATTCTTAGATAGTATTGAGAAGAAATAGAGCATAAAGGAGCACAAACTGGGCAACCTGTCAGTTTTAGCAACGTTTAGAACATACAATATGCTGTCAGCACCTGTTGAGATGCTGACGATTCTGTATATATAATAAGGTATCCTTTTTGATGTTTTGTCTATGCCGTCATAAGGTTCCAACGCAGCCATCCTCGCCTTGGGTGGTTAGGCTGAAACTCCACCTTGATCTGAGTTTTTTGCTCCGTAACCTTTACAGGTGAAAGTAGAATCTTGTTACGCAATGTAATCAATGTGGCAGATTTCAAGTTAGACTTGCGGAACATCTTGTGACGCACATCTTCCATAAGGATATAAGCGAGTCCGCTGAGATAAAGTCGGAATTGGTTTGCCGTAAATTTGTTGCACGACATACGGTCTGCAAAAACACCATTCTTCATTTCCTTTATATATAGCTCGCAATCTCCTCGTTTGCAATATTTTTTCTCATAAAGTTTTCTCGGATTTTTATCCTTGAGGGTTGTTACTATATATCTGACGTTTAAGCCCATTTCGTTGTGCTCTATCTTGACGATTACACGTTCTTTCTGCTTCCAAGTACCTGCCTTATATAGGAATTCATGATAATGCCTAACGTCCTTGCCTGTCTCTCTATATTCTTTGCGGGCTTCTTCAACCCAACTGGCAGTCAACTTGTTAAGAGCGGTGTTTCCCGACAGTCCAGTGACGAAACGGACTTTGTCTTGTTCCGCAGCCCATTCCATGAACTCTGCGCTGCAAAACATACAGTCACCCCTAACAACGATGAAGGTGTTCTTCCATTTTTCACGCAGTTTCTCTATGAGGCGAATTATCAAGCCGGCGACATTGGCACGCTTGTTGGGACGACCTGGTCTGAGAATGGGAAGTATAAGTTTTCCACTATATCCCTCGAAGACAAACAGGGGCATGTAGCAGTATTCATGATAGTAATCATTGAACAATGTGAGCTGCTGGGCGCCATATGTGTTGGAATTGCTATCGTCGAAATCCAAAATGATTCTTTTCGGTTCCTTCTCGTACGAGGAGATGAAATGCTCGACAAACATATGCCCCATGTTGTACAGTTCTCGATGGGTCACACGATTTTCCAATCTTGTCATGGTTGGCTGGGATGCCAATGGGATACCGTTTGGATTCCTACCGACACACATTTTCAGTATGCTGTCATGTCGAAGGGCATCACAGTCGTCAGCATCCTCAAAGCCGGCGGCTATCTGCATAACACGCTGACAAACCAATTGTGGAATAGAATGGACTAATGTAAATTCACTACGCCATTCTGGTATCAACGAGGCGAATTTTTCGATGAGACCACTAGCTTTCGCCGCCTTGGAAACAAGAGCCAAACCACCTAAATTTGACAACTCTGGGGCTGTAAAGCAGATTTTTACAGGCTTTTCTGTGTTAAATACATCAGAAAATAGCAAATTTGCTTGCTCAATTGATTTTTTATTATTATTTTTGCACATGAGAACGTTTGTATTAACTTGATTGTTAGAGACTTCAAAGATAATACTTTTTCTTGGATTATGCAAGAAAACGTTCTCTTTTTTTGTGCCTATGAATAATTCAGGTTAATGTCCAACTTTCCCAATTACTTGAGATTGTTTTTGCAGGAATTACAGTAGGAGTCTGTGGTTTACTATTGATAACAATTGACTGTTGGCTAACTTTTTCAGTTACAAAATTGCCCAATTGTTTCAAAGTTACATCTCCCTTAGTGTCTTTTAGCTCTTTCAAGAGATAATAGGTGAAAAGTCCATGACCTTCTTTTTTATATGGATATGCAGTTTCATCACCTTGTGCAGCAGAGAATACTACAACATTTCCAATAGGAATACCTCGGTTAGCCTTCAAGGCGATACCACGTGCAGAAGCTAACATGTCGCCTTCACGTTTTGCGCC
>CAVKXW010000377.1:0-2048 GCA_963660215.1 Bacteroidaceae bacterium | reverse complement strand
CAATCATGACAATCTGCCTGTTCCTGCTGATGGTGGGAAAGGCAAGCGCACAATGGGCGGTCATAGACCCTACCAACATTGCGCAGAGCATCATCAACTCGTCAAACAACATCGTCCACACGTCTTCGACGGCTGCCCATATGGTGAAGAATTTTCAAGAAACCGTGAAAATTTATGAGCAGGGCAAGAAGTATTACGATGCGCTGAAGTCGGTGAACAACCTCGTCAAGGATGCACGCAAGGTACAACAAACCATTCTCATGGTAGGTGACATCACGGACATCTACATCAACAACTATCAGAAGATGATGCACGATGACAACTTCTCCGTCGAGGAACTCTCCGCCATCGGTTTCGGCTACACCAAGCTGTTGGAGGAAAGCAACGATGTGCTGACGGAGTTGAAGAACGTGGTGAACATCACCACGCTCTCCATGACGGACAAGGAGCGAATGGACGTGGTGGAACGCTGCTATTCCAAGATGAAGCGTTACCGCAATCTCGTGAGCTACTACACCAACAAGAACATCTCCGTGAGTTATCTGCGTGCCAAGAAGAAAAACGACCTCGACCGCATCATGGGACTCTACGGCAAGTCAAACGAGAAATACTGGTAGCCTATGGATTTCGAGAACCTTCACCAGATACTACGCTCCCTGTATGACGAGATGATGCCGCTGTGCTCCGACATGACGGACATCGCCAAGGGACTCGCAGGACTTGGGGCACTGTTCTATGTCGCCCTGAGGGTTTGGCAGTCGCTGTCAAGGGCTGAGCCGATAGACGTGTTTCCGCTGCTCCGTCCTTTTGCAATCGGACTTGCCATCATGTTCTTCCCGACCATCGTGCTCGGCACGCTCAACAGCGTGATGAGTCCCATAGTCCAAGGCACACACTCAATGCTGGAGACGCAGACCTTCGACATGAACGAGTATCGTGCGCAAAAGGACAAGTTGGAGTATGAGGCGATGAAGCGCAATCCCGAAACCGCCTACCTTGTGAGCAACGAGGAGTTTGACAAGCAGTTGGAGGAACTTGGGTGGTCGCCCGGTGACGTGGTTACGATGGCAGGGATGTATGTGGAGCGTGGCATGTACAACATGAAGAAAAGCATCCGTGACTTCTTCCGTGAGTTGCTGGAGCTGCTGTTCCAAGCCGCCGCACTGGTCATAGATGTGCTGAGGACATTCTTCCTCATTGTCCTCTCCATACTCGGACCGCTGTGTTTCGCCATATCGGTATGGGACGGATTTCAGTCCACGCTGACACAATGGTTCTGCAGGTACATACAGATTTACCTCTGGCTACCCGTAAGCGACCTGTTCAGCACCATACTTGCCAAAATACAGGTGCTGATGCTGCAAAATGACATCGAGGCACTGCAAAACGACCCGAACTTTTCCATTGAGGCAAGCAACGGCGTTTACATCGTGTTCCTCATCATCGGTATCATCGGCTACTTTACCATACCTACCGTTGCAGGATGGATAATACAGGCAGGTGGCGGCATCGGCAACTACAACCGAAACGTGAACACGGCAGGCTCATTGGGCGGAAGTATCGCAGGTGCTACGGTTGGAAATGTGGCAGGACGTGCCGGAAAACTCATCCGAAGCGGTTTTAAGAAACGATAATTGTCAATCATAAGAACAACAAAAAAGAAAAAATGGAATTTAAGTCATTGAAGAATATCGAGACCTCGTTCAGACAGATACGCCTGTTCTGCATCGTCCTCGTAATCGGTTGCGCAGTCGTCGCAATATGTTCGGTGGTGTTTGCTTTCCGATTTGCCGAAAAGCAGCGTGAGAAGATATATGTCCTTGACGGCGGCAAGTCTCTGATGCTCGCCCTCTCGCAAGACCTCTCACAGAACAGACCAGCCGAGGCAAGGGAACACGTGAGACGCTTTCATGAGTTGTTCTTTACGCTCTCTCCCGAAAAGAGTGCCATCGAGCACAACGTGAAGCGTGCCTTGCTGCTGGCGGACAAGAGTGCATACAACTATTACCAGGACTTTGCGGAGAAAGGTTTTTACAACCGGCTCATCG
>CAVKXW010000376.1:0-2085 GCA_963660215.1 Bacteroidaceae bacterium | reverse complement strand
CTTCCATCGGTCTTAGATAGTGCTTAACCAAGAGTTCGTGAGAAACTCGCTCTCCATCCTTAGTTAGGTCACCCGTAATAAGTACTACTTGTGGATGAAACTCTTTCACATGCTCAGTCACTGAGTCTAATAGTTCAGGACTCTGGACGAGCATTTTTCTATCATTGGCTATATAATCGTCAAATGCCTTCCCTTCATGGATGAGCAACTGTGGAGCCATCAGATGTACATCCGACATGATAGCCATGCGATGCAAGGGTTGACTTTGGGCAAAAGCTGCGGCACTACAAAATATTGATGCTACCAACATGCAACTAATCTTCTTCATATTTTTTACGTCTTATCTGCTTTTTCTAAATCTGGTGCAAAAGTAGATAGTGCTTGTTACATATTAGTTGCTAACTGATGAATATGACGTGAAGAGGAAATGGCTAAATTTGGAAAATTCCCATATAGAACCAAAATGGTACGATATGGAAAATTGTGTCATTTATTATGTAAGGACCTATGGAATTATCAGTATCAGTAATATCGGTAACTTTTTCCGTCATTCATTTAGCATATCTTTAAGGATTTCATTGTAACTTTGCATCAGAAATCAAAACATTAAACAATATGAAGAATTTAATAAAGTATGCAATGACTCTTGCTGCAGGACTGATGTTATCAGTTTCTTGTAATGGGAGCAATGAGTCATCTAATAATCAAAAACAAGAAGCTATGAATGGAAATGATAATGGAAAGGCACTCGTTGTCTTCTTCTCACATGCCGGTGAGAACTACAGTGTTGGCAATGTCAAGGTTGGTAACACCAAGTTAGTGGCAGATGAAATCCAAAGGGTAACTGGTGCCGATGAGTTTGAGATTGTGGCAGAGAAAAGCTATGACATGCCATACGACGACCTGACCAAGCTCGCTAAGGAAGAGAGCGAAAAGGGTGAGAATCCTGCCTTCAAGGGAGAGGTCAAGAACATTGACCAATATCAGACCATCTTCATTGGTGGCCCTATTTGGTGGGGTACCTATCCACAGGTGATGTTCACTTTCTTTGATAAGTATGACCTCAATGGCAAGACAATCATCCCTTTCTCCACTCATGAGGGAAGTGGACTGGGCAGCGTGGTGAGCGACCTCAAGAAACTTTATCCTCATGCCACTTTTAAGGATGCCTTCAGCATCTATGGTCATGAGACTAGAAAGGACATGAAGAAAGTCGATAACTGGTTGAAAAAGCTCGGATATTAAGCATTATTCAAATTTGCTTTATAACACATACAAAGGTACTACATTTTGCTTAAAACAGAAACAAAACACAAGAAAATAGGCCTAAAGCCCATCACACTTTTAAGCCTTCCCTTTACCTATCCACTTTGGCTGTACCAAGGCACCCATGATGAGAAATGGATAATAAAATATCAATCGCCAAAGCATGGCAGCCAAGATAGCAATGGAGGCATCTGGCAAGAAATCAGAATAATACAAACGAAACATCAGCTCTGCCAATCCACTTCCACCAGGTGTAGGACTCAAGATGGAAATCATCCACATCACCCACTGCCTGCACCAAGCCACCAACATATTGCCCTGCACCTGAAAAGCCAAGAGTATGGCCACCACGATACCAAACCTAGATAACCAGGCAACAGATGTATATCCCATCAACTTGCCCCAAAAGCTATAACCTTCCTGCTTCGCCTCAATGGAAGCCATCGTCATATCCTGCGAGAACTTCTCCACCTTGGTCTGGAACCTACGAAGGAAAGGTATCTTGCAGCACCATTTGAGCACCCACCCCAAAAGCTGGGGACGATGCAATAACAACAAATAAAGAATGGCAGTCCATACGGCCACTATCAAGGTACTGCCCAAGAAGATGACATGGATACCACCCTTGATCCACTCATGCCCTACTTCCATATTGACACCCATGTTATCTGCCATACAGAAGAGAACATCAGAAGGAACCAAGAGATAAAGCAAGAAACTACTGATGGCAAGGAAGGCTTCATCCGCCAAAAGAGCGGCAAACATGGTAAAGGTACTTCTTCCCATACTCACACCCTCCCGATTGAGATAGATGAAAGC
>CAVKXW010000375.1:0-2099 GCA_963660215.1 Bacteroidaceae bacterium | reverse complement strand
TCCTAACACTCAGCTCTTCAGTAGTGATGCAGCCTTCGGTCAGACTGGCAAATATAGCTATGAGAGCTATATGCACGGTCGTCAGTACTACTATGGTCTCTCACTTGGTGCTGCCTATAAGTTTAGCGACCACTTCAGCGCATACGCAGGTATCCGTGGTGTATACGCATCGTGCAACTATTATGGATATGTTGAGAACATCAAGGTGGGCAGCATGCCGCTTTATCAGGTGCTCGACCCAACAAAGGAAAATGCCGCCAATATCGAGTTGAGTTGCGACCAGAATGGTCTCGGCTTCACTCCTATCCTTGCGGTGGATTACAAGACTGGCAAGTGGAACTTCTCTGCCAAGTATGAGTTTAAGACTCGCATTCGCTTGAAGAACAAGTCCGTAAACCAAGTGCCAAGTATCGGTAACCTCGCGGGAAACCTCTCTAACACGATGAGCAGTGTGTTGGCAGGTCAGTTCCAGCAGGCAGGTCTCCCACAGGAGCAAGCACAGATTAAGGCTGGCGAAGTGACACAGGCTGTTCTCACCAACCAAACCGTACAATCTACCATGCTCGGCTTGAAGACCCAGTTTGACACAGAGCTTGACGAGGCTATCGGCGAATACGAGGATGGCAAGAAGATTGCTGGCGACATCCCAGCTTACCTGACTCTCGGTGCAGGTTACAGTCCTATCGACAACCTCCACATCAACGTAGGTTTCCACTGGTTTGATGATACCCACGCCACATCTTATAATCATCGCAACAAGAAGCTCGACCGTGGCACATTGGAGTACAACGCAGGTGTTGAGTGGGAAATCAACAAGAAGTTTACAGTAAGTACAGGTTGGCAATGCACCAGCTATGGCTTGCCTAAGGAAGAAGCCAACACCGCCAAAGAGGCAAGATACATGGACGACAAGTCTTTCGTAACCAGTTCCAACTCTGCGGCTATCGGTGGTGCCATCCGCATCTCCAAGGCGGCTAAGGTGAATGTGGCTTACTTCCACACCTTCTATCAGCACAAGAAGACCACTGAGGAGGTTAGCCTCGGCACTATCAAGACTAACTATAGCTCAGACTACACACGTAACAACAACGTGTTTGCCGTAGGTCTTGACGTTAGCTTCTAATGTTAAGTAAAGAATGAAGAGTGAAGAGTGAAGAATTCAAATGCTTTAGTTCTTACAACATAACTACACATCAGAAAAGGCTACCCTATTCTTTCCGAGTAGGATAGCCTTTGTTTTTATCTCCTTAAAAAGTATCTTAGGATACTTGTCCAAGTATCTTAAGATAGATAGCAAAGTATCCTAAAATACTTGGACAAGTAACCTAAGCAATTGGATTCTTCACTCTTCGTTCTTCACTCTTCACTTACATCGGGTCTACATCATAGTATATTTGCAAAGCCCCATATCTTGGGTCTTTCGCCATTTGTTGCTGGGCGAATCTCAGATACTCCCTCACCCTCTTTTGGTCGATGCCATTCTCTAGTTTGATGACAATCTTTCGGATGTTCATTGTCTTCACCCTAGCCACGGCAGGCTTGTCGGGACCAAGAATGCGCTGACCAAACCACGAGCGGAGGGTTCTTCCCAGTTCCTCGCTTGCCTGCTGACAAACCTTGTCGTGCTTATGCTTGATGAAGACATTGATGAGATGGAAGAAAGGCGGATAGTGGAACATACGACGTTCCTCCACCAATCCCTCATACAATGCCTGGTAATCATTGTGTACCACCTGGCTGATGATAGGCAGGTCGGGATTTTTGGTCTGAAGAATCACCAAGCCACGCTTGCCCTTGCGCCCAGCTCGTCCACTCACCTGCGACATCATCATAAAGGCATGTTCGTAGGCACGGAAGTCGGGATAGTTGAGCATCGAGTCGGCATTCAGAATGCCCACCACTCTCACCTTGTCGAAATCCAAGCCCTTGCTTATCATCTGCGTGCCAATCAGGAGGTTGGTCTTGCCTGTGGAAAAATCGGAAATCAACCGCTCGTAGGCATTCCTCGTCCTCGTCGTATCGAGATCCATTCGGGCGATGCGAGCCTCTGGGAATATCTCTGCTATCTGGTCTTCGATTCTCTCCGTACCGATTCCCCT
>CAVKXW010000374.1:0-2108 GCA_963660215.1 Bacteroidaceae bacterium | reverse complement strand
TAGTCGATGGCATCCACCTTGTAGCCCTCGATGGCATACTCCTGGTAGGCGGTGGTGAAGACCACCATCGGCGGATGGTTCAAGGAGCGCACGAAGTCCAAGCCGTTGAGGTCGGGCATGTTGATGTCGATGAAGATGGCATCCACATCCTGTTCGCTCAATATGCTCATTGCATCGAGCGCACTCTGACAACTATCTACCAGTTCGAAGAAAGGCACTTTCTTCAAGTAAGCCGCCAACTGGCGGAGAGCCAAAGGCTCATCATCTATCGCTAATACTCTAATCATATTCTTAAGAATTTAAAGATTTTATCGGGAGCCTCAGCAGCACTCGATACTCCTCTTCGCTCGAATCCACATGCAGGTCGTAGCCGTCCTTGCCATAGATAAGCAGAAGTCGCTTCTCGGCATTCTGCAACCCTACTCCACCATGCTTATCTTCCGAGGCTGGCTTTCGGCTGTTGTTGCAAAGGAACTCAATCTCACGGGAAGTCTCGTCCACCCTTACACTCACCTCGATAAAGGATTCCTTCTGATAGCTCACGCCATGCTTGAAGGCATTCTCGACAAAGGTGATGAGGAGCATCGAAGGTACCTCGATGTTCGCCAATCCAGCATTCGATACTGAAGCTACATCCTCTTGCGGCACACTAGAAGGCAACGACACGGAGATGCGAACCTTGTCGGTATACCGTATCTTCATCAGTTCGATGTAGTTGGCGATGAAGTCCATTTCCTTTTGGAGCGGAGCCATTGACTTATTGCCCTCGTAGAGCACATAGCGCATCATCTTCGAGAGCACCTCTATCGTATATTTCGCCTGCTCGGGGTCGATGTCGACGAGGGCGTGGATGTTGTTGAGCGTGTTCATGAAGAAGTGAGGGTTAATCTGATACTTCAGATAAGCCAACTGGTTGGTGAGATTCTCTCGCTCCAGCTCTTTCATGCGCTTGCGGTCGTCGAGCGACTTGAAGAAATACTTCGTTCCGATGTTCAAGCCCAATAGCAAAGCCATGATAATGAAAGCTACGGAGTCTTGTCCACCGAAAACGAGCGGAGGCTCATGGTCATGGTCCTTAGGACCTCTGCCAGGCTCGTCAGGTCTTCCCATTTTTTCAGCTCTGCCAGGCTCGTCAGGTCTATTCACCTCCATTGCAGGTTTTCCCTCCATACCCATTGGAGCAGGGTGCATTTCCGTTTCCATTGGTATTTTACTCACTTTTTCTATCCTTGGCTTTTCCATCGGCACAGGGCGATGAGGGCGACCATAGAGTTGGAATAAGGCGAAGCAAATGATGAGGATGGCGAGGCCGATGCCATACTGCCACTTGCGATTACGATACACCAACAGGGGAGCTATGAGAAAATTATGGACGAAGAAGGTAATGCAGAACATTGCCAACAAGCTCCATGCCGAGAAGACTCCCATCCAGTCGTAGGAAGACGAATCGGGACTTATCATTTCCCCAACCTGCTCTTTCGATGTCCCTGTAAAGAAGTCGCCTACGAGCATAGAGATGACTGGTGCCGCAAACAATATCGCCCACAACACTATATAGAGGATGAGTTCCGATTTCTTCTGTCCTTTTATCATGACCTGAATGTATTGAGTCAACCTTGAGGCTTTAGCTTCGTTAGTTGAGATGTTCGAGATATAAGTAAAATGTTTCAATATAGTTGATAACGTTAAAGGGGCGGTTTTATTATATGAAGAAACAACTTGGTGCGGCATTTCTCTTTAAAGAGAAGATGTTTTCGCACCAAGTTGTCGTTGCGTATGAATCTAAACTTTTTCTAGGTATGAATCCAAACTAACAAGTTAGAATTTATAAGTATATCCAATGCCCAGCACGTGGGTGTCGAGATCATCGTCATCATTCTCTCGCAAGTCCTGATAGCGATAGTAGAGCTTTAAGTCGTGGTGCTTGGCTATCTGGAAGTTGGTACCAAGGGTGTAGCGTGTCTTCTGTAGTCCCCCCTCACCATGATACAGTTCCACGCTTCCGAAAGGGGTGAGCGGCGTATGTTTCAGGCGATAGTTCATTTGGAAACGTGAGCGCAAGAGGTGTTGGCTCTTACTCTTCACGTCCTCCCACTCCTCCGTGTCGG
>CAVKXW010000373.1:0-2108 GCA_963660215.1 Bacteroidaceae bacterium | reverse complement strand
AAAAAAATCGAATGTGCCATCAGTCCATGGCACACTCGATTTTTTTCGTTTGAAATCCCTTTATCCCAGAAGGGGGGAAATCACTTGATCATGACGATCTTGTACTTCTTGCTTCCCAGCCCTATCTTCTCGGCATAGTCGGTGATGTAAGTGCCGTGCTGGCGATTGATGCGCTCTATCAAAGGCTTCTCGTCGTCGCCGGGCTGAGCCTTGTGGTTGAACACGAGGTCGAGGCAAGCCTGGTCTAGCGCCACTGGGTCGGTGCTGGCGAGGATGCCCATGTCCTTCAGCTTAGGGTCGGCAGGATGGCTGTCGCAGTCGCAATCCACGCTCATGTTGTTCATCACATTGATGTAGATGATGTCCTTGCCATGGCCGAAGTACTCGTGCACGCCCTGGGCGGCTGCCGCCATGCTCTCCAGGAAGTCGTCCTGCTTAGGCAGGTTGGCCCACAGTTGGGAGGCATCCTGCACCTTGCCTGCGGTGTGGATGTAAGCCTTGCCGTCGGTGGATGCCACACCGATGCTCTGGTTCTTCAGCACGCCGCCGAAGCCGCCCATCGCATGGCCCTTGAAGTGGGCGAGGTTGATCATGAAGTCGTAGTTGGCTAGGTGGTCGCCCACGATGTCGTACTTCAAGTGCTTCTTGTCCTTCACGGGGATGCGCATCTGTCCGTACTCGTCCATCAGGTCGACGGCGGCAATGGAGTCGAAGCCGTGGGCATGGATGGTCTCCCAGTGCTTGCCCTTGTCCTGGCGGCTGCCGCCGTATGCGGTGCAGCACTCCACGAGGGTGCCGTCCACCTCGTCCACGAGCCCTCGGATGAGGGTTGGCTTCAGGTAGTTGTTGCCGCCCATCTCGCCCGAGCTGATCTTGATGCCACATGGCCGTGGGCTGGCACGCCGAGCGCCTTGTAGATGCGGACTAGAGCCTCGGGGCTTATCTCCTTGGTCATATAGACCTTAGACTGGGCATAGAGCATCATCGTGCTCATCAATGCCACTGCGATAACAAATAGTTTCTTCATATCTTCTTTTATGTATTTAATGTTTCCTTGTATCCCTAGTTTCTGCGACGAATGTCTTCTCGGCTGCAAATATACGAAAAAAAATACAAACCTACATTACCCAAATTACTTTTTTACAAAAAATGAGCCATAGAGATCTGTCTTACACACAAAAAAGCCATAGAGGGTGTGTCTAGTGAAGAAAGTCGCCCTGAAAGGGCAAAAGCATCTCTAATCCAATGCTTTTGCCCTTACAGGGCGACACTGTTGTTTGCGCTTAGCCCCAGGGCATTGCCCTGGGCTTGGAGCTTGTTGGGCCTTCAGCCCGCACTCAGCTTAACTCTCGAAACTTAAATTACTTGAGCTTCTTGTAACCATAAACTGCACGACTGCCAAGCTGTTCCTCGATGCGGATGAGCTGGTTGTACTTAGCCATACGGTCGGTGCGGCTCATAGAACCAGTCTTGATCTGACCCGAGTTGGTAGCCACGGCGATGTCGGCGATGGTGGTGTCCTCGGTCTCGCCAGAGCGGTGAGAAGTTACTGTGGTGTAACCATGGCGGTGAGCCATCTCGATGGCATCGAGGGTCTCGGTGAGCGAACCAATCTGATTAACCTTGATGAGGATAGAGTTGGCAGCACCCATCTTGATACCCTTCTCTAGGAACTTCACGTTGGTAACAAAGAGGTCGTCGCCTACCAACTGGCAACGGTCGCCGATGGCAGCTGTGAGTTTTACCCAGTTGTCCCAGTCGTTCTCGTCGAGACCATCCTCGATAGAGTCGATAGGATACTTGGTGATGAGTTCCTCCAAGAACTTGATCTGTTCCTCGGCGGTAAGTTTCTTGCCGTTAGGGTCTTTCTTCTTGCCGTCCTTCAGCTGGCGATAGTCGTAGTACCACTCGCCGTTCTCCTGTACGGCAAACTCGCTGGCAGCGCAGTCCATCGCAATCTTCACGTCCTTGCCTGGCTCATAGCCTGCGTCCTTGATGGCCTGGCAGATGCTTTCGAGCGCATCCTCGATACCGTTCAATGCAGGAGCGAAACCACCCTCGTCGCCTACGGCTGTAGAGAGACCACGCTTCTTCAAGAGCTTAGCCAA
>CAVKXW010000372.1:0-2114 GCA_963660215.1 Bacteroidaceae bacterium | reverse complement strand
GCCCGCGCCCTTGTAACCGGCCCAACTGGTACTTGAACTGGTTCCCTTGATGTTGTGCCATATTTTGCATCAGCTTCCTCGGGAAAGACATCCTCGTATCCCTGCATAAGTGAAGCAACAGAACTAGACAAAGAAGGGTCAAGCTCGTTAGTGTTTAAAAATGCCTCTTTGTACAAAAGTACAATCATCGGCTGTTTTGATAATATAGCTCGCTTGATTTCACTCGCTTTTGTATAAAAATTCGTTTGTTTTCTATCCGATTTTCTCTCAACGGCCGAATTTGGATTTTCTTTCTCTCTCACATTTTGCTCACTCTCTTTTCGCAACCTCACTTGGTCTTTATAAACTTGTTTTGGTGTCATCGGCACAAGAGTGATTGGTTTTTCATCGATCACGAACGAGTATTTGTTGGTGAAGCTATCATGCTTAACTCGTCGATCAAATTGCCACTGTCGACCTAACAACAAGTGTCTAGCTTGCATCGGAACTACGTCACACAAAACTTCATCGCTGTATTTTCCAATGCGAAAGGCAACCAACACCTGTTTATTCACCTTTACCTCGCCACTATCATTCAACCATTGTAGCTTGTATGGCCGGGGATGCTTCAACGTGGGCAGTCCTAATTTCTCCACCATGGTTGTGCTCGCCACATTAGTACAACTTCCTCCATCAATAATCATACTACATACTTTGTCGTTGACGTGGCACCTAGTATGAAATATGTTTTCTCGTTGCACTTCTTCGCCTTCTTTTGCATGCGAGCTTAGAACTCTCCTTGTGACTAACAATTCCCCTTGGACTGCGTATTCCTCATCATCCACGTCCTCCAATGGTGGCATGTCATCTTCCTCACTCTCCTCCTCTGTTTCGTACTCACCGTCATCGTGTGGGATCGTGACGCGCTTGTTTGGACATTGGCTTGCAGTGTGACCCCTGCCTTGACATTTAAAACACTTAATGTCGTGATTTCGAGTACTGAAAGGGTCAGATTTACCTTGAGACCCATGGCTGGGTGTCTCTTGTCTTGGCTCTGGATTGGGTTTTGCAGCTGGCTTCTCCTCCTTCTTCCCATAATTCGGTTTCCATGGAGAAGAGCCTGGATTACTGGATGCACGTGTTCCTCTCCTCCTCTTGAGCTGGCGCTCCACTTTGATGGCCATGTGCACCATGTCTTCCAATTCTACATAATACTGCATCTCCACCCTATCATGAACTTCTTGATTCAAGCCATTCAGGAACCTCGCCATAGTAGCCTCTCGATCTTCTTCGACATTAGCCCGGATCATCGCAGCCTCCATCTTTTGGTAATATTCCTCCACACTCCGGTTTCCCTGTCGAAGCCTTTGCAGTTTATTGTACAGATCCCGATAGTAATGGCCGTGTACGAACCGCTTCCTCATTACTCTCTTCATCTCTTCCCACGTATCAATTGGACGTTCTCCAGCTCGTCGCCTGTTCGACACCAACTGATCCCACCAAACAATAGTATGGTCAGAAAACTCAATGGCAGCGAGTTTTACCTTCTTCTGCTCGGAGTAATTATGGCAATCGAACACCAACTCCACCTTCTTCTCCCACTTGAGATAAGCTTTGGGATCGCTTCTACCCTGAAACGACAGAATCTTCATCTTAATGCTACCCAAGCTATTATCTTCTTGAATTCTAGCTTCTCTAAACCGTCCTCCATGCCTCCTATTACCAACGATTGAATCCCGGTCATCTTCTTCATCGAAACTAAACTCGTAATCTTCGTCTTCTACTCTCACTGCCGGTGGTTGAACTCTTCCTCCTCTACGCACATTACGAGCATTCTGCGGCTGCTCTACACGCGTATTCTCAACTCGATCTAATCGTTCATGAATCTGCTCCAACTCCCTCTTCGTCATGCGTCTCATCTCTCCAACCATTGCCTCCATGAACAACTTCGGATCAGCCATCCCTGTAGCACCTTCGGCAATGCTCTTTTCAGTGTTGTGAGACATGATTACTGCAAAACAATGTCAGAGTAAACTAAAAGGCCTCTCACACTCCCTCACGTGTTTCACTCAAAGAATGGGTTTCACTCATGTTTTACTCAACGATTATGGCTATTACCCTCTAATGTACTCACC
>CAVKXW010000371.1:0-2116 GCA_963660215.1 Bacteroidaceae bacterium | reverse complement strand
GTGTACAGCGTATGTAACCAATAATAACAATGGTACCGCAGACATTCAGATTATAATGCGCGGTAACGATGGCAATACCTATACTCAATATTATCTAGGCATCCAGACTGTTGACCCAAGCGACTTGTATGTTTCATTTACAGTTGATGGAAGTCACTTGAAGTTTGGCGCAACTTCTGCTCGCAAGTTCAATACACGTGCTCGTCGCAGATAATATGAAATCATAATGGTTAAAGAGAATCTTTGACAAACTATATAAAAAGGCATGACTTATGCGAACGCACAGCTTCCATAGGTCTGCCTTTTTCCATAATTTCCAAAAGGTTCTTTATTCGCATAAACATAACAACACTAACACAATGAAAAGACTATTACTCTCCATGATGGGCTTGGCTGCTATGGGAGCCATGGCTCAGACACAGGTCTCTGATGATGACTTGACTAATGCTTATGAGGCGAGAGCATATAATAAGCGTGTGGTTTGTCATGACCCTTCCGTTGTGGTCGACGACATTACCAATCCTAGTTCGCCTACCTATTATATATATGGCTCGCATTTGGGCAGGGGCAAGACGACCGCTGCCAGCAACTATCAGGACTGGACTACGTTCAAGGCTGGTGAGGAAGCGACCACGGCTACCAATAGCCTCTTTGCCAACAAGAAAGGCACGTTGGTAAACTATGCCCAAGCTTACGCCTCTCATGTCATTGAGCAAGTGAAAAACTACAAGGGCGAGACCGTGAAGTTTGGCAACTTCAATGCTCACGGCTGGCAGTGTGCTAAAAATTCAGAGGGAAAGGCAGACGAGGTAAATGGCAACCAATGGGCTCCAGACATCATCTACAACAAGACCATGAAGAAGTGGTGCTTGTATATGAGTCTGAATGGAGACCATTGGTGTTCTTCCATCGTATGCTTTACATCCGACGACATCGAGGGACCTTGGATATATCAGGGACCTGTTGTTTTTTCTGGTTTCCAAGGAACATACACTCACAACTCATATGCAGCCGCAGATGACTGGAAACATATGGACTTGGCGATTGCCACAGGCGCTACCTCCCTGCCAGAACGCTATAATGTAGGCGACAAGTGGGGCACATATTGGCCAAACTGTATCGACCCATGCGTATTCTACGATGACGACGACAGTCTTTGGATGAGCTATGGCTCTTGGTCGGGCGGTATCTTTATGATTAAGCTAGACAAGACCAATGGTCTTCGTGACTATACCTACACCTTCCCTTACGAGGTGAATGGCACGACTGCCACCCCAGGTGCCGCCAATGCCAACTGTACCAGCGACCCTTACTTCGGCAAGAAGATAGCTGGCGGTTATTATGTTTCTGGCGAGGCTAGCTATATCCAGAAGATTGGTAATTATTATTTTCTCTTTTTGAGCTATGGAGGCTTGACTAGTGTTGGCGGTTATCAGATGCGTATCTTCCGTTCGGAGAAAGCAGATGGTCCGTTCGTGGATTGCAATGGTACATCTGCCATCTTCAATAGTTATAAGCTGAACTATAGCTCTACCACTCAGGACAATCGTGGCGTGTTGCTATTCGGTGGTTACAAGTGGGATGCCATGAGTGGAGCCGAGATTGCGCAAGGTCATAACTCTGCTTTCATCGATAAAGAAGGTCGTGCTTTTGTGGTGTATCATACTCGCTTCAGCAATGGTGGAGAAGGTCATCAGGTACGTGTACACCAGCTCTTCCTCAATGACGAGGGATGGTTGATGGCTGCTCCGTTCGAGTTTGACGGTGAGACGATAACCAACGAGGAGATAGCTACCAAGGCATCCATTGCTGATGCTGATATAGCTGGCGACTATCAGTTTATGCGTCATCAGTATGGTCAGAATACCGCAGCTAAGGCTTACGAGACTCCTGTCAACATCACGCTCAATGCTGATGGCTCTATCACAGGTGCCGAGACTGGTACATGGAAACGCACTGCTGGTACTGACTATATCCACCTGACCATTAATGATGTGGTATATCGTGGCGTTCTGGTAAAGCAGACTGTCGATTATACCAATATCCCAACCATCGCCATCTCTGCCCTCTCATCTTCTAGCGGCAGCAAGACCATGGGACAGAATAACTATACAGC
>CAVKXW010000370.1:0-2117 GCA_963660215.1 Bacteroidaceae bacterium | reverse complement strand
CCATCCTCGCCATGGGCACGATGATGTTCAGCCGGGACATCACCGCCAGCCTGAGCCGGGGCATGGCCGTGGTCGTGGCCGGCGGTCTGGCCTATGCCACGCTGATGACCCTGTTCGTCGTGCCGGTCATGTACGATCTGCTCTACCGCCGCAAGCCCAAGCAGGTGGACGTGGGCGACGATCTGGACGACGCCCCCGACGACGCGGCGGAATATCTGATGGGGCGGTGAAGTGCAGAAGCTGTGCGGCCGCACCCCTCGCCTCCCCTGTGCAAGGGGAGGTGTCGCGCGTATGCGCGACGGAGGGGTTGTAGCAGGTTTAGGAAAGGTATCAGGTCTGTCATTCTGAGCGAAGCGAAGAATCTTAAAACACCAGCTTCTACAACCACCATGCGAATAGTAGAAAATCTGTGCTGTAAGATCCTTCGTCGCGTTGCTCCTATTACAATAAGTTTTGGTTGGAAGCCCAGCATCCAGCTGGGCTTCTTTCCATCTCGTGCCTAAGCTACAATAAGGGGAGCAACTGGCTGACCATTTGCTCCTTGGGCTTTTATGCCCGTTCCTGAGACTGTCAGCCATCCCCTTATTGCAGCGTTCGATTTGAGCAGGTTGAGCCATAGAGTTCGTGTCACCCAATAGATTGAATCGGCAATGAGAAAAAGATGGTTTCCGGTTGCAAATTCGTATTGGAGGAATGCACATGAACTCTGTTGGCATCGACATTTCCAAAGGCAGAAGCACAATTGCCGTCATGCGTCCCTTTGAAGAGGTCGTCATCTCGCCCTTTGAAGTCCGTCACACCGACAGTGAACTGAGCGAACTGGCAAGGCAGCTCAAAAGCCTGGACGGTGAGACTCGTGTGGTCATGGAGGCCACTGGGAACTACCATGCGCCGGTGGCAAAGCTTCTTCACGACGCAGGGCTATATGTTTCCGTCGTCAATGCAAAGCTGATACATGGCTACGGGAACAACGAATTAAGGCACATCAAGACCGATAAGAAAGACGCTGTCAAGCTGGCAAACTATGGCCTTGACCGCTGGCTTACTTTGCCGAGATATATTCCAGAAGAAAATACCCGGCTGTTGTTGAAGAATTGCTGTCGGCAGTACCGGCAGTATTCCAAGGTACAGACGATCCTGAAAAACAATCTGATCTCGCTGCTGGATACGGTGTTTCCAAATGCGAATCGCCTGTTTTCAAGCCCGATCCGCGGGGACGGGAGTGAGAAGTGGGTGGATTTTGTGGCTGAATTCTGGCATTGCCGCTGTGTCAGCGAGAAATCTGAGAAGGCGTTCACTAACAAGTACCAGAGATGGTGCAGAAAGCACAGCTACAACTTCAGTGAAGCAAAAGCGCATACGATTTACACTGAAGCCAGTGGACATATTGGCGTCCTGCCAAAGTCTGAAACGACCAAGCTGCTCGTGGAGCAGGCTGTTGCGCAGCTCAAAGCTACTTCATCTGCACTTGCCGCGCTCAAACATGAAATGCTTTCCTTAGCCACGCAACTGCCAGAATACCCTATTGTCATGGGTATGTTTGGTGTGGGGCCGACTCTGGGGCCGCAGCTTATAGCCGAAATTGGCGATGTGCGCCGCTTTTATTCCAAGAAGGCGCTCGTGGCCTACGCTGGACTGGACGCTCCACCAAACGATTCCGGCGATGTGACCGGCAGACATAAGAGTATGAGCAAAATTGGTACATCATCGCTGCGGCGGACGCTGTTTCTCGTCATGAGCGTCTACTTGCAGACCGCGCCTTTGGACGAACCGGTCTACCAGTTCATGGACAGGAAGCGCGCCGAGGGCAAGCCCTACCGCGTCTACATGATGGCCTCTGCCAACAAGTTCTTGCGGATCTACTATGCCACTGTGAAAGCCTATCTGGAGTCGCTGGAACACACCGCCTGACCTAAATACAAAACATTGGCTGGCCGCCGTTTCATTTTGAGATGCAAAGCGGCTTGGGTTGGTGTGCCCTTTTTACAATTGCATTACCTTATAATTTCTACTTGACTTTTCTTAGCAGGTCTCAGGATGACAATCCTGTTAATTTCTGCGTCGGAGCAGACAACCCCTCAGTCACGGCGTTCCGCCGTGCCAGCTCCCCTTGCACA
>CAVKXW010000369.1:0-2119 GCA_963660215.1 Bacteroidaceae bacterium | reverse complement strand
ATCACAGCCGCTGATGAGCTTTATATCATAACCGGCTATACAGACATGCGGAAATCCATTGATGGGCTGTGTGCCATCATCGAAGAGCAGCTCCATATGGATCCCCGGAAAAGGGCTCTGTATCTCTTCTGCGGAAAAAGATGTGACCGCGTAAAGGCATTGCTTTGGGAATCCGACGGTTTTGTCCTTCTCTATAAGCGAATCGAAGTCCAGGGACGGTTCCGCTGGCCTCGTAACAGCCTGGAAGTAAGACAGCTGACCTGGCAGCAATTCAACTGGCTCATGTCCGGGCTCGAGATCGAACAGCCCAAAGCGTTCCGGCCACCAGACTGATTGGGAGATCCTTTATTTCAGCGGAACATTCCACTTCTTTTTCCTCAGGTTTTATGCTATGATAAAGCAAGAAAACAAAGGAGGCAGGTGCGATGGCTGGCAGTGCATCAGAGATCAAACTCATGGAATACAAAGACACCATAACCCAACTGAATACATTACTTGCAGCGCAGACAGAGCTGAATCGTACCCTGCAGAAAACGGTGGAAGAACTGCGTCAGGACAACAGGAACCTGATGGAACAGATCGACTACCTGACAAAGAAGCTGTTTGGCACTTCCAGTGAAAAAAGCAAAGATATTGAAGGCCAGCTGAATCTTTTTGACGAGGCGGAACAGGAAGCAGACCTGCAGGATACAGAAAAAAGCTCCGTTGTTACCGTCCCGGAACATCAGCGGAAAGCAAGACGTACCCATGAAGAGATGTTCAAGGGAATTCCTTCCCGCGATGAGATCCGGGAACTTCCGGAGGCAGAGCAGCTGTGTCCTGTATGCGGAACTAAGCTGGAAGCGATCGGAAAAGAATTCGTACGTCATGAATTCCGTTTCACTCCGGCGAAGGGCGAAGTAGTAAATATTTACCGTACCACCTATAAATGTCCGGAATGTACGGAAAAAGAGGAACTGCTGGATCATCCTGCTTTTATAAAAGCTGAAGTTCCTGAGCCGCTGATCCCCAACAGTTATGCATCTCCGTCTGCGGCCGCATGGGTCATGTATCAAAAGTTTGCCAATGCAATGCCCTTATATCGCCAGGAACAGGACTGGAAACAGCTTGGTGTATGTTTCAAACGGGCAACTTTAGCAAACTGGATCATTTACTGTGCACAGAATTACTTCCAGCCAATGTATGATTACTTTCATCGTACGCTGCTTAAGAGGAAGTATCTGATGGCAGATGAAACACGGATCCAGGTATTGAAAGAACCCGGCCGGAATCCAGAAACAGACTCATTCATGTGGCTGTTCCGCTCCGGGGAAGACGGGCTTGCGCCGATCATTCTTTATCACTACACGGAGACCCGCGCAAAGTACAATGCAGCCGCATTCCTGGATGGTTTCCAGGATGGATACCTGGAAACCGACGGATACCAGGGCTACAATAACCTGCCTGGAGTAAAAAGGTGTTCCTGCTGGGCGCACATGAGACGTTACTTTGCAGAGGCTGTCCCCAAGGGGAAGGAGTTTGATTACAGCAACGCTGCTGTCCAGGGTATCCAGTTCTGTTCAAAGCTGTTTGATTATGAGCGGATCGCGGCGGAACGGAAAATGGATCCGGATCAGCGAAAGACTTACCGGCTGCAAAAAGAAAAACCAGTACTCGATGCATTCTGGGAATGGCTGGAACAGCAGCGTCCCCGCCGTGGAACCCGCTTCGAGAAGGCGGTGAACTATGCCCAAAATCGAAAAGAGTCACTGATGATGTATCTGGAAGACGGTCACTGCAGTTTTTCCAACAACTTAAGTGAGAATGCGATCCGTCCATTTACCGTTGGTCGAAAGAACTGGTTATTCAGCTCCAGTCCGAAAGGCGCTGAAGCGAGTGCCCTTACCTATACAATGGTAGAAATGGCAAAAGCTAACGATTTAAATGTTTACCGTTATCTGGAATATCTGCTGGAACATCGACCCGATGCAAAAATGGCGGATGAGCAGTTATCCGAACTGGCACCGTGGAGTGACAAGGTGAAGGCGAGCTGTCAAAAACAATAAATGTAGTAAAATGCTTGCGTCTAGCAATAGCGCAAGTATTTGTTTTATCCGACGCTAGAATATAAAGCGCTTAC
>CAVKXW010000368.1:0-2120 GCA_963660215.1 Bacteroidaceae bacterium | reverse complement strand
CCTTTATTGCCGTCAGAGACCCAATGAGGGGTTTGTGGATTTTTTAGAGACTCATCCGGATTATCGGATAATAGTGGTATCAAGAGAATCGCCAAGGTTGATAGATACATATTTGAGACATTGGGGGATAATAGACATTGTCCATTCTATAAGTCAAGACGAGGATAATGGCAGGCTGAACATTCGCTTTTTTAAAAGATGTGCTGCTGATTTTGGGTGCGATGTGAGCGATGTGGTTTATATCGATGATTCCCTTGCGCATTGTGTCGCAGCGAAAGCAAGTGGAGCGTTCGTTGTGGGATACAATGATGGCCATACATTGGTCAGACAAAAGCAAATGAGATCTATTTGTGACAAATACGTTAATAACTTTAATGAGATATGTGATTTATGACGGGTTTGAGGTTTGCGTTTACTATGGATTATGACTGGGCAAGCGAAGTTGTTATGGAATACTCGCTCCGTCAACTAGTTGAGGCCAATATCCCACTTACATTGTTCGCAACGCATAATTCGAGGTATATCAATGAAATTGCAATGGAGAGTAGCCGTGTCGAGGTTGAGATACATCCTAATTTCTGCCTTAATAGCTCTCATGGTGAGACTTATGCTGAGGTCCTTGCCTATTGTGACAAAATCAGGCTCAAGCCGAAAACCCAGTGCATGGGATTTGACTGAAAGTGTTAAATTTGGGCATGAATACCTCCGAAGCATTTTGGTTGTTCCTGCCCGAGGGGCTCGACGAGCTGTTTGACATGGTCAAATTTGAGAAGACGGACAAAGAGTTCAATATTTGGCTCGACGAGAGGAGGCAGCTGCCCGACGAGGACAGGCACAACCCGCACATAGTCGCCCGCGGCTTCGCTGACTATGTGACCGTGCAGGACTTTCCCATGCGCGGCCGCCCACTGTACCTCCACATGCGGAAACGCAAGTGGCTCAACAAACTGACGGGAGAGATATACAGTTACAAACTTGAGTTGCCAATGGCGGATGGGACACGGCTCAGCAGTGAGTTCGTGGCTTTTTTAAAATACGAAGGTTGAGACGACCGCCCTCGCCATCTCTCTCATAGCCGGGATGTTCTGCGTGAATGGCAAGCACTACGCCGACTTGTACAGGAACAGGCTGAGCGGGTATGGCGACTGGTCCGTCAGCGACTTCAGCGCCGGGTTCTACGTCAACAGCGACAACATCGGGCCGCACATGAGCCTTGACGAGACGTGCCTGAGCAACGGGGAGGTGTGGACGTTCCTCACAAACAAGGATGGCAGGGGGCGCAAGGGCACGTTGGCCGCCGCACTCCCGGGCACGAACAGCAACGACATAATATACAACCTCATAGGCGCGATGGATAAATCCGTGAGGCGTGGTGTTACTGAGGTCACATGCGACCTTTCGCCATCCATGATGCGCATAGCCGGCGAGGTGTTTCCAAACGCCAAAGTCGTGAACGACAGGTTTCATGTGCAGCAGGTCTACAATGAGGCTGTCGACGAGATCCGCGTGGATGTCCGCCGCAAACTGATGAGACAGGAGGGGGCGCTTGGCAAGAACGCCCCGGTTAAGACATACTCAAACGGTGAGACGATGCGCCAGATACTCGCGCGCAGCAGGCGCGCGTTGATGGTGTCGTCAAACAAATGGACGGACGTCCAGCGCCACAGGGTGAACATACTTTTTCGACACCACCCCATCCTGAGGCAGGCGTACGACCTGTCCATGGAGCTCCGCTCCATCTTCAACAGTCACATCACCAAATCGGATGCTTTTAAGGTGATGGGCGCATGGTATGACAAGGTCATGCGGCTTGAGAACGACAACTTCCGCACAGTCATAAAGACTTTCAAGAAGCACTCGGTGACAATACTCAACTACTTCATCCGCCGCGCCACCAATGCGTCTGCCGAGGCTTTCAACTCCAAAGTCAAGATTTTCCGCAGTCAGATGAGGGGCGTCAGGGACCGCAACTTCTTCATCTTCCAGCTTGTCAAACTCCACGCCTGACTTTTAACATCACAAGGGTGCGCATTTTAACATATGCACCTGAAAAAAGGCTTGAGCCGTAAAATATGCTTTGTCTGTCCTTTCTGGTTTTTCTAAACATGTCGCAGTGAGTT
>CAVKXW010000367.1:0-2121 GCA_963660215.1 Bacteroidaceae bacterium | reverse complement strand
CATTTCTCTGACACGAATCGGAGGTTGCCATAGGTTCCGTCGTTCTTCTGTCGTATCGTGTTGAAGAGGTCGCTCACGGTGAGGTTCAGCGACAGCTTGTCCTTCAAGAAACTCTTGTAGAGCTGGAAGTCGAAGTTGTAGTTGCTGCACACTTTGAGGAAGTCGTAGGTACCGCTGCTCGAATAGCGAAACGAGAGGTTGGCGTACCATCCCTTAGGCAGGTGGAAACCATTGTAGATATTGAGGATATAGTAAGGATCGTGATAGCTCTTCATCTTGCCCAGATATATCGCTTTGAGGAATCCCTGCTGGATGCCCGTCTGCACCTGTGGCTCATACCATCCCCAGTGATGACGATAGCCCACGAATCCCATCCAATTCCAGCAATGATCGAGGTTGGTCCATGTGATGTAGCACGATTGTGGGTCTTCTACATTAGGGTCGTTGATGCTCGTGATGTAGTCCTTCACGTAGGTGTAACTGGCTTGGAGGAAGAAGTCGCGATAGGTCAGGAGGTATTGCAGCTCGTGTCGCTTCGATGGTTCCAGCTCGCTGTTTCCCCTCTGCTGCATGTAGCGATTCACATACACCGTGCCCGTGTTCAACTCTTGGAAGCTAGGACGCGTCTCCGCCGAGCGATAGCTGAGTGTCTGTGAGAATCTTCCTACCTGATGCGAAATCGAGAAGGAAGGGTATAGGTTGTCGTAGGTGCGATGGATGTTATCGCCCTCGGAATTAGTATTCCCTCCTTCTGACGGAATGCTCTCTGAATGGATGTAGTCGAGGCGACTATCCACATGCTCGTATCTCAGTCCCACCTTCAGCGAGAATGGCTTGATGTCGAGCGAGTACTCGGCGAAAGCGGCACTGTGGTCTTCCTTGGTGACGCTATGGGTGGAAATGCCTTTGTCGGCAGGTGTATAGTCGGTGCGAGACTCGTTTTTCACATAGTTGTATTCGCCTCCCAGCATCAAACTTTGCTTGTCGTTGATGGTGTAGTTGAGGCGAGCCTTGGCTCCCCAGACGGTTCCCTCGCTCTGTGGCAGGAGATAGAACTTATTGTTCTCTGCCAATTCTGACTTCTCATCTACAAACTGACCTTGCTCCGTGTGCAACTTCACATAATCACCAAAAAGGCTTAGTTTCCATTTCTCGCTGAATTTGCCGAGATAGAAGGCATTCACATGATGCTGCCAGTCGTAATAGAGAAACTTGTTGTTTCCCTGCACGTTGTCGTTTACATGGTCGTTGGTCATCGTATAGCTCGTCATCGAGAAAGGCATTGGCTGATGTACATTGTATCCGTCGTATTTCACGCCGAGGGTGTGGCTTTGTGATAGGGCGAGGTCCATACCTGCGCTCCAGTAGAAGCGGTCGGTGTAGCCATGCTTGCAGTCGAGGATGGAGTTGGAGAGATAAGTCGTTGTGGCGTTCTCTATGCCATCTTGCAAGTTCTCACCCACGTAATTCGTTGCCGTATGCGATTCCTTCCAGTTGTATTGCGCATTGGCGTAGCCTATCTTGCCATAGTAGGTCATCTTGCCTTGGCTGTAGATGATGTCGAGGTCGTGCTGGTTGCTTACGAGCGAAGTGATGCCGATGCCCGAGTTCTCCACGATGGCGAGACCTTCGAGGTTTCGCTTGGTGGTGATGAGGAGCACGCATCCCACGTTGTTGCCGTATTCCGCCCCAGGGTGATGAATCACTTTTACCTCTTTGATTTGCGATACAGGCAAGTTCTCTACTACGCTGTAGTCTTGTACCTTGCGGTCGTTGATGTAGATTTCTGGCGCACCGCCTACGAATGCTTGTGGCTTACCGTCCTTGTCCTTGATGATGCCTGGCAGTTTGGTGAGCACATCGGTAGTGGTAGGCTCTTTCTCCAGCGAGGTGCCAGCGATGCGAGCCACGATTCCGCCATTCTTCTGTCGGTATTGTGAGCGAGTACCCTTCACGGTTACTGCTTCGAGTTGCTTCTCCCAGAGGATGCTGTCTTGGCGAAGTCTTTCCCTCGCCACAATATTGCTGTCGTTCACTACTTGTGCCTTGCTTGCGGTAGGGAAAATCATCGCCATGAGGCAAGCGGATAAGCACGGAAAAACCATTCTTGTTTCTATTTTT
>CAVKXW010000366.1:0-2137 GCA_963660215.1 Bacteroidaceae bacterium | reverse complement strand
AAGAAATACGAGCCATACCTTCGTTTCGTCTTCCTCACAGGCATCACCAAGTTCTCGCAGGTCAGCATATTCAGCGAGCTGAACAACATCACCTTGCTCTCCATGAATGATGATTACGCAGGCATCTGTGGAATCACCAAGGAGGAACTCTTGACCCAAATGGCGGAGGACATAGAGGAATTGGCACAGGAAAGAGGAATGACCAAGGAGCAAGCCATCGACAAGCTCAAGGAGAATTACGATGGCTACCATTTCACCGCCAAGTCGCCAGACATCTTCAACCCTTACAGTTTGCTCAACTGTTTCAACGAGAAGAAATTTGGTTCATATTGGTTTGAATCTGGCACTCCTACATACATTATTAATATGATGCGCTATTATGATGTTCAGCCAACAGACATCACAAGAGTGGAAGCCGATGCGAGTGAGTTTGATGCTCCGACGGAAAATATGACCACCATCATGCCTCTGCTTTACCAGAGTGGCTACATCACCATCAAGGACTATAATGAAGATTACAACTATTATACCCTTGACATTCCCAACAAGGAGGTAAGAGTGGGCTTGAAAAGGAAGGGTTGACATCGTGCTTCTGACCAAGATCGACCTCTACCTCATCGAGCTGAAGCTCAACAAGGATGCAAAGACGGCGATGCAGCAAATCAACCTAAAGGAATACCATCAGCGTTTCGCCTTATGCGGCAAGCCGATAACGAAGGTGGGCGTCAACTTCGATGGCACGACAGGAAACATCACTGATTGGGTGATAGAATAAGGAAACTCCTCCTTGCTGTTTTATGAAACAAAAAGCAAGGAGGTATTTCTTTTTCTTATACCGATGTCACACAACACCATCTTCTGTACCATTTTTCACAAGATGTGATTTAATCATCTATGAAGTTCATACCCCATATAAACATTTGCCCCAAAGACAGCCAACCATCCCAACACAAAAATTAAGATGTTCACCATATTATAGGTCGTATGGCACACTTCTGCCACACGCAGTAAATCATCGACGCATAAATCAAATGCACGAGACATGTTGCCTCCATAATGCACCAATACCCATGCAAAGCCAGCACACTGTATCGCAAATGATATTCCTGTAAATGCCACTACCCCAAAATGAAGGTTATCAGTCAAGTACCTATAGACAGCAACACCAAAAGGCAAGGCAGCCGAAAGGACCAGCAAACCTCCCTGCACCCAAAGATTGAATATCACGGAAATTTCAATATACGTAAGGTGCGTCACGTCACCTAACCATTGTAGGAATCCGACACATAATTTGAATAACCAGTCTATCATATTTTAACTATTATTGAAACATTAATCAAAACTTACAAATGTAAAATCATCCCTATCTATCACTCCTAACCGATAAAGCCCTTCAAGATACTCTCGGAATGAAACTTCTGAAACAGAAGCCTGCAATAACTTCTCGATAACATCTTTCCCAAAATCAAGCTTCAAGGTCTCAGCTGTCTTCAGCAACTGAGAATTACTAGATTGCTTCAGATATTCCTCCGCAAGTTCTTCTCCATATTCCTTGCATTTCGACAACTCATACATCATCAATACATAATGCGACAGAGCATCACTTGCAATGAATACCACAGAAGTATCATACAATGTAAATTCACCACAGTGAAAGCCATCTTCCTCCAAAGGGTCTTTGCAACTCACCAACCTTGGAGGATTACTAAAGTCTGACAGTTTTGTGAAGCTATGCTCCAACAAGCCTGTCTGAAAACTATAATGAAAAACAACACTATCGCCGTATGTCATCCATTTACAGCACCTCTCATCTATCTTCCAAGCCGCAGCAATCGTTGCACAAGAACCTTCATTATAGAACTTATTCAAAAGAATGCCATCACCCTCCTTGGCTTTCTTCTCATGTTCATTATAGAACGGTTCCCAGATGCCATCTACCCACTCATCAAGTTCTTGATAAGTTAAAATTGGCTTATCCTTTGGCAAATGAGCAATAAGATATTGCGACCATTCATCGGCAAACAAACCACAACCTCCAGCCCCATCCGATACAGCAATACAGTTATCAGATGAGAAGAAAGAATGGGTCACCTGCAAAAGCGTGTGGCAATGATATACTAAATTAGCAATCATTTCG
>CAVKXW010000365.1:0-2142 GCA_963660215.1 Bacteroidaceae bacterium | reverse complement strand
AACGAAATGATTGCTAATTTAGTATATCATTGCCACACGCTTTTGCAGGTGACCCGAAAAAGGTGTACCATTACTAATGGTACACCTTTTAATTTCATTCAGTCTAGACTACTTGATAGTCTTAGCGTTCAATACATTCAAGGTTCTGCCATTAGGTGTAAATTTGTGAAAGCTAGTTTTACCTAATTTAACCACCTTGGCGTTGTTTCGTAACGCTTTGGTCTTTACCATGGCTCTTGTGCGAGCTGCATTCATCTTTCTTGCTGCCTGCGAAGAGATCTTGAAAGTCTCGAAACCTGCACCAAAGATACCTTGCTCTACATAATAGGCTACACAGAACTTGAATGTGCCTGTTTCACTGTCGTATGAACTTGCATACTGACCATAGGTGCTTGGATCGACATTGGCAGCCTCACCTACCAAGATTGTGCCATACTGTGAAGAAACACCAGTTTCTTGGTCAAGAACGACTACCTTGCCCTCTGTATCATAGGTAAACATAAATTCTGCGTCATTTCCCCATGGAGAAATCTTGAAGAGCGTGTTGTCCTCATTGCAAGCACTTAAAGTCAAGCCCTCGTCTACAGAAGGAGTTCCATCCTCATTGCCGAAGACTACGCTATAAGAATAGTCACCCATATACTTGGCTGTCCAAGTCTTGCCTGCCGTAGGCGCTTTGACTGTAAAGCTCAAGCTTTCAGTAGCTACCCACTTAGAATCTGCGTCATAGCCGATTACCACAAGGGTATAATCTCCCTCGTCTCCCACGAGTGTTAGCTTGTAACCATTCTCTGTTGTTGCTGTAGACTCAATGTCGCCAGAGAAGATTCCATTTGCCTTTTCTGTCAATTCGTCAGCGCTAAGGGTGCCAGGGAAGATAGCGTACTTCAAACTACTTAGGTCTGAGCCCATAGTCATATTGAACACCTGTCCCAGTTTTTTGCCACTCTGATAAGAACCACCATCCTCAATACTGATGCTGTAGTCAGACTGCTCGTAACCTGGAAGCTGGATGGTTTCGTATCCATTACCAAAGCTACCTGCTGAGACATAATAAATCACATTTAAATAGAATCGACCTGTCGTCTCATCGTAATATGATTTATATTTGTCGTAATCTACGCCTTCTTGACCTCGTACTTCTGTTGCATATGTATAAGTGTCTGCCACCATCACATTGCCATACTGAGAGTTTACATATCCGCTGAACTGTGGTGCAATCTTAATTTTGTTCTCCGTCTTGTTCCAATCGGCAATCAAGTTAACTCCATAGAACCAATCCTCTAACATCAGCTGAGCCTTGGTTGGGTCGAGCATTGACTCACGATAATAGACAGGCTGCTCATATGCACCACCAAGCATGATCGAGTATGTATAGACAGGATTTGTACCTTCGCCCATAGCTTCCCATTCAGACCATGGCGCATACTTGATGTTCACAGTGATTGTGTTGTCACCATATTCGCATGTATCAGCTTTCAATGTCAATGTCACTGGATAGTCATGGTCTGACTCCAATCTTGAAAAATCAAAATTAATAGGCATCTTTGCTGTTGCTTCACCATCGGCAAATGTCACATTCGAAGCAACTGAAAATAACCCAGACTCATCCTTAGCATCGACATCAACTGTCAAGGATCCAGAAGTGTTCACACGCTTCACCTCTACTTCTACTGTGTTTTGATTTTCATTGAGCAGATACTCTGTGCTGGCCTCGTTGGAAAAATAAACCTGTCCGTTGTTAGGTTTGCCTACCATCTCATAATCATCTGAAGAACAAGAGGCAAAACCTACAATGGCTGTAAGTGCCAACAAAGCTTTTGTTATTATTTTATATAGTTTCATATTAACTTCTCATTATTCTGTTATTAATACTTACCTTCTGCGTAAACACCAGCCTGAGCTTTAGACACATCAATAGAGTTTGTTGGATCAGGGTTGTTCCAGTCCTCCAAAGCTTTGTTGGATTGTATCTCGTACTGTGGAATAACCAATGTCCAGTCAGGCTTGATGCCCTCAGCGTTGATTCTATAGATATTTGCAGGTGCGTTTGTTCCATTATAATATTGCATAACACCTGGCTGAATACGAGTACTGGCTCAACGGTCAGGTGCCAAACCTCTTCGACAAGGAGTACAAGCG
>CAVKXW010000364.1:0-2166 GCA_963660215.1 Bacteroidaceae bacterium | reverse complement strand
GCTCCTGGGACACGCTCAGGGAGCTAAAATCTTTATTTTCCATTATGTTATATCCTCATTTCTCAATATAGCCTAAATCGAGTAGGAGGGATTTCTATTTAGAAATCCCGACCTCTCACACCACCGTGCGTACCGTTCGGTACACGGCGGTTCTCTAGTTTTCGCATACTTGACCGTAATAGGCCGACATGGTTATATAGCCCTGTCGGTCTATTTCTTTGTTGGTGAGAATCTGGTTAAGCATTAATGCTGCCCTCCATATCCCCTTTCGGCAGTTGGCCAGCTCGTGTACCTTCCATTCAGGCAGGTTGTACTGCCTAATCATCCTGTACCGTGTTCTGACCTTCTTCCACTGTTTCC
Organism: Bacteroidaceae bacterium; assembly: GCA_963660215.1. GTDB lineage: Bacteria > Bacteroidota > Bacteroidia > Bacteroidales > Bacteroidaceae > Prevotella. Next base: position 1,806 of record CAVKXW010000364.1, on the reverse strand, counting down.
AGTAGATTGCCCGAATCCTCCTGCGGAGCCATTCGTCTGTTGCTTTAAGCAATCCTTTCATATCCGCCAGCTTGAAGTAGTTTACCCAGCCCTTGATGAATCTTTTCAGGATTTGGGGTCTTTCCTCGTTGCTTATCGCCTTGCTTCGGTTCGTTATCGCCCGTAGGCGGTTCTTCATCTTGGCTTGCGACTTGGCATGTACCTTGAAACGGCATTTTCCTTTGTATCGGTAGAAGCCGTACCCAAGATATTTTGCCTTGGATATGTGTATCACGCTGGTTTTCTCCCTGTTCACTTTGAGGAACAGCTTCCCCTCTATGAACTTGGTTATGCTTTCCAAGGTTCGCTGGGCACTTCTCCTGCTTTTGCACAGTATCATGCAGTCATCAGCGTAACGCACAAATTTGTGCCCCCGCTTCTCCAGCTCCTTATCCAGCTCATTCAGCATAATATTGCTTAAAAGAGGGCTTAAAGGCCCTCCCTGTGGTACTCCCTGCTCACTGCGTTCAAATACGCCGTGCTGTACTACACCTGCATTCAGATACTTGTGTATCAGGGAAATTACCCTGCCATCCCTTATGCTTCTTGAGAGTATCTCTATGAGCTTGCTTTGGCAAACCGTGTCAAAGAACTTTTCCAAGTCCATGTCCACTACATAGACATAGCCCTCATCTGCATATTTCTGGCATTGCTTCAGAGCATCGTGGGCTCCTCGCTTCGGCCTGAAGCCAAAGCTGGATTCTGAGAACTGCGGTTCATAGATTGGGCTCAACACTTGGGCTATTGCCTGTTGTACCACCCTGTCTACTACCGTCGGTATTCCCAGCTTTCGGACTTTGCCTCTTTCCTCCTTGGGTATTTCTACCCTGCGGACTGGGTTTGGCTTGTAACGGCCATCCCGTATCTGCTGAAGCAGGCTCGTGCGGTATTTGCTAAGATACGGCAGAAGTTCATCTACGCTCATCCTGTCAACTCCGCCCGCTCCTTTATTGGATTTCACCCTTTTATAGGCCTCGTTCATATTGTTTCGAGATATTATCCTCCTCAACAGACTGTCCGACGGCAAGTCTGCAATGATGCCGTTGTTTTCAGCAATCCGCACAGAAGCAGGCACTTCCACATACTCTCGCTGTTCCGCAGCTACCATTTGTGGACAGTCCTCTTTATGAAGTTTTCTGCCTTTGAATTTCTGCTTGGTTGCATTCATTTACTGACATCTCCTAAAGTTCGGTCCTTCCACAGCGGTCTATAGCCCGCCGTGTACTATGACCTCGGCTGACTTCTCACGACAAATCTTGTTTCAACCACGACCGCCAATTTTTTTTCATGGCATTGGCCGTGTCCGTGAGACCTCCCCAGGTAAGAGCACAATCTTTCTCTCCATCTACCTGCCACATTTACTCATCAGATTTCCGCATAGCTTTGGGACTTTGACCTGTATAGCGGCCTTATCCATCTGATGAGCCTGATGTGATTTCTGTTCGTCAGGCCGGAGATTTGCCTACACCTTCTTTCAGATTCCACCTCACGATGGACACCCTTGGTGTTCAGCTATGACCTTCCCGCTATGAGGCGGTCTAGGGACTTTCACCCATTAGATTGTGCCCATGCTGGGCACACTAGCAAAGCTGTCATGGAACATCACATTCCATGACAGCTTTTTGTTTATCAGGATTGCTGTTTTCGATATCCTGCACCACAGTTTGGGGAAATGTACCCTAAGGTTTCCCCGGGCTGCGGTGCAGGAGGTGTCACATCTACTACCAATGATACTTTTCTCCACGGTTGATTTTAAAGGCTCTATAT
>CAVKXW010000363.1:0-2171 GCA_963660215.1 Bacteroidaceae bacterium | reverse complement strand
GGATACAAGATTCTCAATCTTGGCATAGGGGTTCGATTCCCCTATCGACTACAAAGTGTTTTTCATGTATTAATTTAGATTGTTTAAGCTTGCATTTAGTCTATTCAGACTACTGCAAGTTATTTTTTTATCTTTTTGTTTGGTTATCTCCTCTATTTCCACTATCTTTGCACGCATGAAACTAGCAAACAGCATTATCTTGGGGACAACCATAGCCCTCAGTCTGCCAGCAATGGCACAACAACATGAAATATATAATCAGCGCATCAAAACTTTGAAAGTGGTAAGAGGCACGGATTGGCTTGCCATGCCCATTACCCAATTAGATGGGCAAGCTATAAATATTGACTTTGACGATATGACACACGACTATCATCGCTATAGTTACAAAATAGAGCATTGCGATGCTAACTGGAATGTGTCGACCAACCTCTTTGATACAGATTTCTTACAAGGGTTTAATGGAGAGTTAACCATAGAAGACGCAGAACTATCCACCAATACCAATCATCAATACACCCACTATCACCTCTCCATCCCTAACCATCAAGTAAAAATAAAAATGAGCGGAAACTATCGCCTCACTGTTTACGACGACAGCAGCAACACCCCTGAGCCAACAAAGATGCTCACGGCCTGCTTCATGGTGGTAGACCCCATCATGAATATAAACGCCGACTATACCACAAATACCGACATTGACCAAATGAAAAGCCATCAACAAGTAAAATTCAATCTCGACTTTGGTTCTCTAAGGATTACCTCACCTAACGAAATAAAAACCGTGGTGTTACAAAATGGTAGATGGGATAGAGCCATAATGAATACAAAACCCGATTATATCAGCGCCAATCGCATGGAATGGAGACATGCACGTCCTCTAATCTTCGAGGCTGGCAATGAATACAGAAAGTTTGAATTTCTAGATACCGACCATCCCACTATGGGAATCGACGACATTCAATGGGACGGCTCTGATTATCATGTTTATATACAAACAGACACACCGAGACCTAGCTACATCTACGACGAGTCGGCAAAGGGGGCATTCTATATTCGCAACAGCGACAATACAGAAAACAACACGACTAGCGAATACGCCCAAGTTCATTTCACTCTACAAGCTCCCCAACAAAAAGGAGATGTATACATCAATGGAGACTGGACATACGACAGTTTTCTGCCCGCCTATCGAATGGTCTATAATGAGCCATCCCACAGCTATCATGCTACCATTCTGCTCAAACAAGGTTACTATAGTTATCAGTACTTGCTACAAAAGAAAGATGGCAATATTGAGCCACTTGCCTCGGAGGGAAACTTCCATCAGACAAAAAATCGATACGAAATACTTGTTTACTACAGAGCAACAAACGAAAGAGCCGATCAGCTAGTTGGATATGGTAGCATAGAGAAATAAGAAAAAGGCTCTGTCTAGAGATGCGAGACAGGGCCTTTTATCATCATGATTCAAAAAATCTAAAAATGAAATTTAAGATCTATTCCACATTGAAAAGGGTTTCCACGTTGAGCAAAATACAGCTTAGAACCTGTGACTGCATTATCTACCGCAAAAGTATTATAGTTTGTATCTGTGAGATTTCTACCCCAAAGACTGATACACACCCAAGGAAAATTTACATCGGCATGAGCTCCTAACACCGCATACACCTTTTGGCAGTAACTATTCGAGTTATCCCAATAAATTTTACCCAAAGCACTCATATTTAAGCCTACAGTATATCTGCCGAAATGACAATCTATCCTAGAAGAGAACGTATTTTGTGGCACATAAGGAACTCTTTTCCCTTTATAGTCCGAAACCTGATCACCTTCACCATCAAGATATTCACTAAACTTAGCATTGGTATATCCATAGTTCACTGCCCAATCCAACACACCACCAAAAGCCTGTCCCTTTAAAGCTGCCTCTATACCACAACTATAACTTCTCCCTGCATTAACCATCATTCTTCCATATCCGTAATTACCTGCCATTACAGAGAGTTGCTGATTACGAACCTGCATATAAAAAGTACTCAAATCGAAATGCAAACGATGTTGAAAAAGATTAAGATGCGCTCCCACCTCATAGTTCCAAGACGTTTCTGGCTTATAAGCAATGGTTTGATTTACCCTTTCATAATCTTCCGTTCCATGAGGGACATCAT
>CAVKXW010000362.1:0-2189 GCA_963660215.1 Bacteroidaceae bacterium | reverse complement strand
ATACCATATTATTAATCCTTGGCTGTGATGTAACTCCAGAAGTACCTACATCCGATGGCAGAATCGACATGGTGCTGAAGACGAAGCGCAGCATCTATGTACTGGAACTCAAATACAAGAAGAATGCCGAGACGGCAATGGAGCAAATCGAGCACAAGGACTATGCTGCCGCCTTCGCCGATGACAAGCGAAAGAAGTATAAGGTGGGCATCAACTTCTCGGAAGACCGCAGAAGCATTGATGACTGGAAGGTGGAGGCTCTCGCATAATCTTTTCAGCAACAAGATATAAAAAACTGTTCAATAGTTAGACGGCAGTGTCTAATTATTGGACAGATTGTTTTATGGGTGTTTTATTCTTTCTTCTTTATTTTCAAGTAGATAGCTAGTTTGGCACGCCTCTTGTCCATAAGATACATGACAACAAGAATAATAACAACATAAAAATAAGAAAGAAATGAAAAGACTCGCATTAGCAGCATTCTTCAGTGGTATTGCCATGACGCAGATGATGGCACAGAACATCAATGGTGAACAGACTACCGACACAACTCTATTTGATAAGTTCTCCAAAGAACTCGGCGAAGTGGTGGTGAAGTCTCATCGTCCGCAATATAAGAAGACCCATGAGGGCTTATGACCAACGTGGAGGGAACTGTTCTGAGCAAGTTGGGTACGGCAGAGGATGTATTGAAGCATGTGCCAAGCGTCGTGAAGAAGAAGGATGGATATGAGGTGTATGGCAAGGGCACACCTATTATATATATCAACGGTAGGAAGATGCAAGACATCAGCGAGTTGGATAACATAAAGTCTGCCGACATCAAGAGCGTGGAAGTCATCCAGAACCCTGGAGCCACCTACGATGCCTCGGTGAATGCAGTCATCAAAATCAAGACCATCAAGAAGAAAGGTGAAGGCTTCGGATTCGACACTCGCTCGGTGTATTGGTACAACAAGCACGACAATACCATTCAGCAAGTCAACATGAACTATCGCCATGACGGGCTGAATCTCTTTGCCACCTATAAGTTTTCCGATGCCACCTGGATTCAAAAAGCCACCTACGAGCAGACGGTACACGTGGATACGCTCTGGCAACAGCATAACAACAATGAAGTAACTGGTCGCACGGAATCACATCGTCTTATCGGTGGTTTTAGCTATGACTTCAACACCAATCATTCCATTGGTGCCCGATACACCTTGAACTCGCCTGGCCATTCTCGCTCAAAAGGATTCTTCGATAGCCATGTGACAGCCGACGGCAAGTTTTACGACTATATCAACACGGATGGCTTGACCGTCGATAAGAATAGTCCTAGCCACCTGCTGAATGCCTACTACAACGGTACTTTGGGCAAGACTAACATCGACCTGAATACCGATCTCTATTTCAGCACAAACAGGGCTTATGCCTATAGTGATGAGCGGAGTCAGGAGCATGATTCTCGCAACATCGACTCCAAGAATCGGGTGAGCAACAAGATGATAGCTTCCAAGCTCATCATCACCTCTCCTCTTCTGGGTGGAAAGTTCTCTTATGGAGCAGAGTATATCAATACTCATCGCAACGATGACTATGAGGTAAACCGTACAGACATCCTTGCCAATTCTTATAGCAAGTTGGAAGAACAGACGGCAAGCCCATTCATACAGTACACTCGCCTCACCCCGATAGGAAACATCACGGCAGGATTGCGATATGAGTATGTAAGGTTCAAGTATTATGATGCTGGCATCTATCAGCCAGAGCAGAGTCGCTCTTTCCGCAACCTCTTCCCTAGCATCAGCTATGGCACGAAGATAGGCAGGGTGATGGCACAGTTGAGTTATTCGGTCAAGACTTCTCACCCTTCTTACAGCCAGTTGAGCAACAACGTGTCTTATGCCAACCGATTCACTCGACAAACAGGTAACCCTTATCTTGACAACGAGACCAACCACACCATCGAGCTTTCTGGCGTATGGAAGTTCTTCCAGTTTATGGTCAACTATAAGGACTCTCGCAATGCCATCATCTATTGGGCGGAGCAAATGCCAGAGAATGAGGCCATCACCATGATAAAGCGTAAGAACGTGAAGAGCCTCAAGAGCATGACTGCCTACATCAGTGCTGCTCCCAAGATAGGCATTTGGGCACCGCAAGTCAACCTGGGTATGCAGAAGCCTTGGTTCACTCTCTATACC
>CAVKXW010000361.1:0-2198 GCA_963660215.1 Bacteroidaceae bacterium | reverse complement strand
TAGAAACAGTGAGTTCTATGCTTGGGCACAAGGATATAAAGACAACCCAAGTGTACGCCAAGATAACCAAGGAAAAGTTGAGCAAGGATGTGGAAAAACTGTCTCAGCAAATCAACAACATAGAGGAATTTTCATTTGGGAATGTTTGCAACGATAATACTAACACTATAAATGGCAGAGTATGAAACGACAAGTGATAACAATACAGGAAGAATTGGTCATCTACGCCCCACATCATGGTGAGGTGTGGATGACTGTTTGGGAGATTGCCGAACTGTTGAATGTAACAGGGACAGCGGTGAAGAATACCATCAAACGCATTTGGAAACAAGGCGTGTTGAAAGATTTCAAACATTCGCAATACATCAAACTTGAAAATGGATATTCAGCAAATGTATATGACATCGAAGTGATTATCGCCATATCCCTTCAAATGGATACATACCAAGCTCTGCTTTTCAGAAAATGGTTCATTGATAAGGTGGAGAACCGCAAGGATTGCCAAGAGTTCCAAACAAGAACAGAGCAGCCAATGATTATTGTGATGAATGGAACGATGCCAAGAGGTGTCAGTTAAACATTCTACACCTCATAATATAATAGCGTACAGAGGAAGCCAACTTATAGAGCTACACCCTGTACGCTTTTTTGTTTTTCTACTGCTACGTGGTAACACTCTCCCCTTGCGGAATATTGCCATCAATTATCGGCTTACGGTAATTACCTATGAGAAGTGCCTGTAGCTCGGATTCTGGATAGAGTGTCTTGCCACATAATATAATGTATGGCAAAATGCCTTGCTTGCGGTATTCCTGCAAGGTGCGGCGACTGAGTTTCAGATGCTCGGAAAGTTCCTTGTCGGTGAGGTATCGCTCACCGTCCAAAGGTGGACTGTAGGACTCTATGAATGAGGACAGCCAGTTGTTGGCTTTCTTCAAGGATTGCATGGCGGTGTCTATTGACTCACTCTCATGCGTCAAAAGTTGGTTCATGTTCATTGCTTACAAATTGGATTAAGTGGTGAATATAAAATGTGTAGGCTCGCCCAAGGTAAAGTTTTTCGGCTTTGCCCTGGGCGGTTTTCTTTCTATACAGACTTGATTTGAGCTATCAGTGGAACAAGTCCTTTTACCTCTTCTGGATTGTAATAGAATTGGCGACCTATCTGGGTATGCCCCAAGAAACGGCGGTCACGAAGTTTTTGTAGAGTGCGTTGGCTAATACGAAGTTGCTGGCAGACCTCATGTCCTGTCAGCCATTTCTCCAAACGCTTGCCGTTCGCCTTGTGTTTCAACAACTCCACTTTCTTTACCAAGGCATCGTATCTTGCCATCATCAAGTCGAATGCCTTCTTTTCCATTGTTACTACTTCCATATTCTCTGATTTTATTGGTTCAACAAATTCGATGGCAAAGGTAATATGCGAATATGGAAAAACAATGAAAATGCAAGTCTGTGGCAGTGCTTTTCCGAGGTTTGCCGAACGCTCGGCAAGAAAAATCAAGAAAATCTTACGTGTGTCATTAATGAGTTGTTAAACGGGTATTTTTCAATTGCTTAATTTTGCCGCCGTGAAATCAAAACAACGAATTTTATAACATTTCAAACAGATTCAAAATGGAAGTAATAACAATGGAAAGTTCTGCATACAAAACTCTGACAGAACAAATTGCCGAAGTGGCAGAGTTGGTAGGTCTCATCTATGCTAATGCAGGAGAGATTACCAGAAAAAGAAACATAGAACCAGTGTTGACAAACGATGACGTAACAAACATGTTGGGCATAAGCAAGCGAACCTTGCAACGCCTGCGCTCAACAGGTAGCATCGAGTACATCATGGTGCGTGGACAATGCAGATACAGCAACCATGCAGTACAGAAAATGATTGAGGAGCGAACCATATCAAGGGAGACATAAGCATGGAAGATGGAACAACATTGAGAAGATTGGAGCTATATCTCCATGACCTGCACAAAAAGATAGACGGCATCTATGACATGTTGATGTTGAGAAACGAACGAGAGACGGAGCAAAAAGGAAGTACAGCTATCAATGAAAAAATGCTCGACAACCAAGACCTTTGTTTTTTGTTTCAAATCTCCCCTCGTTCCCTTCAACGCTATCGTAGTTTGGGCGTCCTTCCTTACAAGCGTTTGGGACAGAAAACCTACTACACGGTGGAGGATGTGATGCAGTTT
>CAVKXW010000360.1:0-2199 GCA_963660215.1 Bacteroidaceae bacterium | reverse complement strand
AATTCACCCTCAATCTGCTGCCCGAACGGAGGACAATCTAACTTGTCCGAACTGCCGGGGCGATCGGCAGGGGGTAAACTTAGCCTTAAAACTGACCAATAAATTCCCGGTTGGTACATGGAAACGCCCTTGGGTGTACCAATTGAGGGCGAAACATTGGTTGGTACAGGAAAGCGTGCACAGGTGTACCAATGCGAGGTGAATCAATTGAGCCACAGCCTTCCGCATCAGAATGTCCACCGAAACGGCATTCTGCCGGAGAAAACGTGCGATATCGCTGGTTTGTCCGGTGAAGAGGAATTTCGCCGGACAAATTCGATTGTTTGGAGAACAGAAAAACTATCCCTTATCGTATCGTAATGAAGAGAATGAACCATATACGGGTTGTCCAACTTTTGTCTATCATTCTGACATTAAGATGATTGCGCAAAACAATGCGTTTCTGCGGCGATGGTTTGTCCGTAAACAATATATGCGCAATCGTGGTCAACTGCTATATGATTAGCAGAAAAAAGATTTGCACTCAAGGCAAAAAATAATATATTTGCAGGTGAGAAAGTAAGACTTTTAGAAAAGACATATATTTTATTAACAGGCGTTAATGTCCGTGCTTCCTTGAAACTTCGACACTTTCAACAGTAGCACAACGGAATTAACGCCCACGCAGTTCAAGGAACTCGTGGGCTTTTTCGTTGGAATGGGCTCAGGAGCAAAAGTATGTGTTTAAGCATATATTTTTTGTAGCCTGAATAGGAAGTATTTCACATCAGACACACCTCTCAACTGAGCTCTGAAGTTTTTTATTTTTGAGTTGAAAGATTCAGCGGAGGCGTTGGTGGCCCTGTTGTCGAAGAAGTTCAATATGTCCTGATAGTTTTCGCGGACAGTTTCCTTAACTATCTGGAAGGAGTCGTATCCGGCCTCTTCGACATGCCTGTACCAATGTGCGAGCTTGGTGTATGCGACGGTCTTCCTGTCGGTGTTTGAGTATATCCGCCTGAGCTCGTCCGTAAGATCGTAGGCGCTCTCCAGGTCCGGGTACATGTTGAAGAGTATCCTCGCCCTGGCCTTCTGCGACTCGGTCCACTTCTCCCTCGACTTGAACAACAGGTAGCGGCTTCTCGCGAGCAGCTGTTTTCTGGTGTCGCCGTTCTCATACACCTCGGGGGTGTAAGCCTCCACATCCTCGCCCCGTCTCCGCGCCGCCCGGGATTCGGACTGGAGGCGGTTCTCCTCACGGATGGCGTCCCACCGGAAGTCCACGCGCATGTCCTGCAGGGCCTCCAGGGCCAGCTTCTGGACGTGGAAGCGGTCGATGACCTGAGTCGCCTTCGGGAACGACAGGCGCGCTATCCTGCGCATCGAGGACGACAGGTCGAGCGTGACCTCCGCCACCGTGCCCCTGGCCTCCTCCGGCACCGTTTTGAGGGCGGCGATGACATCCTCGGACTTGGTCCCCAGGATGATCGCCACAAGCGCGCCGGCGCGGCCATGCGCGTCCTTGTTGGTGACCACCGTGTACAGCTCGCCGTCGCTCAGCGACGTCTCGTCGATGCTCAGCCTGGGGCCGACATTGTCGGGAAAGACAAGCCATCTGTCGGCGTGCGAACCCGTCTCCGACACCGCCCAGTCGGGGTAGCCGCTCAGATGGTCCTTGTACTGCCGCTCCAGCTGATGGCCGTCAACATAATAGAACTTCTCAAGCGAAGAGGCTGATATCGGGTATCTGTCCAAAACACTCTTTTAAAAAAGCGGCGAACTCAACAGAGTGCCGTGTCCCGTCCGCGGTGAGCTCGTAGCTGTTCCCCACGCTCTTCCCCGTGCTCTCGTCTATCCATCTGCGGCGGCGCACGACCAGTGTCACCTTCCTGTCCCTCAACGGGAAGTCACGGACCTTGGAGGGCTCATAGAACCCGTTCGGGCGATATGTGTGCCCCTCCTCCGGGTGACGCAGGCGGTCCAACTCGTCAAGGTGGAAGATGACCTCACCGGTCTCCACCCCGTGCCGCTCGACCGGAGGGACGTCGCGCTCGACAACATCAACCACCGTGAAGTAATCCAACAGACCCTTGGGGAACATCAGGCGGGCTAGCGACTGATATACGGACATTGATTCTGACATATGTATTTCCCTTTAAAACCGTCCGCAAAGGTACATACTTTTCCAACTATCTGGACACAGGGTTTTGCACATGAGCC
>CAVKXW010000359.1:0-2200 GCA_963660215.1 Bacteroidaceae bacterium | reverse complement strand
GTGACCTCCCTTGGGTTCGCAAGTCCTGCCCATGCTTTGATGTCAAGGCGTGGCTAAAACAAGTTAACTTCCACATTTAATCTCTTTAGAAGTCCTTTGGTTGCAATCTAAATGCACCAAGGGACTTTTTACAACTTAGGGATATGACTTATGAATTCCACGAGACTCACCACTTCCACCTTCGGAAAAGGAATTGTCTTCAACACATCATAATGATGGTCGTTCGTAACAATACACTTTGCCTGAGCAGCTATCGCACAATCCACGAACTTATTATCATCCTTATCAGCCTCTATCAGATGAAAGTTATAATAAGGATTTTTCACAACCGTAAATTTGCTATTCAAGATTGTTTTGACTACATATTCCGCAACAGCAAATCCCATCAGTTTTTGCATGATTTCCACATACTCCTCTATGATTTCATTAGAAACACAAAGAGTATTCTCACCTCGTTCAAAACTCTCCCACAATGAGTGATATTTGCTTAGAGGCGAAACTATTTGTATGAGACAATTTGTATCCAAAACTAAACGACTCATGCCATCTGCAATTTATGCAAGTCCATATTGTTAATCTCATCAAGTCGTTCTTGATTCAAGACACCAGAATCCCATAGTTCATTCAAAGCTTCATTCATTTTCTTTGAATAGTAAGAATAAAGCAATTCTTTCAATTCATCTAATCCTTTCTGAGAATCATCTACTTGAAACATCTGCAAGAGATGCACCTGCGTTCTATTTAATGCTGTTGCTGTCATATTCTTCTCCTTTTTAAACGTTTAAAAATGTATATACACTGCAAAGTTACATTTTTCCCCTCACACCGCCAAACTTATTGGCTTATTTTAACGCAAGAGACAGAGAATCATTCCCTTAGCAACGCCAGCAACTTCCTTGCCTCACCAGCCCATGAATACTTATCCAGCACATCGCTCGCAGGGGCTATCGGCTGTTTCAACAATTCATCTAAGTCCACCTCATAGTTATATGGGTCGATGTAATGTGCCGACTTACCATAAATTTCAGGCAGACAAGCTGCCGTCGAAATGATGAGTTCTGCACCACACGACAGTGCCTCAATCGGCGGAATACCGAATCCTTCATACACCGCAGGATGGATAAAGGCACGACAGCCCTTCATAAGCGACTTGATTTCTCCATCAGAGAGATAACCTGTGAAATGCAAGTTACTTTCCTGCAACTCTTCATCACCAAGCTTGGTAAATCCCTCAGCCCTGCCTACTATCACAAACTTCTTCTGAGGATTGCGCTTTGCAACCTCCTTCACCCACACAAAGTTCTTCTGAGGAGTTAGGCTGCTGAGTGCCATGAAATACTCACCTCGGTTATACCCTTTAGGAAGTTTTGCGAAGATGGAATCATCCTCCAGCACCCTCTCATAATGCTGCCACGCATTCGAGATTACGTGGAATCGAGACTCAGGAAGCTTCATAAACTTAGAAAGTCGAGCCTTGGAGTAATGACTCACCGTGATGATAGGATAATTGCTGCGTTTCACGGCACCTATCATCCACATGTGCCATACCTGTGATAACTTGCCATAAATATTTTGCGTTAAGAGGTCGTGAATCTCGTAGGGAGCTGCATCATGGCAACATACGATACCACTATCAAGCAGTGGACATGTGGAAGTCAAGTTCACACTCACCAGATGATTTTTCTTGCAATAGCGATAGAGACTTATCTGTTCCCAGAAATGACTCTTCACCTTGCCATACTTCACTATCTTGATATTCTTGTAATTAGGCAAAGTCTCGGCATATTCTGGTACCACCAAGACAAACTCATCCTTATTACATATCTTATCTAATTCTCTGAGCAACTCTGTTGCAAATCGCTCCTGGCCTGTTAGTTTGCGGACAACAAAGCGACCATTGATTGCGTATTTCATAATAAGCTTTTTACAAACGCACTATTTTATCAAATTAAATGCTATCATATATTGATTTACATTGTCACTTATAATCTTTCCTGGAACACCAGCGACAACAGAATTATCGGGTATGTCATTTACAACAACAGCGTTACTTCCTACTACAACATTATTTCCTATTTTAACATTACCAAGAATTTTACTACCAGGAAATAGTATTACGTTATTACCAATAGTTGGATAACCTTTTCTCTTTCCACAAAATTCCATTCCTATAGTAACTCCATGAAACAATGTACAATTA
>CAVKXW010000358.1:0-2229 GCA_963660215.1 Bacteroidaceae bacterium | reverse complement strand
GGGTTACACGCAGGGTACGTTCGTCCACCTTCCGTATCTTTATCTTCAGGTTGGGGTCGTTGTCATACTGGGTGTCGGGGAAATCGAGCATTTTCATGCGCACAGGCCAATAGCCGTTCAGGTTGAAAGCCTGTCGGGGCGACAGCCGATAACGCTTCCAGTTAACCATGCCCACGCCCTGGTTGAGGTCGAATCCAGCCAGACTGTCGGCAAGAAAGTAGGTGTTGGCCAGGTCGCAGAAGTCGCCCGACACATCGGAAGCTTGGCATTGCAGGTACTCAATGCCGTTGTTGGTTTTCAGTTGTGCCCTCGCGGCTATAAAGGCGCCTAGGACACAGCACGTCAAAAGTAGCTTTTTCATACGAAAATAATTAGTGCTATCTATATAGTAGAATAGCGATTAGACATATGTTACTTTGAGTAAAGACAGAGAAGAGAGAGCACTCACCCTTTGGCAAGTGCGGCTGACAGTTGGCGTATGTATTTACAGCTAAGTTATGATTTAAATTTTCATACACGTGCTCTTACGTCACAAACATTGCCTCTTAGCTGTGGGACCAGTTTCATATTCGGACTCATAATGTTCCAGTAAAAATCGGCCTGTGTTTGCTGAAGTCCCAGTTATATCTTGGGGTTAATTAGCATCTTTCTTTGCAAGGACAACCTCATAGCCAAGCTTTTGCAATTCCTCCTTGAGGTATTTCTTGCGTTTGGTGGCTATCTTTTCTGGCACATATCGAGCACCAAGTTCCTTGTAAGGCTCTCCTGTGGATAGTACATGGTAAACAGAAGTCAATATAGAATGGCCAACAGCAATCAAGGCTTTCTTTGCGCCTTTTCTGTAAGCTAGTCTTCCATATCGCTCTGCGAAGAAAGTGTCCTTTGTTCTGGAAGCAGCCCAAGCAGCTTCTGACAGAACCGCCTTAACATGCTTGTCGCCATGTCCGGTGTTGGCACTTTTCTTCTTACCAGCACTCTCGTTGTTGCCAGGACACATCGCAGCCCATTTGCATAGGTGTCCTTCCGTAGGGAATCTGGACATATCCAGCCCAATCTCTGCAATCAAGTCTTCACACACACGATTTTGGATGCCTGGTATCTTGCAAAGCATATCGAGAACACTCTGATATGGTGCATATATCGACTTGATGTGCTGATCCAGTTCCTCTATCTCGGATTGAAGCTTGCGGTTGCAACTACGAATCTTCTGAAGCATATAAATCTTATGTGGATTCATATAGCCTGTGCAAGCTTCCAGCATGTCTTCTGAACTATGGTGACATCGGGAATGCCGTACAGCCTCCACATCTTGCAAAGTGACAGACTTCCCGTCACAAAGCATCTCTATCAATGCGGTCGCCGTCTTGCCACTTGTGTCAGACAAGACCGATGACAACTTGACATTGCCATCCTCCAACGTTCGGATGATGCGATTCTTGTTGGCTGACACTTGCTGTATCAGCTTTCTGCGAAAGCGTGTCAAGTCTCGCAACTCACGCATCTCACGAGGTGGAATAAAACTGGGCTTCAGCAAACCTGCCATAAGAAGTCTACATAACCACTCACTGTCCAGCCTGTCCGTCTTGCGACCAGGAACATGCTTGACATGGCGAGCGTTGACTATCCAGATGTTTGGGATATGCCCCTCAAACACATTGAAGATGGGCTTCCAGTAAACACCGGTACTCTCCATCGCCACATGAGTGACACCTAACGAGACCAACCAATCTCTCAACTCTGTCAATGAACTCGTGAAGGTCTTGAACTCCTTGGTACATTCGTAGCCAGGGATACGTACTGTCGCAACCACGACCTCCTTGTGGATGTCCATACCACAACCATGTGATAAGACCTGCTGGAACGATATTGATGCCATAGTTATCTAATGCTGTTGTTACAACGGCAAAGATAAGCTAACATCATCCATTTTCATTCACATTGGCGACAAATTATTTGTCATGTGGGTTTCATATATGATTATCAATTATATGATTTCTTTATTCATTTCAACACAAAATCATTACCATCCAAATGCCTTGGCATTGGCCAGCCACTTACCTTGTGCCCGAAGAACTTGCTCCAGCACATCGCGAGCGACGCCTTCTCCTCCGGCCACAGAAGAAACGTAAGTCGATACATTCTTGATGTCGCTGCAAGCGTCTGCCGGACAACAAGGACAGCCACATTTTCGCATGATTTCATAATCAGGAATATCGTCACCCACATAAA
>CAVKXW010000357.1:0-2234 GCA_963660215.1 Bacteroidaceae bacterium | reverse complement strand
AAGAATGGGTGAAAAGACCTGTGCTCCATTTCTCGATGAACTTGGGTGGGTCGGATGCAGAGTCGCTTAAGAGCTACTTGAGTAAAACACTTTCCAAATATGAGAAACTCTTTGGGAAAGAAATTCAAGAAATATCGTTGAGTGATCGCTTTACTGGCATTATCCAGCGAGCATACGAACAATCGGGTGTACAGATAGCCGTCTTGGTAGATGAGTATGATGCACCGCTTCAACATACTTATGAGACGGACGAGCATGATGCTTGTCGCGAGGTCTATCGTAACTTCTTTACAGGTTTGAAAGATTATGGCTATTGCATCAAGTGTGTATTCTTGACAGGTATCACCAAGTTTACACAGATTAGCTTGTTTAGTGTGCTCAATACGCTGACCAATGTCAGTTTCAAGGAGGAGTATGCAAGTATTTGTGGATTGACAACTGGTGAAATTCTTGCAGATTTTAGACCAGAAATAGACAGGCTGGCTGAGAAAAAATCATGGTCTTTGCAGCAAACAATCAGTATGTTGCAGGAAAAATATGACGGCTATCATTTTGCGGAAAATTTGGTGGGTGTTTTTAACCCATTTAGTGTACTTAGTGCTCTCAATGAGGGAAAGCTCATGTCTTATTGGATGGCAACAGGAGCAAATGCCATGCTCGTGAAGGTGTTGAGGAATTTTGCCCAAAATGTAACTAAATTGGATGGTTGCCTAATTGATATGGATTATCTGGAGACATCTGATGTGAATACTTTGAATCCAAGATTGTTTCTTTACCAGGCAGGCTATCTTACGATTAAAGGGGTGGAAGAGGATAGCTATATCTTAGGTTTCCCTAACAATGAAGTTAAAAAAGCTCTGTTTGACATGGTTTTGCCTATTTTGCTGAAAAAGCAACAAGAGGACGTTGACAATACAGTGCAAGAGCTGAAAATCAATATGAATCAGGGTGATGTTGAGGCTGGCATCTTATGCTTGAAGCAGCTTATCGCTGGTACGCCATACAGTACCCAGAAGAAAGAGACTTTTGTCTTCGAGGAACACTTCCGTTTCATCGTCAAGAACCTGTTCTATATCTGTGGCTTCAAGGTGGAAGAGGAAAAGCAAGTGGCTGGTGGACGTATTGACCTTACCATCGAGACCCCTAACATCATATATGTTTTGGAACTGAAAATGTCGGACAATGGAGGCGCTGATGCTGCTTCCCGACAACTCGTGTCTCGCCATTATGCCGATGCCTATGCTGCGAGCCATAAGACCGTGAAGAGCTTGGCGCTCGTTTTCGATAAAGACAATCGGGGACTGGTGGACTGGGCTGAAGTCGATAATGAATAAAAAATGAAATGGTGGGGGAGAGAAGATAAGATTCTTTTATCCTCCTCTTTTTTGTATACCTCCCAACTTTCTAAGGAAAATGATGTGGGCAAGCAAGAAAATTGAAGAAAAGTTTGGTGCTTTCAGAAATATATAGTATCTTTGCCCTTGTATTCCATGCCGACACAGTACGAAGTCTTATAATAGGATATGAGTGCTGTAGGGGTGGTTGGGATATTACATATATAAGGGAAGGCGTTTGCTAAACGCTTGTTCATGACAAACTGAAACCTGAGAAATTTCAAATCATCGTCAAGGACATAGCAGCTAGTAGATGCCACGTGTGTATGATTATGTCTTTTAAGATATATCATATATCGGCGTGGGGTCTGTGGTTGCTCGTTCAACGATGATGGGCAATCTCAGGGCCTCAGTTTGTAGGACGGGTAACTGGGCATGATCCCCGCTTTTTTTCTTTTTATGTAGTTTTATCAAGCAGATTATATGATTGATAAAAGTATGACCGTCTCATTGAGTAATGGACAAGATAAAGGAGAACTCTCTCCAAAAGGTAGTGTGCAAAATGCTACGTCTCCCCATCGTATACAAGATGGGGTGTCCCCCGACTATGCAACCGCTTCTTCTACACAAAATGTGGAAGAAGCGGTTTGGTTTTTAATGAGAGTTGCTTATGGTCGCGAAAAGAAAGCTAAAGATTATCTAGAGGCAAAAGGTATAGAGACATTCCTGCCCATGCAGACACAAACCTATATATATAAAGGTAAGAAAAGACATCGCCAAGTTTCATTGATTCCAAATTTCTTGTTTGTGAAGAGTACGGAGGATGAGATGAAAAAGTATGTCGGCAAGGAGCCTCTAGAATTCTTCCATCATTATTATGTACCTAATAAGGATTTGGAC
>CAVKXW010000356.1:0-2238 GCA_963660215.1 Bacteroidaceae bacterium | reverse complement strand
CCTCTCCCACCAGAAAAAGGCACTTGCAATTGCAAGTGCCTTTTTCAGTGAAATTCGTTCCTCCTCAACGAGTGAAATATCTTCGATGTGAAATATTTGCTCCGCAAATGTGAAATATGCCTGCGGCATATGAAGGAACGAATTTTATTTCACTTGATGCGCAGCATCAAATTTCACAATTTACGAAGTAAATTATTTCACCGCGAGCAGGCGAGCGATTTCACTCTTCGCTTCTCATAAAACAACCCCCGGAGACTTCCGAAATCTTGATATGTACCCCTAATACTGGACACCCAGTATTGGGGGTATTTTAATGAAATACAGCTATGAGTACAAAAATAGGTGTGTAGATCTATACCGAGAAGGCAAATGGGCGGAAACACCGGAAGGCGTAAAAGAGAAGTGGTTTCGCAAAACAGTTCGAGGCTGGGTTCGTATGGTGGAAGCCTGTGGATTGGAGGCGTTGCGGCATAAGAATCAAAACAGAATATGGACAGCAGAGGAAAAATATGAACTGGTAGCTAAAGTTTTAGCCGGAGAATCATGTACGAAAACGGCAATAGAAGCAGGAATCAACAAAGGACTCTTGTATCAATGGGTTAAATGCTATAGAATGAAAGGGTATCAGGGATTGGTCGAGCAACGAAAAGGAAGACCACCCAAGGAGCCTGACATGAAGAAGCAAATAGTACCAGCAGAACTGACCCCCTCGGAACGAGAAGAGATGATTCGGCTCAGAGCAGAAAATGAGCGTCTGAGAACGGAGATTGCCGTCGTAAAAAAAGAGATTGCCTTGAGAGAAGAGAGATGCGCAGCGCAACTCAAGGCGAAAAAGCTGCGCTCGTCCAAGAACTCCGCAAAGAAGGACACAGACTGAATGATTTGCTGGATGCAATCGGACTGTCCAGATCAACGTATTATTACGAACTCGGCAGAACGGATAAGGTTGAGGAGAGAAATGCCGAGTTATCGTCTGAAATCACTGCCATTTTCAACGAAAACAGAAAAAGATATGGTGTAAGACGGATACACCATGAGCTTCTTAACCGTGGGTATCAGGTGAATCACAAGCGTGTTCAGCGAATTATGAACCAACTTGGACTGTTCGGCAAACGTCCAAAGGAGAAGTATCATTCCTACAAAGGCGATGTCGGCAAGGTTGCCGATAACATTATTAACCGGGATTTCAGCACCGAGAAGCCTCTGCAAAAATGGACAACCGATGTGTCGCAGTTCAATCTGTCTTGGGGCAAATGCTATATTTCTCCGATTCTGGATATGAACACAAATGAGATTATTTCTTACAATCTTTCGACCAGCCCTAATATGGAGCAGATAAGAGATATGCTGAACAAGGCATTTGAACGGTTTCCTTCTGTACAAGGTCTGGTCATGCACTCAGATCAGGGCTGGCAGTACCAGCACGCATTCTACCGTGATGAACTTCAGAAGCACGGAATTATTCAATCGATGTCCCGAAAGGGCAACTGCTACGACAATTGCATTATGGAGACCTTCTTTGGCAGGTTGAAAAATGAAATGTTCTATGGATTTGAGAAGGATTATCCTTCCTTTGAAGTCTTCTCCAAGGCCATTGCCGATTACATTGACTATTACAATAACAGCAGAATCCAAGCTAAAACAAAATGGATGCCTCCCTCTAAGTTCAGGGAAGCATCCATGATGAAAAACTAATTATTCAATTTTGAGTTGGTGTCCAGAAAACTGGGTACATATCATTCGCACCGTAGTACGAAAGGGATTTTTTATGGCACCTTATTCCCATCGGAAGAAGCGAACGGCGAGAATGGTGCAAAGTGCGGCAACTCCAATCATTACACAAAGCGGTAACAGAACACTTCCCGTGCCGGTGCCTAAAAATGTGTTTTTCATCATCGTAAGCCCCTGCGTCAGCGGGAAAACGCTGACGATCTTCTGCATCGCCTTTGGCATGACCTCGATCGGCAGCGTTGTGCCAGAAAAGATCAGCATGGGGAAATAGAGGATCGAGGCAATGACGCTTGCCTGCTTGGTGTCCTTTGCCACGCCGCCTGCCAGCATACCGATGGACAGGGTCGAGAGCATGGTAAGCAGCCAACTTCCGAGGAACGCCAAGAGTGAGCCATGCAGCCGCACGCCCCACAAAAGTGCCGCAACTGACAGCGTTGCAAGGGACACAGCACAGTAGACGATATACATGGACAACTCAACGCCCAGAATGAATACCGGGCTGACCGG
>CAVKXW010000355.1:0-2241 GCA_963660215.1 Bacteroidaceae bacterium | reverse complement strand
CAAACGTGGCTCCGAACAATCCAGAGCCAACTATCAGATAATCATATTGTTTCATATTATTTGTATTTTCCATTGATTGCATCATTATAAAATTTCACATATTTCTTTGCCATAGCATCAGTGTTATAGATGGTATGGACATCAGCCACAGCTTGGTCACAAAGCTTTTGTGGGAATCTCTTCATGGCATCCTTGATATGGGCTGCATAATCCTCTGCCTTGTCACAAACAAAACCATTCACGCCATCATTGATGACACTCTTGTTGCCCATCACATTGCTCACGAGTATCAGTTTGCCCATAAACATATTCTCTATCAAGCTCATGGCGATTGCCTCACCTAGTGAACAAAGGATAAAGACATCTGCACCCTTTCCCATTGCCAAAGCCTCCTTACGAGGCTTCCAACCTGTCAGTTCCAGATTAGGAGCTGTCAACAGATGGTCGAGTTCACCACCACCAATCCAAACAAATCTCGCTTCTGGTACAAGTTCAGCTATACGATTAAACAATTCTGGTTGCTTTTGCACACAAGTGCGTCCCAAAGTATAAACCGTGAACTTATCGTTTTTGATAGGCTTGATACCATCCAAGCTCTCAGACAAGTCTTTCAGGTCAACACCAGTTTCCACGTAAGCCGTACGTTTGGTAAGAGTTTTTGCCACCTCGTCCTCACTCTTGCAACAAGTAAGGGTGATACAAGGACGCTTGCCCAATACTTTCTCCATGATTTCATAGCCTTTCAGTTTCAAGCCTCCCTTGCCCATCAATATATGGGCATAACCATGAGGAGTATATACCACAGGCACATCCTTTCCACTAAAAGCCAAACGTCCCAAGCCACCAGCAATGGAAGAATGAAGATGAATCAAGTCAGGTTTTACTGTCTTGGCTATAGCTCGGAGTTCCTTGATTACTCGAATGTCATTTCCAATATTGAAGATACTCCCTCCAAAACTATTCACTTGTATCAGATGAACTCGCTCATCCAGTACCTCCTTGTAATTCTTAGGAGTTTGGGGACGGAGTGAGTAGGCGAGATGTACATCAAAATCCTGACACATATCATTACACAACTGGGCAACGTATGCAAACACACCGCCACCAAAGGCCTCACAGACCATCAAGATCTTCTTTTTCATCATGCAGCTACCCTCCTTTCTTTAATCAGAAGAGAAACTACATAACATTTCTTCACTAAAGAAGCTTCGCTATGAAGCGTCATGAGAAGGGCGAGACTTGCCCCCCCATAAATCAAATTATCAAACATTTTCATGTGCTGACTTACTACTCGGTTTATATCATAATTTTCCACTACTTTTTTCAAAACTTTCTGTCTCATATCAGCCGCTTCACTTGGATGGTGATAAATCCAAAGCACCTTTCCGGCGGCATCCTCAGGATTATCCACTTCCACCAATAAGCCATCTACGCCATCTTCCACCAGCGTTGGGATGGCATCAATTCTTGTTGCCACCACATTCTTTTCCGCCGCCATATATTCCACGACAGCAAGACCGAAGCCCTCCCATCTCGACAGGAGCATTGCGACATCGAAGACTTTCAAATAGCTATAAGGTTCATCAGTCCACCCCGTCACCACCAATTTCAGCCCATTGTCCTTGGCGAAAGCCCTTACCTCCGCCTCTTCCTCACCATTTCCCACGATGATAAAGGCTGAGTTTGGAATCTCATCATGGATTAACTTGGCAGCACGGATAAAGACATCAGGTGCCTTTTGAGGCGACAATCTGCCTATCATACCCACCACAAAGGCATTTTCTGCAATCCCCAATTCTTGCCGAGATTTAGCTGCTGCATTTCTTACAGCTTCCACATCAATGCCATTGGGAATCAATGCAAGTTTGGCTTCCTTGGAAATATGCTCCCGAAGGGCAGATTGCTTCTCTGCCTCCGATATACACACTATCTTATCTGTACACGGAGAAAGTATCTTCTCCATGAGCAGATAAATCATACTTTTTAGTTTCATCAGCAATAAGATTTTATTGAATATTGAATGCCCAACCGTGTGGGTTGTACACCACCTTGCAGTGCAAACCGATGGCTGCCATTCGCCCTAAGCCTCCAGCAAAACTGCTATGGCAATAGAGTATATCAGGATTAATGCTTTTGATTTGTTGGCGAATCGCCCACACCTTCTTGATGACACGCAGAGGCGAAAAAGATTGAGTCAAATCCATTTGCTTCACTCCATCCACCATCTTGCGATATATACAC
>CAVKXW010000354.1:0-2246 GCA_963660215.1 Bacteroidaceae bacterium | reverse complement strand
GTCCTCCCTTGAAAAGAGGTTAACATATTGACTGTCAACAAAATACATGTTTTATTATTTGCATACATCTACTAGAATTTGTATCTTTGCATAGTAAAATCTTGTAGTTCAGCTATGTATAAAACAAGTTCTCCAGTCCGTCAGGCCGCCCTATTTTGGGACCTTGAGTCCATGCTTGATTCCAAGCACCCGTTGTTTCTGTTGGCAAACCTTGTCAACTGGAAGTCCTTTGAAGACGCCTTTGCCCCATTGTACTGCAAGGACAATGGACGTAGGGCTAAACCTATCCGCCTGATGGTTGGCCTGCTGGTCTTGAAGCACCTCCGCAATGTTTCCGACGAGATGGTCGTGGCGCAATTTGCGGAGAACGCATACTACCAGTACTTCTGTGGCATGGACGCGTTCACGACAAGGCAGCCTTGTGTCCCAACTGAGCTCGTCGAGTTCCGCCACCGCATAGGCGAATCGGGCATAGAACTGATTCTCAAGGAGAGCATCCGTGTCAATCTGGTTCTTGAAGACAAGAAGAAAGAGGAGGAGGACAAGAAGAACCACAAGGATGGCCGTGGCCGGAAGACGGACGCGGAGCAAACTGCCTTCATCGATTCGACAGTCCAAGAGAAGAACGTCACATTCCCCACGGACTCAAAGCTTCTGAACAAGATAATAGACTTTTGCCATGCCGTGGCAAAGGTGGAGAAGCTGAAAGTCCGCCAAAGCTATGCCAAGGAAATCAAGGAACTGAAGAGAATCCAACGCTTTAGGGGCAGAAAGAATTCTTCCCAAAAGGTGAAGAAGGCGGACAGGAAGATGCGCACCATCGTAGGAAGGCTGTTGCGGGAGTTGATGCGGCTGCTCCCTGAAAACAACCCCTACCAAGAGCGCATTGATGTCAGCATGAAGTTCGTGAACGGGGAGAAGATAGACGGGCACAAGATATACTCCCTCCATGAGCCTGATGTTCTCTGCATCAGCAAGGGCAAGGATTACAAGAAGTACGAATTTGGGAACAAGGTCTCCATCGTTCGCCTGTGGAATGGCTTGATTATAGGTGCGATGTCTTTCAGAAACGAGTATGACGGCCACACGATAGACTCTTCAATGGAACAAGTCGGGCGCATATACGGCAGGAAGATAAAAATTCTGGCGGCAGACCGGGGATACAGAGGACAGGACTCTTGCGGGGAGACTAAAGTCATGATACCTGATGTGCCGAAAAGCTCAGATACCGCCTATGCAAGGAAGAAGAAACACAAGCTGTTTCGCAAGAGGGCGGGAATAGAGCCTGTAATCGGACATTGCAAGAGCGACCACAGAATGGGCAGGAACTTTTACAAGGGTCTTTTCGGAGACTCCATAAATGTCATGCTCGCTGCTTTGGCATTCAACTTCAAAAGGGCGATGAATGTCCTTTTGTGCCCTATTCGAATGGTGTTCGGTTGGCTGTATATTGCCCAAAATGGACGTAGAGAACTGAGATTTTCACTCATCGGGACAATCACAGACTCCTATGCGGTGGCAGCAGGCCTTTTTGAGGGAGGACTAAATATCTTATGCATAGCTGTAATTTGTTTGTTGATTAATGTTTGGTATCGGTTCTCTCTGCGCGGCAACGGTTAATTCTTAATCACCTTGAAGCTCACTCCGATACCTGTTGATATGACGTAGATGCCATGAGCGACGCCAGACAGGTCAACACTGGCGTTGCCATCCGCATCGGCCACGGGCAGACCCGACGGCCGCACCACCCACGGAATAGGCTCGTAGGCTTTCGCCACGCCTCATGCCGCTGACGGCAACGATGCCGGAGGCATAGCGGAACACGGGACGGGAAACGGCAGACGACGCTCCGTCGCCACGCACACCCTCGATGCCCGCATCGATGTCGCTCACGAAATAGTAACGCCGCACATCGGCGAATTGGTAACTTGCATCCCCACGACCCTGCGCCGACACAGTGAGTCCATCTTGCGACACCACTATCTTCGGCCTCGACGAGAATGCGAAACTTGCCGTCGTGCCGTCATTAAACAGGAACGCCACGCCCGGCTCCGCCGCCATCATGCACACGCTGCCCAGAGCGGCAAAGGCGGCAAACACAGTTGTTCGTTTGGTTATTCTCATGCTCTCATACAGTTAACATTCACAAAGGTAAATATTATTCACACTTACCCCCCCCGAACAAGTTAAAGCTTGTTAAACGCAGTTAGAATATCGCTTTCTATTTTGTCGCTTATGCCATATAG
>CAVKXW010000353.1:0-2264 GCA_963660215.1 Bacteroidaceae bacterium | reverse complement strand
GTTTTTGAGTATCTATTTGTTCTCCTGCCAACCAACACCTTATCAAAAGACTGCAAATTGCAAAAAATATGAAGCAGAACTTGGTTGGTATGGGTTGATGTCACCAAGTGGAAAAGTCATTACTCCTCCAAGATATTGCGATATTACAGCCATTGGTTACGACTTGTATTTATGCAAAACTGATGATATTAGAGGTGAAGTTCTGAATGGTAAAGGTGTAAGAGTTAGGTAAACCTTATCACAGTAGATAGGAAAAACACAAGAACTCTCTATAAATATAAAGGATGGTAAGATTGCTACGCTTGCCATCCTTTTTCGATTTAGTTTCACAGCCTACACTTTGTTAACTTTTGGCTTTGTTGTTGATTGTTATTGTCCGATAACGACTCTCATTTCTAACAATATGCTGTTTTTACCAAGAAATTACATAAAAGTTGTTATAATATATATAAATATTCGTCTTTAATGCTTTCTGCCATTATCTTTGTCGATTAAAATGTTAGTGCAAAGCAATAATGAAGTAATAGAAACGTAAAAAGTAAACAACATGGAACGCAAAGAACAGACCGGGCATATCTGCAGATGGATGGCTTTAGGCATCATGACTGCCATCGTCATCGTAGGATGTACCATTGTAATCGGCCTATTTGAATGGCGCGACAGAAAGGAGATTGAGTGTAGAAATGCAGAACTGCATCAGTGGCGAAAGAATGTGCATGACTTAAACTTGCACATAACGGAATTGTCACTGCTTGGTGAAATGGTTGCGGATTGGGACTCAACAGATGTAAATGAGTATCATTCGCTTCGATTGGAAGTGGACAGTATGCTTCAAGGCATCGCAGGTATTTGTCCGAAAGAAGATTCTGATACAATCTGCCATCTTCTTGCAGAAAAGGAACAGCTCCTTCTGGATATAAAGGATGCTATGCTGGAACTGAATGCCACTCAAGAAAAGCTGACCGCAGAAGTTCCAAGAATTGTAGAGCAGAATAAGAATGAAAGCAATAGACTTTCAGCTATGCCACAGCAGGCAAAGCCTAAGAAGCGCGGTTTCTTCAGCAGATTGTTCGGCAAGAAAGAAAACGTAGTAACAAAAGGCAACCGTTTAACCCAAACTGAAAAGATGCTCACCAACCTAAACCAAACGGTTGTTGCTAAACATCACCAGCAAAGCCGTAAGGTAGTGGAGATATTGGATAGTCTTGGAAACAGAAATGAAAGTATCAATAAGCAGTTGCAAAGAGTAATCAGTATAGCTGATGAGAATGTGGATAAAGGCATTAAAGTTCGTGAGCGACAAATCGCAGACTTGGAAGGCAATTATACCTATTATTATATAGGGATGATAGGACTGTTGATATTGGTGTTTTTCGTATTATTCCTATTGGTGTGGCGTTTCGCATTCAATACACGTAAGAGCAAGGAAGAAACAAGAAAGGTGATGCTGACAGTAACACATGAGATGCGCAGTCCTTTGTCTGCCATCAAGGATTATG
Source organism: Bacteroidaceae bacterium (assembly GCA_963660215.1). Lineage (GTDB taxonomy): Bacteria > Bacteroidota > Bacteroidia > Bacteroidales > Bacteroidaceae > Prevotella. The sequence continues at coordinate 765 of CAVKXW010000353.1, read as the reverse complement.
CTCGCAAGATTAGCGGACTTGAAGATGCTACGGATGAAAGCAAACGGTATGCCGACTTGATTGTTGACACATCGAAAGGCTTGACTTCTATGATAGACAGTTTCCTGGTTTACTCCAAATTAGCGAATGGAAAGGCGACCGTCAAGGAACGCCCTTTCCGTATGATGGACATTGCCGAGCAATTAAAGATGGAGTATGAACCCTTTGCTGCGAAGAAACAACTTGAATTGAGCGTCAACAATAAGGCAGATGGTGTTGTCAATGGAGACAAGGAAAAGGTGCTTACAATAGGACGCAATCTGCTTTCCAATGCCATCAAATATACGGGAAAAGGTGAGATTGTATTGTCCACAACCTATAAAAATGGTGTATTCATGCTAATGGTTAAGGATACAGGAACAGGATTGGACGACAAGCAACAAAAACAAATCTTCAAGGAATTTGCAAGATTGGGAAATGCGGTCACCCAACCGGGTTTTGGCTTGGGGCTTTCCATTGTCAAGAACCTCGTTTCACTGATGAAAGGAAAAATCGATGTGTCCAGTCACCAAGGGCTGGGAAGCATTTTTACCATTAGTCTTCCTATGGCTGCAGCCGAAAAGCAGAATGTGGAACCAATCCAGTATAGAACGAAACGACAAGATTCGTTTACTGTCATTGCCATTGATGATAGCCATGTGCAACTGAGTACCATTCGTGAGGCGTTTGCATCAAATGGTATTGTGTGCGACACTTGCAACAATGCTACAGACTTATTGGATATGA
>CAVKXW010000352.1:0-2332 GCA_963660215.1 Bacteroidaceae bacterium | reverse complement strand
AAAATTGATTTCCTCCGTCACTGTTGTGAGGGCGGTGGTACCAGCCGTGTAGTCACCTGCCGAGTTCTGTGCCATGGCAACGCCACCGCCCACAAGGAGCAGCAGCGCCAATGTCTTCAAGCGTCCGGAAGAGAGGACGCTCTTGGCGTTCTTCTTCAGATAGTTTGTCGTTTTCTTAAACATTCTTTCTTGTTTTACTTGTTAATGATTCGTTTGGCAACACCTTATTATATATAGCAAGGCATTGTCGCTTTCACATGATATACTCTTCTGCAGTTGAGTCTTAAATCTGGTAGCCAAAGAATGCCGGGAACAGGATGGATGCGCCTATCATAAACAGACAGGCTCCTATCAGCGTCAGTATGGACTTGGTGACTCCTTCTTCCCCTGTATTCATCTTGATGTATATCTGCAAGGCGGATATAATCACCATCACGGCGGCGATTGCGTATGTCAGATACAGCACATACAGCATCATCGTCACCACGTAGTCGTGCATCCCTGCCAGTGCGTCCGCTCCCCAGCTATAGTCCACATTGCCGCATTTGGCAGATGCGGACAGGGGGAGCAGCGCAAAGACAAAGGAACTTACTACATTCTTTATGATATGGCTAAATTTCATCCTTGACTGGTATTGTTTTGATGTTTGGTTGTCCTGGCTTTGTCTCGCCTTGTTTCAGCAGACTCTCCGTGAAGTCGTCTTGCCAGAGTCCGTCTATCCATATAGGGGAGGTGGACTCCATCTGTCCATCCATCTTTTCCTGCAACGACTCGGCAGCGTTCTTCTGTCTCTGTTGGTTGGTGTCATTCTCATCGTCTTCATCAACATCGTTTTCTCTGTTAGAGGAATCCGTATCAGGAGAATAACCATTCGTTCCATTGCTCTCAGTTTCCATGCCATGGCCATTATCGTATGATGTGCCGTCTTGGAAACTCGTGTCATATTGTTTGTCGGCAACGCTAAAGCCACCATCGCTTTCATTGACGGCTACTGCGGCTTCCTCTTCTGTTATGTTGCTGATGTCAAACACTTCCTCGTTGCTCTTGGTTTCTTCCTTCTTGCCATACAGGTCTCTGGTTATCATCACCGCATAGTAGATGACGTATGCTATGGTAAGGCTGATGGCGAATATCACAAATGGACTCATATAATACTTTGTTTAATTGATGATTTATACTCTGCATAGTGGCAAACGTGCCAGTTGCGAGTGCAAAGTAAAGTGTAAAATCCGAAATAAAAGAATTTTGCAAAGTATGACCATTAAAGTTTAAGATATATTCAAATTATAATCATATATCATACTCTCAATCATACTTTAATCAGCTTCCGCCGTTAGTTTTCGCATATTTTGGAAAGGATGTTATGTTCTGTATAGACTTTATACCTCAACAAGTAAGTACATACAGCAAAATTCTCATCAATCAGGGCTCTTTTTGTAAGAATTAATGCTTTATTCGTTAAAAATATCTATAAATGCGATAATTGTTGATTATCAATTTTGATAACAGAAATAATTATGTTACTTTTGCACCATCAAACATGGCTGAACATTTATGAATATAACATCAGAAGACGAAGCTCTACTCGAATTATATGAAAATGGCAAGACATCAGACAAGAGATACAGAAGATTGCCTGTCCAAGTGATAAAGGGGTATAAGAAAGCCGTTGATTACATGAGGGCTGCTCGGCGAATCGAAGACCTCTTCCGCTTGAAAGGGTTAAATTACGAAGCGTTGCATGGCGACAGAAAAGGACAAGAGTCTGTGCGCTGTAATGGGGCTTGGCGATTGATTTTCCAAAGTTCTCCTGCCGATGGAAGCATTATCATAACAGAAATAGAATTATTAGAAATATCACATCATTATGACTAAGTTTAGTTTTAATCAGGCAGTACCATTTGAGGCAACTCATGTGGGAGAGGTTATTAAGGACGAACTCGCTGCACGCAACATGAAGCAGAGCGAATTGTCCGAGCTCACTGGCATACAGAAATCCATTCTGAATGATGTCATAAAAGGTAAACGTTCTCTGACACCCGAAATGGCATTATTGTTAGAAAACGCTCTCGGCATTTCTGCAACTTTTCTCATGAACATCCAGACACAATACGAACTTGACTGTGCAAAAATGAGTGAAAGGGTTGTGTTGCAGACCAAAATGCTGGAGATTTGGAATGTACTCAAAGAACAGGTGAGTATCCAGTTCTTTAGGAAAGTAGGTGTTGTAAAAGGCAACATCATCGAAGATGTAAAACGTATCTTTGAGGTGTTTGCCGTAGATAATTTGGATGATTTCTTTGGCTTGAAAGCCAAGGAAATGGAATTGCCG
>CAVKXW010000351.1:0-2348 GCA_963660215.1 Bacteroidaceae bacterium | reverse complement strand
CATCTACAACGTGTTCACCATCACAGGCTACTCAGGACTAGACCCAGAGGTTAGCACCAATACATCTACCAAGACCTATCCTATGTATGGTATGGATTGGAATGCCTATCCTCGTCCACGTTCATTCGTGCTGGGTGTAAATGTTACTTTCTAATGATTTAAAAGAATAAGACAATGAAGACAAAGAATATATTTTTGGCTATGATGCTGGTGGCTCAGGGAATGGCTGTTACTTCATGTGGCGATTACCTGGATACGTCATCACCTTCCAATACGGATGATGCTTTTGTTTCATACACATCCGACGAGACTCTCAAGGTGCTTTCTCGTGCTTATGCCATCTATCGCGACAACTGTAGCATCGGCTACGACTGGAACGACCACTTCTGCTCTGATACCGAGTATTATCCAGAGGCGAACTCTTCCAACAACTGCAACGCAAAGTTGATACCAGAGCAGGTAACTTGCAACTTTGGCGAGAAGTCGTTCAACAACCTCTATACCGTCATCTCTTATTGCAAGCAAATCAAGGAGATGATAGAGGTTAAGGCTGAATACCAGGATGCCGTGGCTAAGGGCGAGCGCAATGCCTGGACCCAGATGATGGGCGAGGCGATGACACTGCATGCTCATTGCTACTTCAGCCTAGTACGCCACTATGGTGATGTACCATACGGCTACGAGGGACAGGCGGTGAATAATTATGAGCTTTCTTCACGTTTCGACATCTATGACAAGCTGATAGACGAGGTAAAGGCTGCCGAGCCTTTGATGTACAAGATAGGTGAGAATAGTATGACCGCAGAGCGTATGAGCCGCACCTATGCAGCTACACTGGTTGGTCAGATGGCTCTTTTCTCTGCTAGCTACCAGACTATCCGAGACGATGTACCAGGACTTTACGGCGACCTCCAGTTTGACGTAGTGAGCAGCGACAGCAAGCGCAAGTGCTCTTATGCTCGCCGCAAGGACTATCAGTCTTACTACCAGTTGGCTGAGACCTATTTTGCCAAGGCTTTGGGAGAGGATGCTGGTACGACATCGTTGTTGACCAAAGACGATCGCACAGTGGCTAACAATCCTTTCCAGCTCCAGTTCCAGTATCAAATGAATCTGAAGTTAAGCTCAGAGGCTATCTATGAGATAGGTGCCGCACAGGGTACAGATATGAACAGCCGTACTTATACTTACGATTTCGGACGTGGCTGCAATGGTGGTAACAACACAGCGCCTAACAAGGTATTCGCAGGAATCCGCATGATACCTACCTTCTATTATGGCGGCTATGCCAAGGACGACCCTCGTCGTGACGTAAGTGCCACGGTTACAGGTCTCGACGGCAAGGGCAGCGAGGTGCCTTTCACTTTCAAGCCAGGAGCCAAGACCGATGGTGGTATCTGCTTGAACAAGTGGGACATCTGCCGACAGGAGCCTTACTATTATGGCAAGCAGCAGGGCGCAGGTTTCAATATGCCTGTGATGCGTGTGGCTGATGTCATCTTGATGCAGGCTGAGGTGAAGGCTGTGCTGGGCAAGGACGATGAAGCCTTGGCATTGGTTAACCAGATTCGCCAGCGTGCCTTCGGCGATACTGCCCATAACCTCTCTGGTTTGCATGGCGAGGCGTTGCTTGACGCCATCTACAGCGAGCGTAAGTTTGAGATGTTCGGTGAGGGTTGGATGCGTTATGATATGCTCCGCACTGGTAAGTTCGCTCAGTATGCCATCGCTGTGAGAAACGAGATGCAGCAGTTGGCAGAGGACATTCAGCGCCAAGGCTACCATCGCTTCGCCAATGGCAACGAGATGCCTGCCTATATATGGACGAAGCAGGTGGAAGGCTCTCGCCTCACCTTTGATTGCACGAACGAGAACGACCCAGTGGAGTTCCCAGGATGGCGTGGTGTTTGCGATTTCAGTGGCACAGCTGCCAAGGTTACAGGTACCGACCACAATACAGCCATCAAGGGCTTGTTCCATTACATCGACCCTAACAGTGCCGAGGCTGCACAGCTAGAGCAAGAAGGCTACACTCGCCGAGACTGGGGCGCACAGTTGGTGGCTAGCATCGATGTCTATATGAGTAACATCCTGCCAGGTATCGAAAGCACTTCTTCAGTGCCATGCTACCTGTTCCCGATACCTTACGAGACATTGAGCCAGTCTAATGGCAAGATTACCAATGGCTACGGACTTCCACAGCAGTAATATCACTCTCGTAAAGAGTCGAATATAGATTACAATCTCCATCTCTAGCTCTTAGAGGTGGAGATTTTTTTATGAAGAGCCAGCATTCTTCGTCTCTTATAATATACTTATTATATCCATATCCGTAACACTATATATCC
>CAVKXW010000350.1:0-2349 GCA_963660215.1 Bacteroidaceae bacterium | reverse complement strand
TGCACGGACTGCATAAGCTTGACCTACTACAAATTTCATATCACCTTCTACTGGTGTTTCTGTAGAATCGTTATTAATGACATAGTTGGCATTTTGTGCCCATTTGTAATAAGCATTCCACAAGTCATAAGAGCGCCATGAACTTCTTGTGTAAAGGTCTTTTACACCATAAATGGCATCATACCAGAACCATCCACTACCTTGTGAAGCCATAATGCAGTCGTCACCCATAACGTCTGCCATCAGATTATAGGCAGAAATACCAAAGCATTGGTGTGTGTTAGATGTGGTTGACCAACCTGCTGTATACATTGAACGGTAAATTCCGTCCATTGCAATCATGGCACCATCTGCGCTTCCTTGAACTTTTGAGGCATCAACGGATTCTGTAGGAGACGTTTCCAATTGGTCGCTGCTACAAGATGCAGCAAAAACCAATGTAAGGGCTCCCATGAATGTATATTTAATAAACTTATTCATAATTCTTTTATTTTGCTCAAATTAGAAATTGATTTCAAGACCAAGTGTATAAGTCTTATTTGGAGAATAAAGGTAGTTGGTAGAACCGCTAAAGTTATATTGTGGGTCCATACCCTTCATATGACTCCAAAGAGCCAAATTCTCCATTGTCGCATAAATGCGGACTCCTGAAAGCTGCAACTTATTAGTAACACTCTTTGGCAAGGTATATCCCATCGTAATGTTCTTGATAGCAAAGTATGATGCGTCAATCAAGAAATTGTCTGTAAGGGTGTATTTACCTGCCACCTCGATTCTAGGAACGTCTGTTACGTCGCCTGGCTTCTGCCAACGACGAAGTGCATTCTTATTCCATGTCTGGTTGTAATACATATTGTTCATGGAGCCTTCGTACAGATAGTCGAGTACCTTTCCACCTATAGAATATGTTGTCATCACACTGAAGTCGAATGACTTAAAGAGGTTCAAAGTCGTAGAGATGCTACCATAAAGGTCTGGGAGACGACTGCCGCAAAAATACTTCGAATTTGCAGCCTTGGAGTAATCAGATGTGATGTATTCCCCCTGGGCGTGACCATTCTCGTCCATGCTCTTGTAAGCCCAATACAGTTGCGCACCAGTTTGTGGGTCAACGCCTGCAGCCTTTGCCATATAGAAGGTATTGATAGGATAGCCTACCTTGGTAATAAAGTTACCACTTACAATTTGATCTGTTTGGTCGGTCAAGTTCAAAACTTTGTTGCTAACGGTTGATCCCATCCATTGAATCTTCCACATTACATTTTCTTTGCGAATCGGTGTTATGCCTAAAGACAATTCTACACCTTGGTTACGCATGTCACCTACATTGGCATTGTAACCGTCAAATCCTGTGGAGAGAGCCATTGGATAATTGAGCAACATATCCGTAGTCTTTCGGTTATAGTATTCTACACTGAAATCTATCAAACGGTCGAACAATGTACCTTCAAGACCGATGTTCAAGTTGCCACTTTTCTCCCAAGAGATACCCTTGTTCTCCAAAGATGCAACGAAACCACCAACATGATTACCATTAGAATATCCCAAATCATATAGGTTCTGCCATACATAGTAGTCTTGATAACCTTGAGCGTCGAGAATGGCATCGTTACCCTGCTGACCATATGAAGCCTTGAATGAGAGATTGTCAATCCATTTGATATCCTTCATAAAGTTTTCCTTGCTGATACGCCAGTTGGCACCGACAGACCAGAATGTACCCCAACGGTTGTCCTTATAAAAACGAGAAGAACCATCTCGGCGAATGGAAGCAGAGAAATAGTACTTGTCGTCATAGTTGTAATTAGCACGACCCAACCATGATTCTACGTCATATTCTGTAGAATAAGAAGTGCCAGCATAGAGCTTAGCTGCTGGAGCTAACTCATCAATACCATCAACAATTTGCTGACGACCTGCCATCAAGTAACTATAGTTTCTCTGATAGAACTCATGACCAGCCAACAAATCAACATTATGCTTGCCAAATGAACGATTCCATGTGAGCAATTGGTTAAAGGTGTAGCTCATCAGGCGATTGTGTCCCTTTTCCATCAGACCGCCAGAAGTAGCTTGGTTGCCATGATACTTGTTCATCATCTCGGTACTCTCTCCATTGCGGTAGTCTGCACCAAAATTGAATGTCAGCTTCAAGCCCTTAGCCCAGCCAAAGCTATCCTTGTCAGAACCGAAAGTCATATAGGTGCGGACACTCGCATTGTCGTATGACTCGTATGACTTGTCATCATACAAACCAGCCAGTGGGTTGTAATCGCTCAATGAAGGACGACCATTCTCACCGTAATCAAACTGGCGATTACCATTTGCATCGAGAACATCATTACCTTC
>CAVKXW010000349.1:0-2353 GCA_963660215.1 Bacteroidaceae bacterium | reverse complement strand
AGTTTCCTTACAATCTATTCTTCTCCGCATTACCAGCACCAGTACCCTTGTACTTACTTCCAACAGTATTAAAGCGATAGCTTACCGTCAACTTCACAGCTTGTGAGTCGCTATAATTCCATTTGTCAAGAATCATACTTGTGCCATAGGTAAACATCGAGTTACGAGCCGTGCGGAATATGTCCGTGGCTTGCAGTTGGAATGTCCAGTTATTCAACTTCTTGACCACACCCAAGTTCATTTGCCAACTAGGTTTCAATGTTGCAATCGTCATGTCTCCGTAGGTATTCCCCGACATATCCAAAGACAAGATGTAATTGCCTGGCAAGGAAAAAGAATTGTACCAACTGGCGAACAACAAAGGGTTGTCCATTCTCTGCGTCTCCCCATGATGCTGCATCTCAAAATCCTGCCCCATCAAAGTCATCGTCAACCGTGGCGACCACAGCCCCAACTTCGGCGATAAGGACAGAACAGCCGTGTATTTGTTCAGATGCGGTTTGTTGACATTCGTAAATATGTTGAGAGGATGCCCTTCACCCGATTGCAATTCGATCAAGTTGATGATGGCATCATCTATATGCTGATAGCTGACTCCACCATAAATCCACCGATATACGCCAGTCACGGTAATGTCGTGGATGATTTCAGGTAGCAACAACGGATTGCCCTTCTCATAAGTAAAGGCATCATCATACTGCATATTGCTGCTCAACTCATGATAGGAAGGGCGACGAGTCTTCATCGTATAGTCCATCTCCAACTTTGCCTTACCGATAGGAAACGAGATGCCAAGATTTGGAAACAGCTTGTCATACTTTCTACTTTGCTCCGCTATCCAAACCTCTCGCTCGTAATAATCCGACAGGGTATGCTCGTATCTCAAACCTGCCTCCAAACCGACCTTTCCCAAGGAAATATTGTAAGACAAGAATCCTGCATATTTACTTTCCTTGATATGGTCGTCAGTAGAAGCGATAATTTGCTCCTCATTGTCATAAGTCTCCTTGCGATTGGTAAAGATGAACTCTCCCCCTGCCTCCATCGTTCCCTTTCCTATCGGATGAGAAAGCACAAGTTTGGAAGCAAACATCACATTGTCCGCCTTATTGATGCTGTTGACATGACTTTCTCCCGAAGAAGTGCTATGTTCCTGAATATTTTGGACAGCCTTGTCTTGGCGAACAACCAAGTCATTGTCGAATGCGATGTTCCATTTGCCAACCTCACCCTTGTAATAAGCATTCACGAAATGAGACGGAGCGCATTTGCGATTCCATTTCAAGTCGTATTGGATACGTTCCTGCTCCACTCCATTCTTCGTTACCGTTTGCAATGTTGGCCAGTCAGCCGTACTATTTGGTAAGAAATTTACATCATATCTAGCACCGATGGAATGATGCTCATTGAGCACATAGTTGAAACCTAAACTCGAAGATACGGAAGCCTTGCTCTTTGGGAAAATCCCGATGTCACTGTGCATCTGCCACACATCACCATCCTTCCAAACCGTCTTGTTATCTATCTGATATTGGTATCGTTGGGAGAAATCGTAATAGAGCGAGCCAAACACATCCAGCCCTCCCTTTCGCCAGTTCAAGTTTCCACCTTCCGAAAGAGAAAGGGAATGTCCCTGTCGAAACATAGAAGTCCATCCACCACTCAATCCGTCACCTTGTTTCTTGTTGGTCTTGACTATAATGACCGCCTTGACCGTGGCATCATATTTTGCACCAGGATTATTATTCAATATCACAGAAGCAATATCCTTGGAGCTGATTCGTTCCAACTCGGCGTTATCCGTCAGTTTCCTACCATTAACATAGATGAGAGCCTCTCCCTTGCCATAGACACTATACTTGCCGTCACCACCATATACACTTGGCACTTGTGCTATCACACCGTTTGCCGTACCAGCTTCACTCAAAGGAGTGCCTTTCACTTGGGTAACAAGCCCTTCATTGGTCAGCTCAAAGGTTTTTCTCTGTCCTTTAATAACCACCTTTTGCAGATTCATCGTTGCCTCTCTGAGCGTAATATTACCAATCTTGCCAACATCATAGGTATTAGCCAATGTCTGATAACCCACACAACTCACCTTGACGATTGCCTTTCTCGCCTCGCAAGGAATCACAAACTGACCATTCTCATTCGTTACTCCACCAGTAATAAAGCTGGAGTCTTGCACATTGAGCAAGGCGACATTGGCGAAATCGACAGGACGATGGTGAGTGTCCACGATACGACCTATCATCTTGGTAGGTGCTTTCTGGGTGCATTCCACCATAAGGACATTATCCATCTGCGTCATCTTGATGGGATAAAAGCCTATCAACTGCTGGATGGCATCGGG
>CAVKXW010000348.1:0-2355 GCA_963660215.1 Bacteroidaceae bacterium | reverse complement strand
AGGAGCATGCGTCTCTGGCTGATTTCCATCAAGCGTTGGCAGAAGAAATGAGTCTCAAGGAGGCATCTCTAAGGTCTGCGATTTCTTCATTGGAAGCCGAGAGCGAGGCTATCAGAAAAGAAACCTCTGAAATAAAGGCTGAAACCGAGAAACTTCGCCAAGAGAGAATGGCGATGGAAGAGGAATTGGATAAGAACAACCGCCAGATTGCCACACTTCAAAACACTCTAAAAACAAGTGGGTTAGACAAGAGAAAATAGTTGAAAATATAAACGTTCTTTAACGTGTAAAATGCTGATTTTCAAAGATTTTTTTGTACCTTTGCATACATGAAACAGCAAGAGAATATGATATTGAACCTGCTCAACCAGTACAGGAATATGTACCTTCAAGCTAGCAATGAAATCGCAAGCTTGAAGCATGCTGCGGCACAGCATGAGGATGAGTTAGAGGCCAGTCGCAAGACGATTGAGTCTAAGGATTGTCGTATTCGCGAGCTGGAGGAAGAACGAAAAGGCTGGGGCAAGGAACGCCAGCGAATCTTGGGTGAACGAGACAGCTACAAGTCGCAGTTTGATGCAGAACGAGAGGCTCATTCCAAGACCAAGGAAGAACTGGCAAAATCCAAGAAGGAGATAGGAAAACTCCAAGAATCCAAGGAAGCCAAGGAACTTAGCGAGCAAGCCAACGTGGACTTGCACAGCGTAGTCCAGGTTCTTCAACATCGCTTGTTCAAGAGTAACAGTGATGCCTCCGCTTACATGAAGGGCGAGGTCGAGTTCGAGGAGCGTCGAATGAACGACATGGAATTCAATGATGTCGTTGGAGAAGCCAACAAGTTGGTAAAGGAACTCAATGAGGAAGTGGACCAAACCCCAGTTGACCCAGGCAAGGAGCCAAAGTTGCCCAAGTCTGACAAGAAGAAAGAAAAAAAAGACAAGGGGGACAAGCCAAAGCACAGGAGAAATGTCTTCTCCATCAAAATCCTTGACCAAATGGGCATCGACACGAGCAACTTGCCTGCTGGCTTCAAGCTGATCCATCGCAAAGACAAGGATACAGGCGAGGATGTCTGGACAGTGAGAATGTACGATTGCTATGCTCCGTTGGCAGGTTGCATCGAGTATGAAATCGGCAGGTTCAATGTCCCGGGGCATGATCCGATGTGCAGCAAGCATCCTGACCATATCATAGGGAAAAATCCATTGCTCCCAAGCTTTGCCCGATTCTACCTTGACATGAAGATACATTATAATGTCAGCGAGAATCGCATCTTGGAGATGTTGAGGGACATGGAGGCCTTTATGCCACAGTCCTCGCTCAACAAGTGGATGCATGAGATAATGAAGTGCCTGCGTGAACGATTGCAAGGCTTGATGCTGGAAGTGATAAAGTCTTCGACATATACCAATAATGACGAGACCCGCATCTTGGTTCGCAACCTGATGGAAGACAAGCCCGACAAGTACAAGGTGGAGTATATCCATGCCGCCCTTTCATTGGAGAAGAAGCTTGTGGTGATGCTCTACGGAGAAGGCAGTCGTAGCCATACAATCCCAGAGGAACAAATCTTCGAGCACTCGAACATCAAGTACTTTACAGCCGATAGAGCCAAGCTTTATGACACTGTAGTAAAAGACTTGGAGGAGAAGTATGACGTGAAGATTACTCGCACGGCTTGCTGGTTCCATGCCCGTCACTACTTCGTGGATGCCTTCATAGCAGACCATCGGGTGAGAACCATCATCAAGCTCATGAACTACCTCTTCTATATAGAGAGGGTAGCCAATGAGAAAGGCAAGACAGGTGAGGCTCGACTGAAGTTCCGCTTGCGGTACAGCCGCTCCGTCGTTCAGTCCATCATGAAGGCATTGCAGAGAATGAAGGATGAGAAGGATGTGAAGAAGTATGGCAAGATGGTAATGCGAGCAGTCAACTATGTGCTTGATGACAAGGAGGCGTTCCAGGTCTTCCTCACGAACGGTGATGTGGAGATCCACAACATAGCCATCGAGAGATGCTTCCGCCACATCGCCATGGGACGACGCAACTGGGGCAAGGCTGGCAGTCATGGGGCTGCTGAGAATCTGGCTTTCATGTATTCTTTATACGAAAGCTGCAAGATGAACAATTTAAACTTTGGTAGGTACATTGAGGACATCCTTACCCGCATGAAAGATGGGGATAAGGACTACCGGGCTATGCTACCATGTTGCTATGTAGAGAAAACCGATGAGGTGAAGGAGTGCGCTTAGGCAATCCTTCACCCTGAAAACGATAATAAAATAACTTTTTTCAAAAAATGATATGGCAAAACCCTAGTAAATAAAGGGGGACGCTGTATTGGTGATATAC
>CAVKXW010000347.1:0-2398 GCA_963660215.1 Bacteroidaceae bacterium | reverse complement strand
ATTTCAGGCAGCCAAGAGATATTGGTTGATTTAAACTTTACATTCGGATTAAGCCCACGAGTTACAGCGTTTTCTATATCATTTTGCAACTCATGTATTTCTAAACCTAAGTCTTTTACTTCTTCCATAATATCATCAAGATTACGTAACACTACAGGTTTATAGAAATATTTTGCGAAAATGATTTCATATCCTTTAATTGGCTCTCCAAACTCAGCCTCTGTATCATACGGTTTTATCTCATTTTCATAATAAGCAGAAATACCTCCAGGATAGAGTAACGGTATTTGCTCTATTTCATTACGAGATTTAGCCATTACCACCTTGCCTTTTTTCTTTACAACTTTCCCTTCTTTATCCTTTTTGGGACGAAGTATTGGTACTTGCCAATATCCAAACTCCTCATTACGGAATATCTTGCTCTCTGGAGTTTCCTTGAAATCCATCAAAAGATTTAGGATATGCTCTCTATCACTTATCGTTGTCTCACAATTTTTATGCCCAAGATTCTTACGCAATGAATGTTTTATTTCCGAAGCATCAATCAACTGAACTTTTCCCTTTCTTCTCTCTTCTTTTCTATTTGTCAAAATCCAAATATAAGTCTGAATTGGAGTATTAAAGAAATCATTCTCTGGCATGGCAATGATGGCTTCGAGCAAATCATTCTCAATGATATATCGGCGCAGATTACTCTCGCCTCCACCAGCGTTGCCAGTGAAGAGCGAACTACCATTATGCACCTCCACAATACGAGTGCCGAGAGGCGTATCCTTCATACGGCTCACATTGTTCGCCAAGAAAAGCATCTGACAATCGCCAATATCAGGGATGAAGCTAATAGATTCTGCTGATGCAACATCTGTCAGACGAGGTTCACTACTTACGATAAAGCGAGGATCGATGACTTCTTTCTTGTCTCCCAAGCCCCAGTTCTTTAAGTCTTCCTTCCAAGGAGTTCCGAAAGGAGGATTGGAGATGCAGAAATCGTAGGTTTCGCCTGCATGACCGTCTTGGCTGATGGTAGAACCAAAGGCGATGTACTGGTGTTCGCCAGAGTTCAGTTTATAGGTAAACTTGTTGATGTTGCCCGAAATCATAAGGTCTGCCTTGCAAGTGGCGTATGTATCGGCTTGCAACTCCTGCCCGAAGATACTCACCTTTACCTCCTTGCCTTGCTCCTTGGCAACACGTTCTATCTCTTCTTGCGCAATGGTCAAGATGCCACCTGTGCCACAAGCCCCATCGTAAATATGATAAGTATTGTCGGTCAGTTTGTCCTTGATAGGCACCACGGCGAGGTCGGCAAGCAAGCGCACATAGTCACGAGGCGTGAAATGTTCACCAGCTTCGGTCACGTTGTTTTCCTCATTGAATTTGCGGAGCAATTCCTCGAAAATGGTTCCCATTGTGTGGTTGTCAAGTCCAGGCAATCGTTCCACCATGACAGGGTTGCCATTTTCATCGGTTGTCTCTTCCATCACAGGATTGATGGAGAGGTTGATGTTTCCATCGGTAAACTTCTCCAAGAGCGAACCCAAGCGACCTACCTCCGTCAAATTATCCACTTGCTGACGGAGCTTGAACTTGTCGATGATGTCTTGCACATCCTCAGAGAAGCCATTGAAATACTCGATGACATTCATCTTGAGTCGCTGAGGGTCTATCTCGTTCTTCAGCGTACTCATCGTAAAGGCGGAGGTATTGAAGAAAGGATAACCTGTTACTTTGGTGAGGAAAGGCGTATAATCCGTGAGGTGATTGTCGTCACAGAACTTCTTCTTGGCAAGCACGGCATCCTTGGTAGGTTCGAGCAACACGTCGATACGGCGAAGCACCATAAAAGGAAGAATGATTTTCTTGTAGTCGCCTTTCTCAAAGGCATGGACAAGCACATCATTGGCTATATTCCAAATGAAGGAAAAGAGCGAGTTGTATTGTTTGGTCTCCATTAATTCGTTGTTCCCTTCTTGCAAACTCCCAAAACAAGAACTTTTCTTTTCTACCATGAATCCATATCTACAAGAAACGGCGTAGGAGTTCCATCACCTGCCTAACTCTTGTATATTGAGGTCCTAGGAAAACCTGATCGCTAAGAGTGCCATGTGATAGAGCCTACGCCGCCATGGTATATATTGATATAGCACAAAGTACACCCCTCCATACGAAAGGGCGCACTTCATGCTGCATATATACGATATGCATAGGCGTTCACATCCATCTCCTTCTAAGCGATTCTTGAAATTTCCTAGGTTCCAATATACTAGAAGAAAACGAGTAAACGTCGTTCTCATAAGATAAGCCAAGCCACGGACTTTGAGTTTGAAGGACAGCTCTATGCCTTCCATCCATGGGATGACACTGCAAAGATACATAAAAGAAACGGAAACGCCAAAAG
>CAVKXW010000346.1:0-2411 GCA_963660215.1 Bacteroidaceae bacterium | reverse complement strand
ACGGTTGTGGCTGCTTTTAATTCCCCTGAACATCATCCTACAGAATTGCAAGATGCTTCTTTGCTTAAGAATATCAAGAACTTCAATGATCTTTATAGCAAGACAGACGAAGCGATGATTTCCAATAAGCAAAAAATAAATACACGTTTAGCAAACAATCCACTTGGTCTTTCTGTGGAACAATGTGTGGATTTATTGAAGTTTTCCAACGTATATTCTGATTTTTGCGCAAAGTTAAGATTGTTGCCAACTTTTGATGCCAACGAATTGTGGGATTGTTTTGAAGACAAGTCTACAGATACATTTAATCGTGTTGTCGAAAAGCTTAGAATTGCTGTCAGTCGTGTTGTAGCTAACGCACGTTTTAAATCGAACAAGCGAAGTGTCGATGAACTTGCAGAAGTAAGCAATGGTTATGTGGTTCAGATAAAAGATATCCTTCATAAGGATTTCTATGAAAAACTAATTAGGGTGTCCAGTTCGTTGTACCAATTTTAGCTCACTTTCTTAAGTGTTTTGGTTCTTTCTGTAACCCAGTTTTTGGACAGGTGCTCGGTTGACCAAGTACTGATGTCCTTCAATTTAACATTTACAATGCGCTCTTTGAAACTAATTTTTTTTGTAACGGATTCGTTCAAGACTTTTGAATACAACGGTATCGTCAGGACAAAAGACGTTACACCGTACAGCTTGTTCGGTGACTTCTTGCTCTTGTAGATGCCAAAAGTAGATTCGATGATGTCGGATGATATGTTGACACTCATGTTGCCAGTGAGAAGTGCTTCTTCTCTGTTGAAGTATTCAAGCATCTTGATACCGACACGTGCCTGTCGAGAATGTGCATTTCCCAAGACACGAGTGACGACATGGTGCTTGCACTTCCTGCTCGTCATGACCGAGAAGCCTTCGTTCTTGCAGACTGTCTCTACATGTCTTACAGCACAAAGTACGGTCTGCAGTTCCTTCAACAGAGATTCGTAATCCTTTATGAAGGCATACGCTTCTTGCATCTTCTTTGGCAGCGTGTCATGACGGTCAAGCATTTCATTACCCCATAATACCCATGAAGACATGTTCATGAACCGTGATATGGCTCTCATGTTGGGTGGCAGCAAGTATGCCTTGTCGGTCAGATGATACTGCAATCGCTTCTTGCCAAGGAGTGTCGTAAACTCCACAAAATCAGATTGCTTCTCATAAACCTTCCTGAGAATCACGCCCATGGAATGACTGATGTCTGCATGATGTGTATATCCGGAGCCCGTGATACCCTTGGTCAGATTATGGCCATTGTCACTTATGATGTAATCGGGAGCATTTCCTGCAGATTTCTCTGCCTTCTCTATTCTGCTTTGAACATCATCGCCGTTGAAGCCCTTGCTGACCGACATGTCGAGAACCGTAACATCCTCGTGCTTTATTGGACGATTCTGATGCTCGGAAGGAATTGCAAGAGCCAATAGAAGTTTCTGCCCATTTATGGCAATACTCTCGTCTACGACCATTGCAAACTTCTTGTCCCTGCATGGCTGCTCATCCTGATAGACAGAGAGGCCAAGTTTCTTTACCCAGTTCTCCACGGTGTTGTAGCACGGAACCTTTCCGAATGTGTCACCCAGCAGCTCGGCGAAAATCTCCAGGATGGTCACGACTGTTCGCAGTCCACATGGTGTACGCATGTAGATCAAAACGCAGAGTTGAATGACTACAAGAGGAAATCTATGTCCGGGAACAGGCTCGAGAGTAATCGACTTTGTTCGTCGGTCAATGTTATCTTCCGAACGTCTTTTTTTTTAAGCTCCTTCTGAGTCTTGTCATACTTGGCCTTGAGCTTGTCTTTTTGAGATGCAAGTTTTTTGTTCTCTTTACGAAGACGCTTCACTTCCTCTTGTAGCGACTCTATATCTTGGTTTGAATTTAACTTTTTCATTGATTTATGTATCTTAAAATTGCATTCAAAGTTACTAAAAACCAACGAGTTATGCAAATTTTCAAAGAACTGTTTCGTTACTTAAAACGTTAAATATTAGAGCGTTGTATTAATAACCTAATGGGCGATTTCAGCATCTGTTTTTCGGAACATCTAACTGGACACCCTATCTACTAACTAACATACACCTATATGCCAAACATACAGAAATGCTTAGTACTTGCTGCAGCAACGCTACTGACGCAGCAAGCAATCTATGCTGAGATTGAGGGGAGTCTGGACCCCAAAGCAGCGGTTGCACAGTGGAGCAACGCCTCCACATATCCGAAAATCATAGACATAAACTTCAGCGACGACACGTGGCCCGACACATGGAAGGGAGAAACAGGCGTAGACTGTCCAGACTTCTCGACAGGCGGCTACGTCAATGCCGTGATAAACGTCTATGCCAACGGAGGCACGGAGGTGCAATATCCAGTGC
>CAVKXW010000345.1:0-2416 GCA_963660215.1 Bacteroidaceae bacterium | reverse complement strand
ACTCCACAGGACGATAAAGCGCAAGCAGTTCTTTGCTATGCTGCAGTTCACGATCCGTCTTGGACGACTGTTGCTCCACAATATTCAGTTTCTGTTTTGTGGCTTGCAGTTGTGCATCAAAATCATTCCGATCACAAGCCGTTTGGTAAACTTCTGACTTTTCCATTTTTCTCTAATCGAAATTTCTTCTAAGCCGGATTTAGGCAGGATTTTTCAAACTTTGCCAAAGATTCGGCTAGTTTTTTGCACTTTTACGATTATATTTCTAATTATTACAAAGCCACCCATCCAAGAAGGAGTAAAAGATGCCTCGTCCCGTCAACCCCGAAACTGCATACCGCTTTGTTGCCCATGTAACTCATGGTCATGCTTACGCTAGCGTTCAGTGTCTTGTCACTGGAAAGGACGGGAAACGAGTGCGCCGGCACCGCCACTATGGGGTGCTAGAGGACAACAGATTCATGCCCTGGGCGGAGTTCTTGGCACTTGCGCCTGAGGAACGGGCAAAGTTCATCTTTCCCAAAGAATGGGATCTTAGCTTCCTTGAGAAGCTGTCGGGTATGCGCGGGCCGGGACGCCCCATTTTGGACGGGGAGGCTCAAAACAGGCTCTATGGCGATGTTTGGCTCCTAGAGCAGATAGCTGAAAAAACGAAGATCCGTTACGACCTTGAGTCGGTCTTTGGTGGCAACAAGGAACTTGTTGACGCGATCATGACTCTTGCCATGTTTCCATATCTGACAAGGTTCAGCTTCAATCGGGTGGAACGATGGCAGCGCAATGTCAAATCCCCCTGCCGCTTCCCCTTGACTCCGAAGGCCATCACGAAGTTGACGCAGTCCATTACAGAGCAACATAGGATGGATCTTCTTGCGTTGCGCGCTTCGCGTTTAGGCAAAGATGAACTATGCGCAGTGGATTCGACTTCTCGAAGCGCGTACGGAGACTCTCTGGCGGACATTCACTGGGGGAAGAACAAGGAGCGCCTTCCACTAGAGCAGACATTGTCTGTCGTTGTCTATACGCTATCCCAGCACATGCCTGTCTACTACCGCACTTTCCCAGGGAACATGCCGGACTCCAGGAGTCTTGAGGTGATCTTGAAAGATCTAAAAGAAGCTGGCTTCCGTGACATTGCGCTTATCACCGACCGTGGATACGACTCCCTGAAGAACATGGAGAAGTACATACAAGACGGGCAGGCGATGCTGATGTCGGTAAAGGTTGGTCAAAAGTTCGTCATGGAGCGCATCCGTGAGTTTGGCAGCTATGACTCTGTCCCTGACACGATGTCCGTTGACCCGGAAACAGAGTTGGCGTTCTGCCAGAAGGACTTGGACTACGAAGTAGATACGACAAACGGCCGGACAAGGAAGGCGGACAGACTAAAGCTAAATCTCTATCTGGACGCGAAGCGGCGTGCCATGACACTTCTTAAGATCCGCCTGGAAATCGAGAACCAGAAACATGAGCTGGAAGAGCAGCTACAGAGAAAAGCAAGCCTGGCAGATGTCCGAACCAGGGAGCTCGACGAGGAAGAGGACATCCTTGAGGAAGCAGCAGGTGCACGAAACTCCAAAGACATCAAGAGAATCAACGGTTACTACAACGTCATCTACGATCGACGCACAAAAGTGATGAAGTCTTTCACCCTCAACAACAAGAAGGTTGCCTCTGCGCGGCTTCTCGCCGGATACTTTGCGAGCGTCACACACAGGTTGGACTTTGGAGGAATGGAAGCATACCACCACTACAAGCTACGTGACGAACAGGAGAAATACTTTGAGCAGATGAAAGACCAAATGGCGGCGGACAGGCAAAGATGCTGGTCGGAAGATGGCAGCGCGGGACGCCAGCTCATTTTGTTCGTCAGTCTAATCTTGGGATCGTATGTGCGATATATCTGGAGAACAAAGCTCCGAGAGGAATTTTCCTCCTCTTTGGAAGTGTTGGACGAGATGCGCAGTATACGCTGTATTGAACATCCCGGTCATGCGAGACGGATCACGCCTTTCGTAGGGGCACAGCTGGATATCTGTAGAGCCTTCGAGTTTTCTCCTCCGAAAGGATGCGACAAGGTCTACACCTCCATCCAAACCCAAGAACGGAAACGAGGGCGTCCCCGAAAGAAGCAGGTCGAGATCAATAACGATTAGAAACAATTGGAAAACTCAGAATAAAGAGATGACTGTAGAAGAAGTTGTCGAACGCTTCTGGGTTTCTCCCAAAGCGGCTCAGAATCGTCTCAACAAACTTACAGCAAGAAGGGAGGAAAAATAACAAAAAATAACATAGTACAAAGATCATTCGTGACGTGCTTGAAATAAAAAAAGGCGCATTCAAGATTGATGGGACAATCGAGAATACGCCTGCTGGAGATGTTGCTGATGCAACAGCTTTTTGGAAAGCCTTGTCA
>CAVKXW010000344.1:0-2417 GCA_963660215.1 Bacteroidaceae bacterium | reverse complement strand
GTCTGAGAAGTTGGATGATATGCTCCACTTCGGGGAAGTTATGCAATACCCAACCTGGAGTGGTAGAGTGATAATCGGTCGTATTGATGAGGGCTAAGGCATAAGCCAAAGCGCAAGGGTGCTGCTCGATGAGATCTTCGAGGTCGGCGTGTTCGCAAATTCGTCCTTTATATTCTTGTAGAATGAGCGATGTAAGTTTCTTGATGCTTCGTTCTGAATATTTGGAGTGTCTGTTCGAGCTGAGGAAGTTTTCTTTTGCAAGGAGAATTTGTTTCTCTGCATCAACCATGCGAATGAATCCGACAAACTCTTCCTTGTCAGCCAACAAGGATGCGAATATCATTTGCAGTTCAGTAGAAAGTTCGTTCCAGCGTGCGATTTCATCCATCAGTAATTCTTGCGCCTTCTCGCAATCGTTCACAGGATTGTTCATTTGGTCCGAAACGAGCTTGTCGTCTTTGACCAAACGATGATAGGGGCGTTCTGGGAAAAGAAGAGGCGACATGTAGAGGGTATCTACAAGATTCCATTTTCTATGTAGTTGCGTTCGGTTTGATGTTGTGACATCTGAAACCTCGAACAAGTACTTGGCATCGTGGTGTATGATATTATGTCCACAAACAAACTCCACCTCCCCTTCTTCCAAGAACTCCAATAACTTTTGCTTGTCTGCCTGATGGAATGTCGCTCCATCATAGCGCAAGGCCCCTATGTCGTGAACCTTGTGGTCTCTCAATCCCACCTCAGCATCCACGAAAGCTATCTTGGAAGCATCCCAAGTTTCAGTCTTCTTGAAAAATCGGTCGAATATCGACATAGGCTTGCGGCTTTTTGTTTAATCATTTAGTCTTCTTCTGTAACCTCCTTGCATTCCACCATCTCCGCACCTCGGTATATCACCACGAGCTTGTGGAGCTGGGTTGTCTTCACCGATTCTCGCACGATGTCGCTGTCGGCGTATCGGCAAATCTGGGCTGAGGCTTCTTGGAAAAGCTTCTTCACTTGCTCGTCTGTCGTGTTCGACTTGCAGTACTTCAGTTCCACGATGTAGCTGTCTGTCATGTCCTTGTAGATGTCGCAAAGCGGAGAGAGGAAAATGTCGGCATAGCCACCGTCATTGTCCAATTCGGAGATAGGACGATAGAACTGGCACTGGCTGGTCATCGCCAAGGTGAATCCATGTACGAAAGCCTCGCCCTTCTGCTTGTCTCGCTGTGAGGAGTAGCGTTTGAGGCAGTCGGCTATGAAATCGAAGTATGGCTTGTAGTCGCCGTGGTATGCCAGTCGACTTTCCAACTCATTCTTGCCATAAGTGTCGTAGGTGAGGTCGTTCTCCTTGTAAGTGTCCAATAGATAGGTGTATATCTGGTCTCTAACCACTTCGTTAGGAATGATGAATTTGGTCTTGCCATCGTGAGTGCCGTCTATCGTGACCATACCGAAGTAGAACAGCAGGCTCAGGAAATTGTCTGGGTCGTTGATGCGTTCGGCAGGGAAGTTCTCGACAAGTTTGCCAGTCACAAATCCCTTAGTCACGAGGTCTTGGATGATGCTGGCATCATTGGCGAATTCCTTGTCGTGGCGGATGAGCATTCGTATCTTGTCGTAGTCGATACGAATGTTGGTCTCAATCATCTTCTTTGGAATCTGATAGCCACTTCTTATATAATTGTCGATGAAGTTGAGTACCATGACGGAGTTGTACATAGTAGTTCTCCCATACGCTTCTTCGGCGAAGCAATAGTTGTCGAACCATGGCTTCATCACTAGGATGAGTTGGTCAACTGTATGGTTGAATGGTAAAATGCTGGCATAATACTCCAGCATCTCCCTCACTTCTTCCTCGGTGAAACCAGTCATCTCATTGTATTCTGGAGTCAAGGAGTAGTTGGTGCCGATGTTGAAACCACTTGTCAGGTCATCCATCGTAACAGGGCTTACACCGGTTACGAACACACGTCCTAGTGAATTGCCTGCCGCTCCCTTGATAGTGTCAAAGAAAAGGCGCAAGTATCCCTCGCCGTGAGTCTGCTCATGGTATCTTGTCTCATGCTCCTTGTGGGCAAGAATTTGGTTGGTGAAGTGGTCGTATTCGTCGATGAACAGATATATCTTTTGTCCAACTTCGGCACATCGCTCGCAAAGGTAGGTAAGCTGTGCTACGGCACCTTCCCTTTGGTTCATCTCTTCCTTGATGTTCTGTGGCAACAAGGAGGCGTATCTGTTGCAAAAGCTTTCAAACTTGATGTTGCAATGTGAGTCCAATCCCTTCTTGTAATCATCCAATCCTGCCGAAATCATCGCAAAATTGAGATGTATGATGAGATAGGAGTTGCGCTCAGGGGTAGGATACTCCCCGATGTAGAGACCGCCGAACAGACTCTCAAACTGCTCTTTCTTGTTGATGTCATAGTAAT
>CAVKXW010000343.1:0-2420 GCA_963660215.1 Bacteroidaceae bacterium | reverse complement strand
GCATACGAATTTTCTACTAATCCCAAGGTTGTTATCATCGTGATGTGTACTGCCTTGTTCGTCTTGGTTTCCTGCACAAATCGCTCTCGTTTGTTTTGTAGGTTGCTGTCAATGGCACTTGTTATCTCGAATGGAGCTTTGGAATATTTGATTTCACACAAGTTGATAACGTCATCGTTTCTATCTAGCAACAAATCTATCTGCGCCCCAGGAACATTTTTTGTACCCGCGACACTCCATGAGTAAACATTTGTAATAACGCCCTGTATGCCAAGTTTCGCTTTGATTTGCTCTGTGTGTTGTAGGCACACTCGCTCAAAGGCTAATCCACACCATGCATTATACTCAGGCTTGCCTGCTATTTTGCTCCAATACTGTGGGTCATTGTTGGTGCTGTCTTTTATAAACCGATAATAAAATAATGTATAGTTGTCTAGCAATTGGTACAGTGCATTCTTGGCTTTCATACCAATGCTGCTGTACTTTCTGATGAAACCACAATATTCCAAATTTTCAAGATACTCTGTCAACTTGCCATTGTCTGTGAGTTTGGTACTTTTGAGAATTTCGGTTCGGTTCATCCCCACTTTCTTGGTGGCAAGTGACTTGATGATTTCAAGATATGGCTTGGGTTGCTTGAAGAGGGAATCATACAAGTCATCAAACTCTTGGCGTAGCATACCGTCCTCGGAGAAAAACAGATAGTCTATATTTTGTATTAAACTCTTGCTACTGTCCATTTGAGACCAATAAAAAGGTATGCCGCCAATGACCATATATCCCTCTAATATTTGGCGCCTATTAAACTGGAGCTTTAGATTTTGCGCATATAACTCACATTCATGCAGCGTGAAGGGCTTCAGGTGTATTCTGACAGATACCCTGTTATGTAACCCCCCATGGTTCTTGATAACCTTGTTGATAATCCACGAAGTGGCACTTCCACAGATGATGAGGAGGATATCTTTACGTGCAGAAGCCCAACTATTCCAAAAATATTCGAGTGCTGCAAGAAAATTAGAGCGAGGCGAGTCCATCCAAGGCATCTCGTCGATGAAAACCACTTTTTTCTCATCGCTATTCTGTTCCAACAACTTCTCCAATTGCTCGAAAGCATCATACCAGTTGGTAAGTGTTCCACGTTCTGTTTTGCCGTATTTAGCCAATGACTTCTTGAATTCCAAGAGTTGTGTCGTCTTTGACTCATTGGCGACTCCTGTATGATAGAAAGCGAACTTGTACTGGAAGGCTTCTCTTACAAGAAAAGTCTTGCCTACACGTCTGCGCCCATATATGGCTACAAATTTGGATTCATCTGCTAAGGTTGCTTGCCTCAGCTTCCTTAATTCCTCTGTTCTTCCTACTAACATAAGTTACTATATTTTTGCCGCAAAGATACGAAGTTTTTTCAATAAAGCGTGCGGAATGTGAAAAAAAAATGCAGATTCCGCACAATATATCGCATTTTTAACATTTAATCACTGATTATTCAGATAATTTTAACGCTTGTAAATTTACTTTTTCTCTCGTTTTTTCTTGTAATTGAGAAACTGTTTGATAAACAGTATATTACAAAAAACAAATCACATTTTCCCAAGGATATTTATGTTAAATCATCACATTTTCCTAAGGAGTTTTATAACTGTTCGTCACTTTTTCCTAAGGAGTTTTGCTAAAAATACGAGAAAGCGTGCGGAATGTGGCTAAAAAACGTAGATTCCGCACGTTATTAAGCTGCAAATACCTAAACTTGACGAAATTCACCGCTTACAATCCTATCTTTTCCATCAGCAATAGGTTGGCAGTAGCCAAGTCGGTGTCGAAAAGGGTCTTTATATATAATAAGGTGGTGGAAGTCTTGGTGTGCCCCAGCGCCTTGCCAATAAGTGCGATGTCAATATGGTGCTGGTAAGCTATGCTCGCCCAGGAGTGGCGCACCACGTAAGATGAAAGCGGGCGAGATAGATGCAACATCTCGGAAAGACGGTGCAGCGAGTAGTTGTATCGGCGAAGACTTCGTCTATACAGCTTGTGCTGAGCTTCTGGAGTGACATCCGATAGTATTGGGAAAACATAATCTGAATCAGGTTGCTCATACCGCAGCATCAGTTGGCGCATAGGCGGCAAGATGGATACGTGGATGAGTTTCCCTGTCTTATGGCGTGCATAATGAATCATATCGCCTTTAACTTGGTCTTTACGCAGATGGGCGATGTCGACAAAGGGCATCCCCATAGCATAGAAACTGAACATAAACAGGTCGCGTGCCAGGGAAAGCGAACAGTCTTCGGATAGCGACAAGTCGTGAAGACGAAGAATGGTATCTTCCGAGGTGCTGCGCTTGGCAGTCTTCGCCCTGCCTGTGAACACTTGGGCGAAGGGATGCTGGTGGCTCGCATCGGTCTTAACTGATGACTCGC
>CAVKXW010000342.1:0-2435 GCA_963660215.1 Bacteroidaceae bacterium | reverse complement strand
CTTCAAGGCTTTGCTCGGAGAATATCCTATGGTGGATGTCGTGGCTATGGGTTTCCCTGAAGGTTGGGAAGATGAAGCCATTTGGCAATGATAGGGTTCTATCATTTGTTGAAACCTTAAAACTTGGAAAGTCCAAGGCGAAGCCCGATGCAGGGAACTCCTTTGAAAGGTCCATACATGCTGCGGCTTGATACGCGGCAACTCTCTACATCGAAGCAACAGCTTCCACCACGCACCACACGAAATGTCCCATATGAAGGTCCGGCAGGATTTGATACTGCCCAATAAGGATAATATCCTCCCCAGTCTTTGCACCATTCGCACACATTGCCACTCATATCATAGATACCAAGTTCATTGGGTTTCTTTGAACCTACATCGTGTGGCGTGCCATCGCTATTGCCGCTATGCCATGCCACTTCATCCGGATTGTTACTGCCACTGTATTTATAGCCTTTGCTCTTATTTCCACCTCGGGCAGCAAACTCCCATTCTGCTTCTGTAAGAAAGCGGAATTTCTTGTTCGTAAACCTGTTCAATCTTTTAATAAATTCTTGACATTCATCCCAAGAAACACTTTGGACTGGAAGATTGTCGCCTTTATCACATGAGGGATTGCTTCCCATCACAGCTTCCCACAATGCTTGAGTCACTTCATGTTTCCCGACGGCATACTTACTGAGAGTTACTAGATGGAGTTTTTTTTCGTCTTCGTAAGCATCTTCGCCTTGTTCCTTGGTGGCTCCCATTGTAAAAGTACCGCCTTCCACAACAACCATTTCAAATGTCACACCATTGGCCGTAAATGATAGATTCGTCTGTGGAGTAACTGCTTGTTGCAGATGTTGCTTCGGAAGTCTTGGTTGCGCCAAAAGCGACCATACAACTTGACGGTCTAACCGTCCAGTGGATGCGACAAGTGAGGCTATCATCTCAACTGTGTCAAGTACAAAGAAAATAAAAGTTCCACCTCTGCGTTATTACCTGCAGAAAAAGACAAAGTACAATGACACAAGAAGAGTACAATCAGATGCTGGCAGCTGCCAGAGAACAGTTTAAGAACGGCACTCCGCTGTTCGGTAAGGAAGGAGCATTCCACCGTGTATTGGAAGATTTCCTAAATGCTGCTATGGAAGGTGAGATGGATAGTCATCTCCAAAAGACAAAACCTGTCACCAAGAACCGTCGCAACGGGAGGATGCACAAGACGTTGCAGACTGAATATGGTCAGATAGAGGTAGAGACCCCACGTGACCGCGACGGTTCCTTCGAGCCGGAAGTGGTAAAGAAGCGTCAGACCATACTTGCAGAAGGCTTGTCAGACAAGATAATCAGCCTCTATGCTACCGGTCAGAGTATGTCAGACATTCAGGCCTTTCTTGAGGAGAACTACGGCACCCGGATTTCCAAGGAGACGATCAGCAACATGACGGACAAGGTATGGCCAGAAATCAAGGCATGGAAATCACGTGGCTTGGATGAGGTCTATCCTATAGTCTGGATGGATGCGATACATTACAAAGTTCGCAACGAGAAGGGATACTCAGAGTCGCGTGCGATATACAACGTGCTCGCCATCGACCAGGAAGGGCGGAAGGATTTGCTTGGCATGTATGTATCCCACAGCGAAGGCGCCAACTTTTGGCTTAACGTCCTGACAGACTTGCAGAACCGTGGTGTGAAGGACATTCTGATTGCCTGCGTGGATGGCCTCACAGGCTTCCCTGACGCGATTAAAAGCGTATATCCTGAAACGGACGTGCAACTTTGCATTGTACATCAGATACGCAACTCTGTGAAGTACGTGGGAAGCAAGAATCAGAAAGAGTTCCTTGCAGACTTGAAGTGTGTATATGCAGCACTTACCAAGGATGCCGCAGAACTGGCGCTTGACAAGCTTGAGGAGAAATGGGGCGAGCTGTATCCTATTGTTATCAAATCTTGGCGAGACAAATGGGAAAACCTTAGCCATTACTTCCAGTATACTGCTGCCATTCGCCGCATAATCTATACGACAAACACCGTTGAGGGCTACCACCGCCAGGTGCGCAAAGTAACGAAGACAAAAGGGGTATTCCCGAGTGACGATGCTGTCTTTAAACTTGTATGGCTGGCATACCGCAATATCAGGAAAAAGTGGACGATGCCGATTTCAAATTGGGGGCAGACAGCCCAGCAACTGGCAATTGCTTTCGACGACAGATTCAAAATTCTGTAGCTGAAAAAGCATGCCCATCTCGAAATTCTTTGGCTATACCCAAAAATATGTCGTATCTTTGCATCGCCAAGAAAGAACGCTATGGTTTATGCCACCAGCGAATAAAAACTCAGAAGGGGCATCGAGCCCCGTCTGAGTTTGCCAAGAAAGAGACGCTTAGGATTGTCCCCCAGCAGTCCAAGTTAACACCTCTTGACACAGTTGAGTTGACTTACCC
>CAVKXW010000341.1:0-2461 GCA_963660215.1 Bacteroidaceae bacterium | reverse complement strand
ATGTGTTGCATACTGTCATTCTGAATGAATTGAAGAATAAACGTCCTTGTTTTGCAGGATATTATACGATAGATGGTGTAGATGCAGAAGGGGTATTTCATGTTAACGATGACATAGGTTCATTCTATGCAGACTTGAATTTTGGAAACTACTATAACTACTTAACAATCGGAATAACACCAGACAATGGTATAAAAGATGAGCGTCTTGTGAAAGACAAACCATTTTTTGTTCGCTGTAGTGGCGGTTCTGACATTCTTAAAATTAAAAAGTGGAAAAGAAGTTCCGCTACAGATACATTTTCTGGAAGTATCGAGTTTTGGTATGACAATTATGAAAGTGTTATAGATGATAACTTATTGGTAGCTGTTGGCATTATGGATAAAGATGGCAACGTAACTCCTATTTCGAAAGGACAACATTTTACACAAGGGTTGGAATGGAGACAATGGCATGATTTTGAGTTTTCTTTTCCTAACGGAAGATTCTTGTTAGTGCCAATTATAAGTAAGGATGATGGTAAAACTTGGCAGATGCCTCCTTGTTCTGAAGATTGTTGGATGGTAGAGGCAACAGATAAGTATTTTCAAAAAGTTAGTCATGAGGGGGCTTACACTGGTGGTGTCGTAATCGATGGTATCAGATATCAAATTAGTGACAATGCAGCAACTGTATTGAGAGATGATTACAAAGGAGATGTTGTCATTCCCTCAACAGTAAGATATTTTAATAAGACATATCCTGTAACTGCCATAGGATATGAGGCTTTTAGAGGTTGTTCTTGCTTGGAAAGCATTAGCATTCCGTCTTCTGTGACTTCAATAGGCATATCGGCTTTTTATGGTTGTGAGCATATCAAAAATATCAATTTGCCTAACGATTTGCTTACTCTTGGGGAAGATTGTTTTGAAAACTGTACAGAATTGGAACAGATGGAGATACCTTCGGGAATAACAGAAGTTCCAGGGTGGACATTTCAAGGCTGTAGCAATTTGCAAAAAGTTGTTATACCTCTGTCTGTGACAACAATAGGGGTACAATGTTTTACCAATAGTGGGCTAACTCATATAGAGCTTCCTAATAGTATAACATATATTGAGAAAAATGCTTTTTGGCAAAGCCAAATAGAATCTATTGTCATTCCAAACAAAGTTAATCGAATAGAAGAAAATACGTTTTTCTGTTGCAATAAGCTAAAATATATCGAGCTTCCAGAAAATCTATCATATATAGCTCACTGGGCTTTAGGCTTTGACTCAGACTATACAGAAGTTGTTTGTAGGGCTAAGAAATTACCGACATTGGAGTATAATCCTTTTGCAGGTTGGGATATGGCGAACAAGGGTGTGCTTTATGTTCCTGCGGAATCTCTAGAAGCATATAAAAATGCGGATGTATGGAAAGATTTTGGCAAGATACTTCCTATAGACCCTACAGGAATATCTACGGTAAGCAAAGATGATATAAAAATAAAGACCACAGGTAATACCTTGGTGCTTTCTGGTGCTAAGGATGGAACTGTTGTCAAGGTTTATAGCCTTGACGGAAAGCTTTTAGGGCATGATGTTGTCAAAAATACTTCTATTTCGATGACACTAGATGTCCCTATGGTCATTGTCAGAGTTGGGGAACATTCTCTTAAAGTTGCATTAAAAAAATAAATTAGCTTTGATGGAATCAAATAAGATAGACGACTCTCTTGAAAACCTAAAGGACAATCCTGTATTTACCCAAATTCGGGATAAGGACAAAGCACGGAGGTTAAGGAAGAACACACGACATCTTTTACTTCATGGGATTCTTTGAGCTCTATCTGGCCTATATTGTTTGTTGCCCAAAAACTTACATTCCTCGGTTTAGAATGTACTCCTTAGGCGTGACACCAGCGTATTTCTTAAACATTCGGCTGAAATGCTGGGGATACTCGAAGCCCAGGTCGTAGGCGGCATTGGTGATGGTTTCGCCTGCGGCAAGCTTGTTCTTGGCGAGCTGGATGATGTGGTTGCGGATATGCTGGCTGGCGGTCTCGCCCGTGGTCTTCTTGATGAGGTCGCCGAAGTAGTTGGCGCTCATGCAGAGCTTGTCGGCGCAATATTGCACCGTCGGAAGCCCCAACTGATATTGTCGCTCTTGGTCGTAGTAATCCCTCAGCAGGGCATCGAAACGCTTCAAGAGGTCGTTGTTCTCCAACTTTCGGGTCAGGAACTGGCGGTCGTAGAACCGTTGGCAATAGTTGAGCAAGGTCTCTATGAGGCTCACCACGATGCGGTCTTGGTAGGCATCGTGGCCGTTCTGTAATTCGGCTTGAATCTGCCGCATCAGGGAGACGAGCTGGTCGTGCTCCTCGTCGCTCATGTGCAGAGCCTCGTTGATGCGGTAGTCGAAGAAGGAGTACTCTCGGATGGTGTGTTCGAGGTGCGTGCCGTGCAAGAGGTCGGGATGGAAGAGAAGCGCCCACCCC
>CAVKXW010000340.1:0-2465 GCA_963660215.1 Bacteroidaceae bacterium | reverse complement strand
GGGAAAGGAATAATAATGATATTCCCTTTGGCTCAGGGTCATCATATTCGAAACTCTCAAAGGATACATCCTCGTCAAGGTCTTCCCAATAGATTCCCTCATCATCCATCTCGTAGTTTTCACGCTGGGCTGGTGTAGCATTTCTTAACCTCTTATAATAGAGCAAAGATTGCCACAAAACTCTTCCGTCGTCAGTCTCGCCGTATAAGCGGTCATCAGCAAACCAAATCTTTTTAATCTTCATTTTCACCTCCTTCTATACTAGTACCAAAATACTCTTTCCATTTAGCAATCGTCAAGATTGGTTCATGCTCACGAGAATAGAAATAAAAGCGCGGCCCAAACATTCGTAATATTTCTGGCATAAGCTAATGTTTTAAATTGTTGCTGCAAATTTCCTTGTGTTAAGGCACTTATCTCAATACACAAGCCTATCAAATAGCTACCACCCATTAACTTGCTACTATAACAACGGGGTCATATACAGCGGTAAGTATACGATGCCCCCATCTACCTTCAAGTCCTTGTCATGAAGCACATAAGGAGTTGACAACTGCTTATCGTATTTCTTGATGCACTTTGTAAGCGAGGTTAGCGTATATTTCTGTCCAGACTTCACTTCTATCGGAGAGATGTTATGGCGACTCGTAATCGTAGGCTTAGAAATCAGAAAATCTATCTCCATACGGTCGTCTGCCTCCTTAGCAGAAGGCTTGCTAAAGAAATAAAGCTTATGCCCAGCAGCTCTCAACATCTGGGCCACGATATTCTCTACAAGCATTCCCTCGTTAACCTCTAACTTATCAAACATCAACTTCTGATAAAGTTCGTTCGTAACAATACCCCTCTCATCAAACGCATGACTTATCAACAAACCAGTATCTCCCATATAGCATTTCAAGGTGGTTCGCTCCTCATTGAGTTTCAAACCGATGCTTGGTTCCGTGGAATTATAGCAGCAGTTGATGATTTTGGCATCAGAAAGCCAAAAGAATGCTTCGGAATAATCTCGCATACGAGCCTCCGTCTGCAAGTCTGCCAACTTAAACTTCTTCTCATGTTTCTGCAATTGCCCAGGAATCTCCTCAAAAATAGCAGCCACCTTGGTCTCTTGATTATCGGCATACTTACGAATATCATTGCGATAAAGGCTCAAAATGTCTCGTTTTCTCTCGTCTACCTTGTCGAAATCTCGTGTATTCACGTAGGTTTGCACAGCCTGTGGCATACCTCCTACTATCATATACTTACGAAAATAATCTAAAGCTCGACGATGAAAAGCCCCCATCGGTTGCTGTTTTTCAAATTGCTTTTTGATATGTGGCATCATCATCTCATCGCCTATAGCCCACAAGAATTCCTCAAAGTCCATCGGAAACATCTCTATGGAATGCTCCTCTGATGGCAGCATGATGCCTTTCACGTTCTTCTTGATGGAGATAAGCGAACCCGTCTCTATATAGTCATAACGATGGTCTGCCACCAAATGTTTGATGGCGGCTCTGGCTCTTGGGCAGAACTGTATCTCGTCGAATATAACGAGCGAATGCGCTTCCTCATCATGACTCTTACGAGGTGTCAATTTCTTCTTGCCGTATAGCTCCAAACTGTCTAGAAGCATATCTATATCATCCATGTATAGCTCGAAGAACTCGATGACCTTCGGATTCACCTTGCTAAAATCCACAAGAAGATAAGAGTCGTACTCGTTCTTGGCAAACTCCTCCACGATATAACTTTTTCCGATGCGTCGTGCACCCTCAATCAACAGAGCTACATCGCCTCGCCTATCTTGCTTCCAATCAAGCAGTTGTTGATATATTTTTCTTTTCATACGATTGACGCTTTACACATTTTCGAGATTTAGGAAACCTCGTTTTTACACATTTTCGAGATTTTCAACGATGCAAAATTACACATTTTCGAGGATTGCACAAGCTTTTTAGTGTTTTTCTTCTAGATTTTAACCTTTTAAAACAAAAACGGCAACGTCTTCCAACCATTGGCATTTATCTTTCTTGTTCGAAAAAGATTATTATCTAAAAATATCCAAGGAGCCAAATTGGAACCTTGAAGAGGTTTTGAAGTCACAAATTTGCAACCTCAAAATCTACGCAAATATTACTTGATGGCTATCTTCAGGTCGTTGCCCTTTATCTTGGCGATGACGATGCTTTCATTAGATCGGTATCGTCGCCCCCTCGGCATTGAGCCAGTAGAGGGTTCAAGCATGTCTTTGTTTGGAGGAATTATCTCATAAAAAGAGTACTTCAATTTGATTTTCTGCTACATTTAGACAGAAAACAACTAAAAAGTCATAAAATATTGGGCATATATTTGGATTATCGATATTATTGATATACTTTTGTAACCAAATTACAAAACAACATCAATATGGATAATAAATGCAACTTAGATTTCCAATCCTTGCAGGACACGATAGACGTGATAGGCACCAAGTGGAG
>CAVKXW010000339.1:0-2471 GCA_963660215.1 Bacteroidaceae bacterium | reverse complement strand
TATCTGATGGCAGCAAGCATCGTGGCATTGAAGTGTCTGAACTTGGTTCCAGACTTGGCTGCATGGATGATACCTGAGGGCGACACCGCATTCTCCACAAGAAACTTCGGTGAGGGTGTGGCACAGCAAGCCAAAATGTCGGCACAGGGAACACTTGCCCATGTCGTTCATTAAAGGTAAAAGGGTAAAAAGGTAAAAGAGTAAAAAACGAAATAGCAATGGTAATCAAAAATTTAGAGAATAAGGTGAAGTTGGTGACTATCATCTGTAGCCTATTTCTGGTTGGATGCGTACTGATAAGCATCAGTAGCATCTGGACGGCAAAGAACATGGTGGTGGATGCGCAGAACAAAATCTATGTGTTGGACGGCAATGTTCCTATTTTGGTGCAGCGCACGACCATGGACGAGACATTGGATGTGGAAGCAAAGAGCCATATCGAGATGTTCCACCACTATTTCTTCACGTTGGCACCCGATGACAAGTACATCAAATACACGATGGAGAAAGCCATGTACTTGGTGGACGAGACTGGACTGGCGCAGTACAATACGCTGAAGGAAAAGGGCTTCTACTCCAACATCATGGGAACGAGTGCCGTGTTCAGTATCTTCTGTGACAGCATCAAGTTCAACAAGGAGAAAATGGAGTTCACCTACTATGGCAGACAGCGCATTGAGCGCAGAACCAATGTGCTGACTCGTGAACTAGTGACAGCAGGACAACTGAAGCGTGTGCCGAGAACGGACAACAACCCACATGGATTGCTGATAGTGAACTGGCGAACCTTGCTAAACAAGGACATCGACCAGAAAACGAAGTCGAACTATTAAAGGTAAAAAAGTAAAAAGGTAAAAAACGATGAACACAAAAGGATTTAAGCAGATGCTCATTGGTGAGAAGATGCCAGACAAGGACGACCCGAAATACAAGGAACGTTATGAGCGAGATGTGAGAGCAGGGCGAAAGTTTGCCAAGATGTGCCGAATAGACAAGGCGGCAGCCCATGTGCAACGGTTCGCAGACTTGCACAAGACCATGTTCCTGGTCATCGTGTTCGGGTTTGTGGGTATCAGTTTTAGTATCAACATCTACCGTATGGCAAGGGCTTACCACTATCAAGGCGAGCGACGGACTGCCACGGAACGGCAGGATTCACTGATAAAGGCTCGCCATAGGAATATGGGGAACGCCAAAAACATAGTAAGAACCAACGAGGATGTCCAACATCCTCAAAACGACAAACAACGATGAAGCTGACAGAGAAAATCAATTTCAGACAACCCAAGTACATGCTACCTGCGATTGTCTATCTTCCGCTGCTCGGTGCATCCTATTTTATCTTCGACCTCTTTGATACCAAGGTGGCGGAGAAGCAGGATGCCAATATGCAGACCACGGAATATCTGAACCCGAACCTGCCGCAAGCCCACATCAAGGGCGGTGACGGCATCGGAGGCAAGTATGAGAACATGTTGAACGCCTACGGCAAGATTGAAGACCATAGTGCCGTGGAGAATATAGACCGAGACAATGAGCAAGAAAAGGAGGAATACCAAAGCAAGTATTCGGATGCAGAACTGCAACAGTTGGATGCCGAAGCCAAGAGGCAGGCTGAACTGGAGAAAACGAGAGAAGCGCAAGAAGCCCATGAGCGACAAAGAGAGAATGAAGCGTTGGCGGAGTTGAACAAGGCTCTTGCCGAAGCAAGACTGAAAGGGCAACAAGCCACGCAAGCAAATTCTTCGGCTACAGCTACATCATCAGATGAAACAGCAACTGCCAATGGTGGCATCAACATCGAAGGCAAAATCAAGGTGAA
Source organism: Bacteroidaceae bacterium (assembly GCA_963660215.1). GTDB lineage: Bacteria > Bacteroidota > Bacteroidia > Bacteroidales > Bacteroidaceae > Prevotella. Next base: position 649 of record CAVKXW010000339.1, on the reverse strand, counting down.
CGAGAATGCACGAAAGGAAGTGGACGGGAACGACAAGCCAAGCGAAGTGGTGAAAAAAGTGAAGACCTCATCCGATTACTTCAACACCTTGGCAGTAAACGAGAAAGAGCCGACACTCATCAAGGCTATCATTGACGAGAACATCAAGGCAATGGACGGAAGTCGTGTCCGTTTGCGACTGCTTGATGATGTGGAAATCGGTGAGATGGTGGTGAAGAAAGGCGCATACCTGTATGCCATCATGAGCGGATTTGGCTCGCAACGAGTGAAAGGAACGGTGAAGAGCGTGCTGGTGGATGACGAGATAGTGAAAATCAACCTCTCCATCTACGATACTGACGGCATGGAAGGCTTGTATGTGCCAAGCAGCCAGTTCCGTGAGACCAGCAAGGATGTGGCAAGCGGTGCCGTGACTGGCAATGTGGACATGAACACCACCAACACAGGCAGCAGTTTCTCGCAATGGGGCATGCAGACTGTGCAGAATGCCTACCAGAAAACCACCAATGCCATAGGCAAGGCTATCAAAAAGAACAAAGTAAAGCTTAAGTACGGAACCTTTGTGTACTTGATAAATGGCAAAGAGACCAAGAACAAGTAAACATCAACATCAAAGAATACGAATATGAATATCAAGAAGACCATTGGC
>CAVKXW010000338.1:0-2472 GCA_963660215.1 Bacteroidaceae bacterium | reverse complement strand
GCCTCCTTACGAAGGGTGTTTACGTCGATGGTTCGAACATATTTCAGTTCGTTTCTACCAAAGCGAGTGTCGTTGGCAGCTACGTAGTTTACCACCTCTTTCAGTGCCTTGACACGCATAGACAAAACATCTCTCTTAGCTATCAGACGAGTCAAGGATACGCCGTCCGAAGCCATCTGAACGTTGGTAATGTTGATGCGATAAATCAAGTCTTCCAACTGAACAAGTGTCTCGTCCAGTTCCTTGCACAACTCCTCTACGTTGTCGCAAGGCTCGTCGCCCTCCTGTACTTTGGCACTCTCCTTGATACGCTCTTTCAACTGAGCCACTCTTTTCTGCAGGTCGGCTCTGATGCTCAATGCTTCTGCTAACTTCATAATCTACTTCTTTTTATAAAATTATTTCATTCCTGCCAATTTCTTCACCTCTTCTATCTCCTTCAACAACTGTTCCGTAGTAGGAAGATAGAGTTGGTATTGGCTTGCGAGAATAGTCTTATTGTCCTCTGGTAAAGCCAACTTCACTGCTGTATCATTCTTTGCCGTGCAAAGCAAGATACCGATAGTAGGATTCTCCTCAGGCAATTTCTCATATCTATCATAATAGTTGACGTACAGTTGAAGCTGTCCCAAGTCTTGGTGGGTCAGTTTATGATCTTTGATTTCAAAAATAACGAACGACCGTAACAGGCGATTGTAAAAGACCAAATCTACGAAATACTCATCATCCTCCACCAATAATCTTTTCTGACGCGCCACAAAAGAGAAGCCTTTTCCCATCTCCAAAAGGAAATCAGATAAATGGGTAATGATTGCCCCCTCCAAGTCTTTCTCATAATAAGAAGCCTTCTTTTCCAAACCTAAGAACTCCAAGACCATCGGGTCTTTGATGATTTCTTGAGGTGTTTCAGGCACACGTTCCTTTCGAGCCACAGCCAAGACCGACTCCTTGTCATTGCTCAGCAGCAAACGCTCATAAAGCATAGAATTGATTTGGCGTTCAAGTTGACGACCTGTCCAACACTCATTCACTGCCTCCAACTCATAATACTCACGCTTATCTGGATCTGGTATTTGAATCAGCATTCTATATTGCGACCAATTCAATTGGGAACGCAGTGCGTTCCCAATTGGATAAGTCATATAAAACTGACGACAAAACTTCAATTGTCGCTCACTAAATCCACTACCATACTCAGGCTCTATCCCCTTCGCAAGATTGCGAATCAAGTACTTACCATACTCAGCACGTTCCTTACCTTGTTGCTCTTTCTCGAAAATACGTTTTCCGATAGACCAATACATTTGCACACGACAGAAATCAACACTGCGCACAGCATTTGCTCGCGCAGCATTGATTATACTCTTTACTTCATTGATAAACCCGCTCAACGAGACATCAACAGTTTTATTTTCGACTTCTTGCGCCATAACTCACAGATTTAAAAGATAATTCCGCAAAGGTAATCAAACTTTTTGAGACCCACAAGGAAACTTAGAATAATCTTTGATTTTTACTTCAAAATATTCACAAAATTAAAGTTCTACCTTCCCAAGCAAGGCACACCCTTTGGCCAAGGCCGTTCGTTATCGGGTTCATCAGGATAATGAATGTCTCGCTGTTCGGATACATTGCGCTCATATTCCAATTTTACATTGACGGTAAAGTCATCCATACGAAGAATATCAGGCAAGCACCAAGGCATGTGAGTATGCAGGGCATGCATCGCATAACAAATGCAATACTTGTCGTACACCTTGTTGTGCAGATAGCCTTCCGCCCACGACACACCATCATCCAAGGTGTTGGTCAAATCCTTCATAGCCTCTTCCTCTGTTTGGAAGAAATTGGCACAAGTGCCATTTACAATGCTATCCATCTTGTTGCCAGCCGAGCCAATCAACTCATCGGTAAGATGAATCATATAGTCGAAGTCGGAACCATAATAGTCATCATTCTCCAGATGCAACACTGAGTCTTTGTCGGCATACTCATAACGCAACACGCCTTCCAACCAATAGTCGTACCTGTCATCTACCTTGTAAGGAGAATGATAGAGCGTGCGCCAAAGATTACGGCATTGCTCATAACACTCTTCGGTCAACTTATAGAGCTTTTCGTTCAGAGCCACCAATCGTTTGATTTCAAACTCGGTAGGATGAAGCATCATCTCGTCGAGCGTCACCTCACGAATGCCGAGTAAATCATCCAAGAGTTCTCGCTCTGTATCACTGAAGTTGCGGAAGTCGCTATATGGATTATTGTCCTCCCGATTCACCACCTCCTTGACACGACGCTCCACATCCTTGATGATGGCACGCTTGTCCTCGATGGTTGTCTTCACCCGTAAATAGTCAATGAAATTACCATAAGGCTCTGAACTATAACTACGGTCGTTCTCCACATTATCTATCAGTTTTTTCGGGTCACCTGCAAAAGCGTGTGGCAATGATATACTAAATTAGCAATCAT
>CAVKXW010000337.1:0-2476 GCA_963660215.1 Bacteroidaceae bacterium | reverse complement strand
GTTAACCCAACTTTGCCCCTTTAATCTTGTTTTTATTGCAGTATCAGCAGTTTAGCAATTATCGGTTGCGTTACTGTGTACTACAGATTTTGTCGATCTTGATTTTTCTGAATGGCATTTTCTTGTATTTTAGTCGTTCGTAAATATCGGTAGCTGCTTTAGTCGGTTCACTGCACTGCCGCAAATGAACTTTCTCGCCCAATGCGTTGGTTGCTTCCGTGGTTATTGCCTTTTGTGTGGACATCATGCGGACGATTTCCGACCAATAGTGCGTCACTCCGGACTGCTTCAGACGATAGCGTATAGTGTTCACCACCCAGTATGCCAGCAGTCCGAAGAACAGATGGGCGTCTGACCTGTCATCCTTTTGATGGTGTATGGGACGCAGATTGAGGTCGGTCTTCAGCTGTCGGTTGGTGCTTTCTATCTCTCTTGTCAGATTATAGTAGTTCCACGTTGTCTTCTCGTCAAATGTCGCCACATTTGTGCGCAGGAAGTAGATGCCGCTGTCTTTGTCAACATTCTCCGGCACTGCTATCCGCCAGGCTATATCGGCCATGTTCTTCGGCTTGTCTTCGTTGTCCGGCGTGTAATCTATGGCATAGTATTTTGCGATTGACGGATATTTCTGCCTTGCCCTGCCGACTCGTTCGATGACTATCTCGTATCTCTTTGTGCCGTGCTTTGTCCCCAACGACTTCTTTATCTTCTCAAGTTCTTCTTCAAAGCGTTTCTTGAAATTGCGGTTCATTGATTCTTCCTTGAGTTGCTTGGCTGGAGATTTTATTTCGAGATAATAGTCGCCGTTCTCTTCATGTTTCACCTGAGTGAGCTTTATCGGTTGCTTCTTGCAGTCATGTACGGTGACCGTCTTCGCATCAGGGGCAATTTCGTAATCAGTGAGTCTCCGACGGCTGACGCACAGGTAGTTGTATCCTTTCTCCTTTATCTTCTGAAGGTTGTCTTCCGTTGCAATGCCTGCATCCAAGCACACCAGCACCTTGTCCTTCGGGTCATTCGGGACACGTGTCTTTGCGTGCAGTGTGTCCACCATGTCGGGAAGGGAGTTCGGGTCAGCCGTGTTGCCGGCAAGGATGGAGGAATAACGTATGAAACCTTCCTTGTTGATGCAAAGCGCGAGTACAAGCAGCTTGCAGTCGGTACGCTTTTCCTTCGAACGCCCGAACTGCGCCTTTTTACTGCCGTCCTTGCGCCCTTCAAAATAGAAGTTGGTCAGGTCGAAGATGGCTATGCGGTTGGTTATGTTGAACAGGTTGTCCGTCTTGCGGCACAGATGTGATTCCAGTTGCTCTTTCAATTCATACAAAGATGGAGCCACATTATATATGCTCTTGTAACTGGGTCTCCAGTCCTGCTTGCCGCTGACCAATTCGCAGACTGCAGAATTCTCTTCCATGATGCGCATCGATTTCAATTCCGATGGGGAATAGACCGTGCGTGTGATAAGGTGAGCCAGTGCCGTATTTATCTTCACTTCGCTCCATCCCTGCTTTTCAAGGAACTTGTCTATCTCAAGCTCGCGTATGGCCTGAAGGCATATCCATTCCGCACCGATTTCCCGGGCGTCAGTATGTTTGACGGTGTCTACATCCACCAACCGTTTTGCCTTTTCATACGACTGTTTGATATCCTCTTTTACAGCATCGATGCTACCGTTGTTGACCATCTCCGTCCAAAACTCTTCGGTCTTTCTGCGGACGAAATCGTTGTAGCGGGCAAACGGACCTTCAAAAAGGTCTTTCTGGTTTTGGTGGCAGTGCTTGTAGGTCAGACACTTGCCGATATCGCGTATGTCCTCCGGACGGTGCGGCTCCGCGATGAAGCCTACATTCAACATGACACGATTACGGGGGCGGCCTGTCTGGTCACGGTAAGACTCCTTGATGCGGTAGTACCATTCATCTTTCTTGGTCTTCGGGTTATATCGTAATTGTGACATGAAGTTCATTGTGGGGCAAAGATAATACTTTCCGCCAAGACTTCTGTGTACTACAAACGTGTTCCCCAGAACGCCATCATTGAAAATCAAACATTTACACCGAAGCAACCCTTGAAAATTCATTGAAATTTGTTGGTAGGGGTCAAACTTGGGTTAAAAGCATACTTTTCCACCCGTTTCATCCATATTTTCGTCTGTAAAACGGTGTGGATTTGCTTTTGCTTTGTGCATGATTGTGATTTGACAATGACAAATCAAATTAAATCGCACTGTTGGCCTCGAAGAGGCCGCATCTCAGTAACCCCATGTGCAGCGTAGCGGAACATGGGGTTGTGTGTAGGTGGATGAAAACATCGGCTTCGAAGATGCCGTACAAGAATGGAAATGGCTTTCTTCGCCATAATATTATATATGTTCCACTTCTGTGCGGCATCTTCGACGCCGATATATGGCGCAAAGCTTACAAACTCCCCACGTTCCGCTACGCTGCACATGGGGTTACTGAGGTGCGGCCTC
>CAVKXW010000336.1:0-2505 GCA_963660215.1 Bacteroidaceae bacterium | reverse complement strand
TAGCCCAACGCATCACCCGACAATATAATAATGTGTCATTCTCTGCGGCATTGAAGGACTTGAATGCCGCACAGGAGAAGTATGCCATCAACTTTGTGTATAATGAGTTGGAGGACTTCAAGGTAACGAAGAGCATCCGAAACCAGAGCGTTCCCGATGCCATCCAGCAGTTGATAGGCTTTTATCCTATCAAGATGACGCAGGTGGATAACGTTCTTGTGGTGGAATGCACCCAGAAAGCACCTACCAAGATGATTGGTCGTATCGTGGACACTCACCATCGCCCTGTCGATTTCGCCAATGTCGCTCTGCTCAATGTCCGAGATTCTAGCTTTATTACTGGTGGAGTAACGAATGAGAACGGGCAGTTTGTGATACCTTGCGAGACGAGAAAGGCAATCGTCAAGGTGAGTTGCGTGGGGTATCATACGGCTTATCATGCCTATGATGTAGGCAAGATAGGTGCGATTACCTTGAAGGAAAATACTGTGCATTTGGCAGGAGTGCAAGTGAAGGCGATGCGCCATCATATCAAGATGGGGCATGATGGTATAGTCGTGGACATTCAAAACTCAGAGTTGAGCAAAGTGGGAACGGCAACGGATGTGTTGCGAGAAATGCCGAGAGTGGATGTCGCTTCTGATGGAACGGTTAGTGTGTTTGCCAAGGGACAGCCACTCATCTATGTCAACAATCGACAGGTGAGAGATGCAGAGGAACTCAAAAGACTCAAATCTGATGACATCAAGAATGTGGAAATCATCACTTCTCCTGGCAATCAATATGATGCTACGGTATCATCCGTTATCCGTATCAAGACACTGAACAAGCAAGGTGAGGGATGGAGTGGCGAAGGCTATGCTACGGTAACGAACAACAAGTGGTGGGGAACATCACAAATATTGTCTTCTACTTATCGCACAAAACATTTGGAAATATTTGGCAATGTGTGGGGAGCTTCTTGGCCGGGTGGAGATGACAATATGTTTGCGAAAGAGATAAGAGGTTCACAGAATATATATGTTGAGCAACATGCCCAGTGGAAAAATCGTTTTAAGGGTTCTGGTGCAAAGACAGGCTTCGCTTATTCCTTTGATACGGACAATGCGCTTGGCTTGTCTTATGATTGGCAATATCTAGGTACGGTAACAGGTACTGCGACTGACGCATATCAACGAATCTCAGAGAATGGGCAGCAAGTGGCTTATGTTGATATGGCTTCGAAATACAATATGTTGTTTAGTCCAGTGCATGACTTGAATGCTTATTACATAGGAAAGATAGGAAAACTTGGAGTGGATTTCAATGCAACCTATCTCTGGAGGAAGCAAGGAAGGGATATGATGACTCAGGAAAACAGTTTGGACATCGAAAGTCGTGATGTGCATACTCGTAATCGTCAACATAGCAAAATGTGGGCAGGCAAGCTGATTCTGACCTATCCGATATGGAAGGGAACACTGAGTTTTGGCTCTGAGTTCACTTCCTCGCAAATGCTTGGAGAGTATGCCAACGAAGAGGGATATGTGGAAGATGCGAGCACGAAGATATTGGAGAAAAATGTGGCTGGATTTGTGGAATACGCCTTGCCATTGGGTGATTTTTCCTTTCGGACAGGAGTTAGATATGAACACATAATAGCGGACTACTATTCTGCTGGAAGAAGGGAGGAAGAGCCGAGTCGGCGATATTCCGATTGGTTTCCTTCTGCTTCCTTGGCTTGGAATAAGGGCAAGTGGAATCTTAACCTTGCCTATACTTGTAAGACAAGAAGACCAAGTTATAACAGTCTTCGCAATGAGGTGCAGTATGACAACCGTTACAGTTATGAAGGAGGCAACCCTTATCTTCGTCCGAGCATCATCAATAACATAGACTTCAATCTTGTCTATGACTGGTTGTCTGTCAATGCTGGTTTCGATTATCGGGACAAGCCGCTCATCTGGAATTCCTCGTTATATGAGGGCAAGGACATCGCTATCTCTCGCTTTATGAATTACAAAAATCAGCAGGAAGTATATGCCTCCGTGGTGGCATCGCCAAGATTCGGCTGGTACAATCCGATGTTGGAGATTGATTTCAATCAGTCTTTCCTGTGTTTGGACGGATACGATATAACAGCACCTTCGAGCCGTCCGAGTTTTCGTTTCGTATTCAATAACCGTTTTACGATAACTCCTTCGTTGAAAGCGTTTCTCAACATGAAGTACCGTACGGTGGATTATGATAATCTTCAATACTGCAAACCATACAGTCAAGTGGATGTTAGGCTTAGCCAGTCATTGTGCCATCAGTCTTTGGAAATCGCTCTGTTTGCCAACGACCTGTTTCGCACATCCAAGGAGAAGTGGACGATGTATGGCAGTCATGTCATAAGCACAAAGGATAACTATGGCTATTATCGTATGGTAGGTATGAGTATCTCCTATAACTTCAATGCCACCAAGAGCAAGTACAAGGGTACTGGTGCTGGTAATGCGGAGAAGAATAGATTGTAAGGAAACT
>CAVKXW010000335.1:0-2506 GCA_963660215.1 Bacteroidaceae bacterium | reverse complement strand
TACCGGCCGCCAAGTGTCGGTCGATGCCCCGTTCTCGGAAGACGAGAGCAACAGTCTGCTCGATGTGATGCCCAACGAGGACACTCCGTCGACCGACCAGACACTCACACAAGAATCGCTTGCCAAAGAAGTGAACCGCGTGCTCAGCCTTCTTGACCCGCGCGAGCGTGAGATTCTGAAAATGTTTTTCGGCATCGGATGCCAAGAGCTGACACTTGAGGAGATAGGCGCCAAGTTTGACTTGACCCGCGAGCGTGTGCGCCAAATCAAAGAGAAAGCCATACGCCGCCTCAAAGGCCAAAAGAGCGAATTGCTGAAATCATACCTCTGCTGACCAGAGGCACACGCATACCTTACCGGCAAAGCGCCGTCCGCAAACGACTGCGGGCGGCGCTTTTTGCTCTGCGGGCAGGGGGTATAGAGGGCAGAGCCACTATTGTGACTCCACGTAACCATCCGAAAAAAGCCGACTTGGTCATTACAAAAAAATCCCGCATGGTTATTTGCGGGATTTTTTGTAGTAATATGGCAACATGCTTGTGATTTCTTCTGGTGGTGTATTGTCGTTTAGGTTGTCCAACGCATAGGTGAGCCATTCCAACGGATTTACTTCAACAATGTCGCAGGTTTCTATCAAGGAATAGAAGATGGCGTTGTCTACCGCACCATTGTCGTTTTTACTGAAAAGGTAGTTTTTGCGTCCGAGTACCGATGGACGCTGGTTGCGTTCTACGGCGTTGTTGTCGATGTGATAGCGGCCGTCGAGCGCATATCGGCGAAGCCTAGGCCATAGTTTATAAGCATAATCAATGGCTTTGCCCATAGGATCGGACGGGGTGCACTGGGTGTGTACTGCCATCATCCACTTCTCCATGGCGTCCATTATAGGCAATGCCTTTGCCGTACGCTCTGCGGCTATTTCTTCGGTCGTGGCACCACTGTGGCGGAGGTTTGCCTCAATGGTATACAGTAGTTCTATCCATTTTATTGCCTGCGCGGCCAATTCAGGATGTGAGATTTGGGCATCACAGAATTTGCGACGCACGTGGGCCATGCAACCCAACAGGGTCACATTGCTTTGTTCCTCAAAATAATCGTACACGGCATAGCCGTCGGTCTGTATCGCGCCATGGAAGTTGCGCAGCTCCGCTCGGGGCACCGTCCCGGCCCTTGTGCCGTTGAGATAGAGGAAATACAGTCCGTGGCTTTGCGGTCGGCTGTCGAGAAACTGCCAGGCATATCCTTTTCTGCTTTGGCCTTGACAATCCGCGATGCGCCATGGCACCTCGTCAATTTGCAGGTAGTCACCCGAAAGGATATCCTTGCGCAATGCCTCGTATAAGGGTTCCAGCTTGTCTGCCGTCCGGTGTATCCAGTCGTTGATGGTGGATACTGGCAGCCTCACTCCGAGGTCGGCGTATTGTTTTACCTGACGGTATTCCGGCAAGTGGTAGCGGTATTTGTCTATCACTATTTTGGCAAGCATGTCGGCACCGATATGATTGCCGCCTATCACGGCTGACGGCGCTTTTGCCTGATAGATGTGGGGATTGGGCAACTGCTTGTCGGCCTTTAGACGCAGAATCGGACGTTCAATCACCTCTACCCATAATTTGGCGGGTTCGCGGTGAAGAATACGGGTCACGTCCTTACCTATGACATCACAATCGGCTGCGTCGACACCTTCGGGCATCATTAGCGTAATACGTTCTTCAAGTCCGGCATACTGGTATTTTGAAGGAGGCTTGGATTTTTTGCGAGCCGCTTTGCGGCGCTTCTCCGCAGCCTCCTCTATTTCTTTGGCCGCCACTTCAATCTTGGCGGCATTCTCGTCGATGGCTTTCTTGAAAAAATCGTCAAACAGGCTGAGTTGGCCGTCGGGAACCGTCCCCTTTTTTATTCGGTCGGATTTCGAACCGTAAAGCATGCGCTCCAGGTAGGCAATGCGTTGCTTCAACGTCGTGATTTCAGCAACCAACTCTTCGTATGTCTGTTTGGCTTCCATACTCCAAAGATACGAAAAATCAACGGTTTAGCCAATTTTTTGTGCACTTATTATCACCGTTTTCAGTATCTTTCACATTGTTGTCCGACCTATGCTCATATCTCTTCCGACGCGCAACACGAGGAGAGATGCCTTCCATCAATAGAACCAGTTCATCCCAGCGCATTGACCGGAAACCAATACCGTTTTTCATGAAAATGCGCGGATGGAAACGCCCCTGCTCGAGACGTTTGTAGTACATCACATAGCCACCACGCTCCCAGTGCAGGAGTTTCATCACTTTACGTGTACGTCCGACAAAGATATACACGTCACCGTTTGTCGGATCCAATCCAACTCTTCTCACACAGCCGCACATACCGTTCACGCCAACGCGCATATCCGTCGGATTCTGCGACATCACAATTCTGTTGTTTTCGTTAAGATTGAACATTGCAATTTTTCGTGCAAAGTTCAGAATTTGAGAAGACCGCTACAAGTCGGCTTGTTTCGGATGGTTAC
>CAVKXW010000334.1:0-2506 GCA_963660215.1 Bacteroidaceae bacterium | reverse complement strand
ACAAGGATTACGAGAAGTATCTCACGAGCAAATACCCAGACAAGAAGCTCGCCATCCTCTCATGTATGGACACCAGACTGACAGAACTCCTACCTGCTGCATTGGGCTTGAAGAATGGAGATGCCAAACTCATCAAGAACGCAGGCGGACTGGTTATCAGTCCTTTCGACTCTGCCATGCGCAGTCTCTTGGTTGCCATCTATGAGTTGGGCGTAGAGGAAATCATGGTTATCGCCCACTCCAACTGTGGTGCTTGCCACATGAATGGAGCACAAATGAAAGAGCTGATGTTACAACGTGGCATCCATCAAGATGTCATCGACACCATCGGACTTTGTGGCATCGACCTCGACCATTGGTTGGAAGGTTTCCATGACACGGAGGATTCGGTGAGAAACACCGTCAGCACCATCCGCAATCACCCCTTGGTGCCTAAGGATGTGAACCTGCATGGATATATCATTGATTCCGTGACTGGTAAGTTGACAGAAGTGAAATAAGAGAAACGCAAGAGAAGGCTGATTCCTAAGTTACATCTTGGAGACTGCCTTCTCACTTTATTCTCCATTTTTGAATTTGTCAGACAATGTCTGATAAATTCATTATCACAATAATCTCTGTCATTTCTTTCTCCTCAACAATTCATTCTTGTCTATCACCACGAAGACGGTATCCACTACCCTGCCTCCTTCCTTGGCACCCATTCTCTTCAAAGGGTTGGCGAAGTCCTTGTCGAGCACGGTTACATCATCCACGAAGTAATCGGTCTCGCCACGGTTGTTCAATACATTCACGAGGCCCCATACCTCATGGTAGCGGATTTTCAACTTCCATCCCTCTACTTGGGCTTGCTTCATCAGATTGATGAGGGAGTCTTGGTCGGTTCTGTCCTTGTCGAAGCTGAAATAGAAAGGAGCACCACTGGTGTTCATACCCGTCTGAGTCATGTTGAGACTACCCTCCCAAGTCTCCCACATCACACCTTTCTTGGTAAACTCTATCAAGTTGCCTACTTTCTCACCCTGCGAGTAATTCTCCTTGCAACTGCCAAAGGTCAGCACCATCGCCGCCAATAGCCAATATACCATTTTCTTCATATACGTCATTGTTTTAATTTCCTTACTCTATTACCTTCTCATTCTTCAAGAACTGGAACAATCCCATGAAGATATATCCATTCTCATCCATATAGGTGGCAATATCCTCACCCACGATGATTATCTTTCGAAAAGAATCGTCTATCTTCTTCAAAGAAGCCAATTCTTGTTCACGCTTCTCGTCGGTAGGCAAGGCATACGCCGACTGGATGTAATACTTGTCAAGTCCATTCGTGGCTATGAAATCTATCTCCAACTGCTGATAGGTACTCTTTCCATCTCGCATCACTCGGCTTTCCACCACACCAACATCCACCACATAGCCACGGATTCGCAACTCATTATAGATGACATTCTCCATGATATGAGTTACTTCTTGCTGGCGAAAATTGAGACGAGCATTACGCAAGCCAACATCCACCACATAACACTTCTTGATGCTCTCGTAATACTTCCGCCCCTTCACATTGTAGCGGCGAGAGCCCTCGAACAAGAAAGCATTCTCCAAGCATTGCATATACGACATCACCGTCTCAATATCCACCTTCACATGTTGAACGCTATCCAAAGTATTACGGATTTTGTTGGGATTGGTAAGCGAGCCGATAGTTGAGCACAAGGCATCCACGATGCTCTCCAATGCCATACGATTCTTGATGCCATTTCTATCCACCACATCATCAAGGTAAGTCTTCTGCCAAAGGCGTTGCAGATAACTGACCTTTTGCTCTGGTGTTGGCTGATTGCGAAGAGCAGGCATTCCACCATACGTATAGTATTCCTTCCAAAGTTCGCTAATCGGTTCATTCCTATCCGTACTGAATTCCTTGAAAGAAAACGGATAAACCCTCACCTCATCACCACGCCCTCGGAATATAGTGTTGATGTCGCTCGACAAAAACTTGGAGTTACTACCAGTGATATAAACATCCACATTGTCATGAGCATTCAATCCGTTCACAATGCGCTCAAAGCCCTCTACCATTTGTATTTCATCCAAGAACACATAGAAGTTCTCATCCTCAGTAGTAATTCTGGAATAAAGATACTTTTTGAGCACCATCGGGTCAGTCAAGTCTTGCCCATCAACATCCTCGTCCATATCAAACGAGACCGATACAATATTGTCTTTTGGCACACCTTGGTTTACCAAATAGTCAAAATACACCTTTTTCAAGAGCCATGACTTGCCACACCGACGAGTACCAGTGATGATTTTCACCTCACCATTGTCTCGCCGATTTATCAGCTTTTGCAGATAAACTGCCCTATTTACATACGTTGCCATCATTCTCTAATCGAATTTTACTGCAAATTTACAATAAAATTCGGATAAACAAAGAAAAGAAGTAAGGTTTACGCTAAATATAACATTTATTTGCACTATTAACCACTGTATATCAATCACT
>CAVKXW010000333.1:0-2512 GCA_963660215.1 Bacteroidaceae bacterium | reverse complement strand
TCCTCACGCCCCACGCCACATTCAAGAACGGTCGCCGACTCAACGCCGACGCCATTCCGAGCGGACTGAGCATCTACGACAAAGACCACATCCCAAATCCCAAGGTATATTGGGAGGAGAAGAGTGAAGAGCTGAGAGTGAAGAACCCTGCGGTCTTGGAGAGAATCTTACTCGTGCATGTCACTCCGAGCATGGAGGGCTTGCGACTCATCTTCGTCATCCCCGACGGCATGGACTTGGCTCAGGCGCAGAAGTGGATGTCGGAGCAACTGGAGGATGCGGAGTATGATGTTTGCGTGAAGGACTTGGCGAGACCTTCCTTCATCGTGCCAGAAGAGTATATCCTCTACATCAACGAAACGGAACTCTTCAAGGACAGAAGTAATCTCCCACAGATTTCGCAGATGAACACAGATTTTTCTTCGCAAGCGAAGGTTATGCCGCACACGGATTCCACGGATCTCACGGATTTTTCTTCGCGAGCGAAGAATGCCCCCTCACAACCCAACAACCAACATTCAACTATCAACAATCAAAACAACAATGACACTAACGACAAAGACAATCGACTTTCGGGCAACAGTGGCAATCCTACTGTTCCTCCTGGCTCTCCTGCTGAGTATGCCCAACCTACTAATCATGATGGTTCTGATGCTGCTCATATCGGCATTGATGGAGGGAATCAAGGCGATGACGGAATGGAGACCGAGAAAAACTTCCCCTCAGAGTACGACGGAATCCCTTACTCGCAGATAACCGACAAGCTCGTGGAGCTATTGGGAGGCGAGCCCCAGCACGGCTCACGCAACAGTTTCATCTTCACGCTATCGTGTTATCTCCGCTATCTCTGCGACGACAACCGAGACTGGATAAAGGCGGTTCTCCCCACCTTTGGGGAGGAAAAATCAAGAGCCTTCGCCACGGTAGATAGCGCCTGCAATCGCAAGCAATCCCACCGAATGCCCACCATCGTTCGCAAGGCAATCTCCCTCTGCCAAGACGAGCAAACACGAGGCAGAGCCGCCAACTACGACACGGACGATTTTGGCGACATCGGTAATCCCGAATCTTACTTCTATCGCATTCACGAGATGCCAAGCAAGCTTCCGAAGCTTATCAAGTTGCTCATAAGCAGAACCCCAACCCTCTACCAGCCAGCCGTATCGCAAGCCGTCTTCCCAAGCCTTGCCGCCCACCTCTGCGACACACGCTTCCGCTACATCGACAACGTGGAGCACGAGGCTACCCTCATGAGCATCCTCTGCGCACCTACAGGCTCTGGTAAGGAGAGCATCACCCAGCCGATAAATCATATTATGGCGGATATAAGGGCGAGGGATGCCGAGCAAAGAGAACGTGAGCGAGCATGGAAGGACGAATGCAACCGAAAAGGCTCGAACAAGGACAAGCGAGAGCGTCCCGAGGGCCTCGTCATCCAAGAGGTGAACATCGACATGACGAACCCTGCTTTTGTCCTACGTATGAAGGAAGCGGAGAAGCATTTCCTCTATGCGAAAATCAACGAGCTGAACCTCTTCGATGCTCTCAAAGGCAAGACCAACCAGCACTTCCGCATCATGGAACTTGCCTTCGACCTCGGCAATTACGGTCAAGACCGTGTGGGCGTGCAATCCGTCACCGAAACGGTAAAAGTTCGCTTCAACTGGAACGCCTGCTGCACCCCGAAGAAGTGCCGTGACTACTTCCGAAGAGTAGTAACCGATGGTCCAATCTCTCGTATCTCCTTCGCCACCATCGAGCGAAGACCGTGTGGCTCGGCGATGCCCATCTACGGAACGTATGATGCCGCCTTCGACGAGGAGCTGAAGCCCTACATCGACAACCTCCTAAAGGCTCGTGGCCTCGTGGATTGCCCACAGGCTCTTCGACTCGCCAAGAAGCTGGTGGAGGAAAACGCCGAGTTCGCAAGGCTCTCCCAGAACTATGTCTTTGAAAATTTGAGCTTCCGAGCCAACGTCATCGCCTATCTCAAAGCGTGCGTGCTCTATGTGGCTAACGGCATGAAGTGGGAGAAGAGCATCGAGGACTTCATCCGCTGGAGCGAGCGTTACGACCTATGGTGCAAGCTGAAACTCTTCGGGCAGATGATCTACGATGCCGACGGCGAACAGGAGAAGGTCAGTCGCACAGCCCCTGGCGGACCGAAGAACCTGCTCACCCTCCTGCCCGACGACTTCACCGAGGAAGACTATGTGAAGGTACGCCGCTCGCAGGGCTTCGACAACGATGACCGCAAGCGCATCAAGGATGCCTTGAAGCAATGGGTGCATCGTGGGTACGTGGTGAGGATGGAAAATGGTGACGGTGACAGTGACAGTCCGATTTTCCGCAAGTTGAAATTTCAAACAAACAAGTAAACGATTATGGAAATCATTTTGAAACGAATAGCAAAGAAGAACACCTATACCATCGGCAGACTCTATCTTTTCGATGGTGAGGCGCAAGCCCAACTCAACACTCAACATTCAACACTCAACACTCCACCTATCGT
>CAVKXW010000332.1:0-2515 GCA_963660215.1 Bacteroidaceae bacterium | reverse complement strand
GCAGAACATCCGTTCTGCTGAGCAGAATAGAAAATTCTACTAAGATTTTCAAAAATAAGTGTTAGTACCTGTAGTGAAGAGGCAAGACTATCTGAAGAGCAGAGTAGTGAAGAGAAAAAAGTTGTCAGCAACATTCATAGCTTTAAGAAACATTAAAAAATATTTTGTTATCTGAAATAAATGTCGTACCTTTGCACACGTTTTAACGGATAACAAAAGGAATATACATTATTCATATATAATAATAACAAAACTTTCAAATGAAGGCATTAGCAATTAAGTCGAGTTTGTTTTCTTGCTTGAAGACTTACAACAAGAAGACATTCATGTCTGACCTCATGGCAGGTATCATCGTAGGTATCGTAGCCCTGCCTCTGGCCATCGCATTCGGTATCGCTTCTGGCGTGACTCCCGAAAAGGGTATCATCACCGCCATCGTAGCAGGTCTCATCATCTCACTCTTTGGCGGAAGCAAGGTGCAGATAGGTGGTCCTACGGGCGCATTCATCGTCATCATCTATGGCATCATCCAGAAGTATGGCATGGAGGGGCTCACCATCGCCACCCTGATGGCAGGTCTCTTCCTTGTACTCTTCGGACTGCTCCGTCTCGGAACCATCATCAAGTACATTCCTTATCCTATCGTGGTAGGCTTTACGAGCGGTATCGCCGTCACTATCTTCACCACGCAGATCAAGGATCTCTTCGGACTGACCTTGGCTAGCAACCCATCCGACTTTCTTGAGAAATGGGGCGTATACTTCCAGAGTTTCAATACCATCGACCCTTGGTGTGCCCTCATCGGTGTGGTGAGCGTCATCGTCATCGCCATCACCCCACGATTCAGCAAGAAGATTCCAGGCTCGCTCATCGCCATCATCCTCATGACTGTCGTGGCACTGCTCTTGAAACAATTCGCTGGCGTGGAGAGCATCGAGACCATCGGCGACCGTTTTTCTATTAGCAACGAGTTGCCTGCCGCCACCGTTCCCGCGATGAACTGGGACACCATCAAGAGTCTCGTTTCCCCAGCCATCACCATCGCCATCCTCGGTGCCATCGAGAGTTTGCTCTCAGCCACCGTTGCCGATGGTGTCATCGCCGACCACCACGACAGCAACACCGAACTTGTTGCACAGGGATTGGCGAACATCGCCTCCCCACTCTTCGGCGGAATCCCAGCCACTGGTGCCATCGCCCGTACGATGACCAACATCAACAATGGCGGCAAGACCCCTATCGCAGGCATCATCCACGCCGTAGTATTGCTGCTCATCTTCCTCTTCCTCATGCCACTCGCCAAGTACATCCCGATGGCTTGTCTGGCAGGCGTCTTGGTAGTGGTATCTTACGGAATGAGCGGCTGGAGAAGTTTCTTGGCACTGATGAAAAACCCGAAGAGCGATGTCACCGTGCTCCTGATTACCTTCTTCCTCACCATCATCTTCGACCTCACCATAGCTATCGAGGTAGGCTTGATTTGCGCTTGCTTGCTCTTCATGAAGCGTATGAGCGAGACCACCGACGTGAAGGCTATCACCGACGACGAGATTGACCTCAACAAGGAGTTCGACTTCCTCTCCACCAACCTGGAGCACTACACCATCCCTAAGGGAGTAGAGGTGTACGAGATCAATGGTCCGTTCTTCTTCGGAGCCGGCAATAAGTTTGAGGAAGTGATGGCAGCCTTCGGCGACCGTCCACAGGTGCGAGTGATACGTATGCGCAAGGTGCCTTTCGTAGACTCGACTGGTATCCACAACCTCACCAACCTCTGCGAGATGAGCAAGAAGGAGGACATCCAGATTGTACTCTCTGGGGTATGCGAGAAGGTGAACGCTCAGTTGGAACACGCAGGTTTCTATGACTTGCTTGGCAAGGAGAACATCACCGACCACATCAGCAAGGCTCTGAAGAGAGCCGAGGAAATCATCAAGGAGAAATAAAAGCCCTCAAAGTTATAAAGAAAATCCCAAGGTTGAAAAGAAAACCTTGGGATTTTTTGTTTTATCAAAGAATATCATTACCTTTGCATAAAATAAATAGATAAAAATACAATAGATTTAAAGCTCCTACCAAACATGCAAGAATCTGCTCCATACTTTCTATATGGTGTATATCAGCGAGGACGGCGAGGTGGTTTGCGACCACCTCCATCCGAAGAAATTGGCTCACCGTGGTCATACAAATACTCTGGAGCAATATCCGCCCCATTAGCCCAAAAGATAGTTTGGTCTAATCCGAATTGAACGAACTTACTTTTGTCCTCTAGTTCCTTGAATGCAGGATACTTCAAAAGTGGTTGTAAATCCACCTTTTTCTTCACTCCATCATTGAATGTACAAAGAAGAGTATAACCTCCTAAGTAATCCACATCTTTAACAGATAATATCATAATCTTCTATTTTTAACGTTGTACTTTCTTTATTGTTTCACCTCGTTGAGCCTTTTCCCATAATTCCATGATTTCGTCTTCATGCTCATCGATAAACTCATTGATTTTATGAATTGTTTT
>CAVKXW010000331.1:0-2570 GCA_963660215.1 Bacteroidaceae bacterium | reverse complement strand
CTTCGGCGAGTGCCAACCAGTATGCAGCCAAGCAGTTGATGGCTAATGGCATCATCACCAAGTTGCACGGCAAGTATTCGCTTAATGAGCAATTCTTCGACATTTGGATTAATCGGATGTATGGGAGAGGTGTGGTTGGAGGAAACTAGGCCTCTTTTTTCTTATATTCGAGTAATAAAAAGTAAGATTTCTTTGCTTGTTCCGGAAAAAAAGTTACCTTTGCAGTCGAATAACTGTAAAAACGTAAGCGAATGGTGAGGAAAGTTATAATCTTGTTGCTTTTATGTATGCCGATGACGCTCTTAGCCAAGCAAGAAGTCATCGACAAGGCATACTTGAAGTGCTCCTATTATTATAAGTGGGAGTTTGATACCTTGGAGCATAAGGAAGCACCTCGTGAAGACTTGCTCTATCTGCAGATAGGCAAGAATGTGTCGAAGTGCTTTAGCTATTACACATACCAGAGTGATTCCTTACTGGCTACTCCCGATGGTGAGAAAGAATGGACTCGTTTACTTCATGCTGCCATCAACAGTGGTTTTAAAGGGAACGACTTGCGCCAATCTTTCCCTCACCGTCGTATGACAACCGTGGTTTATAAGAACTATCCCGAAGGTAAGGTGACGGTCACGGATTGTGTGATGTCGCAATATTATATCTACGAGGATGACTTGAATCCGCAAGATTGGAACATCGAGGATAGTACCAAGACTGTCTTGGGACACGAATGCCAGAAAGCGACCTGTGATTTCCGTGGTCGTCAATGGACTGCATGGTTTGCTACGGATGTGCCTGTGAGCGACGGTCCTTGGAAGTTTGGCGGATTGCCAGGTTTGGTGATGGAGGCGTATGACAAGGGCAACCAACAGTATTTCTGCATCAATGGTTTGCAAAAAGTAGATGACGAGCCGATAGAATATGGCATCATCGACAAGCAGGCAAAGAAGCTTCAGAAGATAACTCGCAAGGAATTTAACAAGGCGGAAATCCGTTTTGCTCGCAATCTGACAGCCGTCACTGAAGCCGAAACGGGCATCTCTCTTGGGACATCCGAAACGAAATGCCATCGCGACTTGCTGGAGCGAGATTATTAGACAGCGCAATTCATAAGACTGATACTTTTGACAACGATACGTATGATGCAAAACTATAAGTATTCACTCTTGGCTCTTGCCGTGTTCCTCCTTCTGTCAATTTCTGTGGAGGCGAAGAAGACACTTGGTTATGCTTATCTGAAATGCCAATACGACTATCAGTATGAGGATGATACCTTGTCTCATCATCTCAGCAAGGATAGATTGGTCTTGTTGATAGGCAAGAATGTGTCTAAGTGCTATAGTTATTACAGTATGCACATTGATACCATCTTTGCCTCTCCCAACAAGGATGAAATCTTGCGACAACAAATCAATGCGGCAATAGGTGCCAAGCAGGAATGGCCGCATAAGCGGATGAAAGCGTATGTCTATAAGAACTATCCTGAAGGGGCGATGACTGTGACTGATGGCTTGTTGATGCAAGATTACATCTACCAAGACACCTTGAACGCCCAGCGATGGGAGATGGCGGATTCCGTGAAGACCATTCTGGGACATGAGTGCCAGAAGGCTACTTGCCATTTTCGTGGACAGCATTGGACGGCTTGGTTTGCCACGGATGTTCCTGTGAGCGATGGACCATGGAAGTTCTCTGGCTTGCCTGGGCTTATCATGGAGGTTTCGGCGGAGAAAGATAGGCATCTCTTTCGAATGGTGGGGATAGAGAACATACCATCAGACCGCCAAGAGCCGATAGTCTTCAGTGATACTTATGTGGGAAACAAACGGTTTGAGAAGATTACGCTGGAGAAATTCCTCAAGGAACAATACAAGTTTGTCTTTGGCGATAATGCCATGCGAATCCAACAAGAGGCAGGCATAGAGTTGCCTGATGCAAGTGGCTCGAAAGGTGCCAAGAAAGGTTGGAGGTATCAGCCTTTGGAAATGCTTTGATGCGCTTGATGGAATCTAGCGATGTTGGATAGGTCTTGAGACAATAACAATAACAGCAGATGAAACCACGATATTACATACTTCTTTTATGGGGACTCCTCGTGTCCTTCTCTCTTCATGCCCAGCAAGTCATCTTGTCGGGTAAGGTGCAAGATGCCTATACGGGCAATGGATTGCAAGGGGTGATGGTGACTATCCGACCAGAGGGAGGCAATAAGATATTGAAGTTTGCCAAGACGCAAGGTGATGGAAGTTATAAGATGACTCTCAATGCCATGCCCGAAGGGAAGAATGTGTTGCATTTCTCGATGATGGGATATGCTACAAAGACCATCCCTTTGGTGAGTGACAAGACGGAGTACGATGTACTCTTGACCGAACAGGCAACCAAATTGAAGGATGTCGTGGTGAAGGCTCCAAGCATCCGCCAGCGAGGGGATACCATCACCTATAGTGTGTCGAGCTTTGCCGATGCCAACGACAAGAGCCTTGCCGATGTACTCAAGAAGATGCCAGGTATGGAAGTGTCGGAGAGCGGAGAGATAAAGTATAACGGCAAGGCCATCAATAAGTTTTATA
>CAVKXW010000330.1:0-2573 GCA_963660215.1 Bacteroidaceae bacterium | reverse complement strand
GAAGGTGGGGATGACGTCAAATCATCATGCCCCTTATGACCTGGGCTACACACGTGCTACAATGGTTGGTACAACGAGTCGCAAGTCGGTGACGGCAAGCAAATCTCTTAAAGCCAATCTCAGTTCGGATTGTAGGCTGCAACTCGCCTACATGAAGTCGGAATCGCTAGTAATCGCGGATCAGCACGCCGCGGTGAATACGTTCCCGGGCCTTGTACACACCGCCCGTCACACCACGAGAGTTTGTAACACCCGAAGTCGGTGAGGTAACCTTTTAGGAGCCAGCCGCCTAAGGTGGGATAGATGATTGGGGTGAAGTCGTAACAAGGTAGCCGTATCGGAAGGTGCGGCTGGATCACCTCCTTTCTAAGGAAAAAACGGAAGCACGTTTGGTAGTCTTGTTTAGTTTTGAGAGGTCTTGTGGGGCCTTAGCTCAGCTGGGAGAGCGCCTGCTTTGCACGCAGGAGGTCAGCGGTTCGATCCCGCTAGGCTCCATTGAATCGAAAGATTCAAAGATTGTCCATTGAAAATTGAATATCTATATCAAATTCCACAATTAGAAATAATTGTAGAAAGTAACAAGAAATAAACCGAAACGCTGTGATTTAATGAGTTTAAGGTCAACAGACCAAAATAAGGTTAAGTTAATAAGGGCGCACGGTGGATGCCTTGGCACTAGAAGCCGATGAAGGACGTGACTAACGACGAAATGCTTTGGGGAGTTGTAAGTAAACATTGATCCAGAGATGTCCGAATGGGGGAACCCGGCAACTAATGGTTGTCACTCATTACTGTTAAGGTAATGTAGAGGAAGACGCAGTGAACTGAAACATCTAAGTAGCTGCAGGAAGAGAAAGCAAACGCGATTGCCTTAGTAGCGGCGAGCGAAATGGCAAGAGGGCAAACCGATGTGTTTACACATCGGGGTTGTAGGACTGCGTTGTGGGACGCCAAGATTATAGAAGAATTACCTGGGAAGGTAAGCCAAAGAGAGTAACAGCCTCGTATTCGAAATAGTCTTCAACCCTAGCAGTATCCTGAGTACGGCGAGACACGAGAAATCTCGTCGGAATCTGGGAGGACCATCTCCCAACCCTAAATACTCTCTAGTGACCGATAGTGAACCAGTACCGTGAGGGAAAGGTGAAAAGCACCCCGGGAGGGGAGTGAAATAGAACCTGAAACCGTGTGCCTACAACAAGTTCGAGCCCGTTAATGGGTGAGAGCGTGCCTTTTGTAGAATGAACCGGCGAGTTACGATATGATGCGAGGTTAAGTTGAAGAGACGGAGCCGTAGGGAAACCGAGTCTTAATAGGGCGAATTAGTATCATGTCGTAGACCCGAAACCATGTGACCTACCCATGAGCAGGGTGAAGGTGAGGTAAAACTCACTGGAGGCCCGAACCAGGGCACGTTGAAAAGTGCTTGGATGACTTGTGGGTAGCGGAGAAATTCCAAACGAACTTGGAGATAGCTGGTTCTCTCCGAAATAGCTTTAGGGCTAGCGTCGATGTTAAGTCTCTTGGAGGTAGAGCACTGTTTGATTGAGGGGTCCATCCCGGATTACCAATATCAGATAAACTCCGAATGCCAATGAGATATAATCGGCAGTCAGACTGCGAGTGCTAAGATCCGTAGTCGAAAGGGAAACAGCCCAGACCACCAGCTAAGGTCCCAAAATATATGTTAAGTGGAAAAGGATGTGGGGTTGCACAGACAACTAGGATGTTAGCTTAGAAGCAGCTATTCATTCAAAGAGTGCGTAATAGCTCACTAGTCGAGTGACCCTGCGCCGAAAATGTACCGGGGCTAAAACATATTACCGAAGCTGTGGATACCGAATAGGTATGGTAGGAGAGCGTTCTATGTGTGAAGAAGGTGTACCGTGAGGAGCGCTGGAACGCATAGAAGTGAGAATGCCGGTATGAGTAGCGAAAGACAGGTGAGAATCCTGTCCACCGTAAGACTAAGGTTTCCAGGGGAAGGCTCGTCCGCCCTGGGTTAGTCGGGACCTAAGGAGAGACCGAAAGGTGTATCCGATGGCCAACAGGTTGATATTCCTGTACTAGAGTATATAGTGATGGAGGGACGCAGTAGGCTAACTAAAGCGTGCGATTGGAAGTGCACGTCTAAGCAGTGAGGTGTGATATGAGTCAAATGCTTATATCTATAACATTGAGCTGTGATGGGGAGCGAAGTTAAGTAGCGAAGTTAGTGATGTCACACTGCCAAGAAAAGCTTCTAGCGTTAATTATACTCTACCCGTACCGCAAACCGACACAGGTAGTCGAGGCGAGTAGCCTCAGGTGAGCGAGAGAACTCTCGTTAAGGAACTCGGCAAAATGGCCCCGTAACTTCGGGAGAAGGGGCGCTGGCTTTAAGTCAGCCGCAGTGAATAGGCCCAAGCAACTGTTTATCAAAAACACAGCTCTCTGCTAAATCGTAAGATGATGTATAGGGGGTGACGCCTGCCCGGTGCTGGAAGGTTAAGAGGAGCGCTTAGCGTAAGCGAAGGTGTGAATTGAAGCCCCAGTAAACGGCGGCCGTAACTATAACGGTCCTAAGGTAGCGA
>CAVKXW010000329.1:0-2591 GCA_963660215.1 Bacteroidaceae bacterium | reverse complement strand
GACGAGGCCTTCATCTTCTACAACAAGAAATATGATACGGTGAAGATTCTTCACTATGACCTGAACGGCTATGTGATTTACCAGAAATGGTTTGACGATGGCAAGATGCTGAAGCCAAAGTTTATGGAGGCTAAGAGTTGCCATCGCATGACCAGGGAGCAGGTAACCTTGCTCGTGTCCAACGCCGTGCAATCCAAAATGTTTATTTATGACAATGACAATTGATGACCCGGAGTTTCTTGCTTCTTGGCAGAAAGTGGAGTCGTGCCTGAAATGCCTTGATGAAAATCAGGTGGAGCGCCTGTTCTCGAAGGAACATGCGTCTTTGGCCGATTTCAATCGGGCGTTGGCTGAGGAGATGAGCATTAAAGAGGCATCTCTCAAGTCTACCATTTCTTCTTTAGAAGCCGAGAGTGAGACTATCAGGAAGGAGACCTCTGAAATAAGGACTGAAACCGAAAGACTTCGTCGAGAGAGAATGGCGATGGAGAAGGAATTGACGGCGAACAACCATCGGATAGCCACTCTGCGAAACTCTCTAAAAGCAAGTAAGTTAGACAAGAGGAAATAGTTGGAAATATAAACGTTCTTTAACGTGTAAAATGCTGATTTTCAAAGATTTTTTCGTACCTTTGCATACATGGAACAGCAAGAGAATATGATATTGAACCAGCTCAACCTGTACAGGAATCTGTACCTTCAAGCTTGCAATGAGATTGCACGCTTGAGGCATGCTGCGGCGCAGCATGAGGATGAGTCAAAGGCCAATCAGAGGATGATTGAGTCTATGGAGAGTCGTATTCTGGAGCTGGAGAAAGAAATTGCGGCCGTTGTTGCGGAACGAGACAGCTACAAGTCACAGTTTGAAGCCGAACGAGAGTCTCATTCTAAGACAAAGGAAGAGTTGGCCAAATCCAAGAATGAGATAAAAGCACTCCGGGAATCCAAGGAGGCCAAGGAACTTAGCGAGCAAGCCAATGTCGACTTGCATAGTGTGGTTCAGGTCCTTCAGCACCGCTTGTTCAAGTCGAACAGTGATGCCAGCGCTTATATGAAAGGCGAGGTCGAGTTCGACGAGCGCCGAATGGGCGACATGGACTTCAAGGATGTCACGGAGGCGGCTGACAAGTTGGTCGATGAGCTGAACGGGGAGGTGGACCAAACGCCTGTAGACCCCGGCAAGGACCCCAAGTTGCCGAAGTCTGAAAAGAAAGAGAAGAGGGGCGAAGGCGGCAAGCCGAAGCGCAGAAGGAACGTCTTTCCCATCAAGGTGCTTGACAGCATGGGCATCGACACAAGCAACTTGCCCGCGGGCTTCAAGCTAATCCATCGCAAGGACAAGGCTACCGGCGAGGATGTGTGGACAGTGAGAATGTACGATTGCTATGCCCCGTTGGCCGGCTGCATCGAGTATGAGATCGGCCGGTTCAATGTACCCGGGCATGACCCCATGTGCAGCAAGCATCCAGACCATATAGTGGGCAAGAACCCGTTGCTCCCGAGCTTCGCCCGGTTCTACCTCGACATGAAGATACACTACAATGTGAGTGAGAACCGCATCCTGGAGATGCTGAGGGACATGGAGGCGCACATGCCTCAGTCCTCGCTCAACAAGTGGATGCATGAAATCATGAACTGCCTGCGGGAGCGATTGCAAGGATTGATGCTGGATGTGATCAAGTCTTCGGCCTACACGAACAACGACGAGACCCGCATCCTGGTTCGCAACGTGATGGAGGACCAGCCCGACAAGTACAAGGTGGAGTATATCCACGCAGCCCTCTCGCTGGAGAAGAAGCTGGTGGTGATGCTCTACGGTGAGGGCAGCAGGAGCCACACCATCCCCGAGGAGCAGATCTTCGAGCACTCCAACATCAAGTACTTCACCGCCGACAGGGCCAAGCTTTACGAGACCATCGTCAAATCCTTGGAGGAGAAGTATGGGGTGAAGATCACTCGCACGGCTTGCTGGTTCCATGCCCGCCACTACTTCGTGGATGCCTTTATCACAGACCATCGGGTGAGAACCATCATCAAGCTCATGAACTACCTTTTCTATATAGAGCGGGTGGCCAACGAGAAGGGCAAGAGGGGCAAGGAGCGTTTGGCGTTCCGCCTGAAGTACAGCCGCCACGTCGTCCAGGCCATCATGAAGGCATTGCAGAGAATGAAGGACGAGAAGGACGTGAAGAAGTATGGCAAGATGGTGATGCGGGCAGTCGACTACGTGCTCGATGACCAAAAGGCATTCCAGGTCTTCCTCACGAATGGTGATGTGGAGATCCACAACATAGCCATAGAGCGATGCTTCCGCCATATCGCCATGGGGCGTCGCAACTGGGGCAAGGCGGGCAGTCATTCGGCAGCCGAGAACCTGGCTTTCATGTACTCCTTGTACGAAAGCTGCAAGATGAACAATTTAAACTTTGGAAGGTACATCGAGGACATCCTTACCCGCATGAAAGATGGGGATAAGGACTACCGAGCCATGCTTCCGTGTTACTATGTAGAGAAATCCGACGAGGTGAAGGAGTGTGCTTAGGCAATCCTTCACCCTGAAAACGATAATAAAATAACTTTTTTCAAAAAAT
>CAVKXW010000328.1:0-2631 GCA_963660215.1 Bacteroidaceae bacterium | reverse complement strand
GCTGAGCAGAATAGAAAATTCTACTAAGATTTTCAAAAAAAGAATTAGTACCTGCATTGAAGAGGCATGCCTATCCGCAGAAAACGTATAGGCTGGGAAGCCTCATCGACTTTTCGCTTTCAACTCCTTGTCCCACTTCAGAAGCTTGTTATACTCCTTCTTGGTGATACGCATGAAGCTGCCGTGCTGCGGACCGGTCACGCCCTCTATGTCAACAGGGTCGTGGAAGTTGCGGAGGTTCTTGTCTGCCTTGCAAATGCGATAGTGCTTAGGATGGTCGCTATACTGGATATAAGCCACACGCCATGTGTCATCTCCGATAAGTTGGAAAGCACTGCTGCCCTCGCACTTTTTCTTGCCCTCGAAACTGACGAAATCGTGCTCCACAGGTTCACCCCATCCATAAGTCAAGTTCTTGCTGGTAGCTGTGAAGATGCCAGGATGTCCACCCTCCTTCTTGATGAGCATGTGGTAGAGACCGTCGCTCTTCAGATAATTGATGTCGCAGTCGATGGTAGCATAGCCCCAGTCGAAGAGCAACTTAGGGGTGGTAATCTTGGTAAAAGTCTTGTCGGCGTAGCTATAGTACATACGGTCGTAACCCTCCTCTGGGCGGTTGAGCATCGAATAGTAAATCATATAGCCGCCCTTGTCGCCATTCTCCCAGCGATAGTCAGGGTCCCAAAATATCTGAGGCGCCCACACACGGTTGATGGTGCTCCAGTCCTTATAAGGCGACTGGGCTGTGGCAGCATCGCAAAAGTTCTGCATACCCTTGCGATAGTCGAAGGTGACGCTGGTCCAGTGGATGAGGCCGTCGCTCTTCAAGAGGTCGATGCCATAGTTGTCCCAGATATGACTCTTCGCCACACACATGTCGGTAGTCACCATAAGGTAGCCCTTGCCATCGTGGGTGCGGGTGATGTAAGCATCACGAGTACCTCCCTCGATGCGAGCATGTTCGGCTGGGTCGAAGATAGGCTTGCCATCATTGATGTCCTGATAGTGGTAGCCATCACGAGAAACGGCATAAGCCGTCCACTCCCCCTTGTCACTCATGTGGCAATAGAGATAACCATAGTCGCCCTTCACAAGATTCTGCGCTTGCATCGGCATGAAGGCTGCCAATGCCAAGAGAACAGTTGATAGTTTCTTCTTCATTGTTTCGTTGTCGTTAGTTTAATAATTATTAGTTGATTATACCTTTTGAGTGCAAAATTACACTTTTTATTCGAGACCACCAAATAATAGCCAACAAATATTACAACTCAATGATTCTGCTATAACCATTGCTACCTTCTACTTTCACCTCATGGTCATTCCACCTATATATGTATTTATATTCTGGAGGTAAGATGATATTGCCTCTCCTGTCCAATAGACCATACAAACATCTCAGTTTACCTATCCTACATTCAGCATAATCACCTCGGAAACTAGAGATATAAGTGTAGATAGGTTTCACGATGATGTCATCCTTCACCCTCAATCCCCATCTTCCATCCTGTTCAAATGGCTCGACATTCTTCAGATATTCACTCAGTTGTTTGACGGTCATCTTCTTCCTTGCCGTATTCGCCTTTTTCACAGTTATCATCTCATCGTTCACGGCAATGATGTCCTGCATCTTCTTCACGTATGGCGGAATGATACCCTTGCCAGCCTTCAATCCTGAGAACATGCCCTCCCAGTTGCGAAGTTTGTCGGGCGAGCCATCTGGATAAACTCCACATCAGGACAGTCGAATCCCTCGTCAAAGAGGTTCACGTTCACCAGACAGTCTATCTCGCTACGTCTGAAAGCCTCCACCATCTCCTTGCGCTTCTTGGCAGGAGTCTTGCTGTCGAGAGCTACACTTTTCAGTCCGAGTGCATTGTAGCAAGTCGCTATCGCCTGTGCATGAACGATGTCGATGGCATACACGATGCCCTTCTTGCCATCGGCATATTTCCTCACGCTGTCATAAAGCCTTTGGATGGTCTGCGGAATGTTCAGCTTCTCGTCCATCTCCTTGATGGCATAGTCTCCGTCACTACCTCGTCCCTTCAACTGGTTCACAGTCAACTGGTCTTGTGAGAACTTGCCTATCACCACATAGTCGTATGGAGCCAGATAGCCACGCATGATGAAGTCGTTGGTGCAAGGGGAAACCACCAAACTCCCGAACAGTTTGGTAAACGAGCTCTTGCTCATACGACAAGGAGTCGCCGTCATGCCGAGTTTCAAGGCTCGTCTGTTTCGGTTGAACAAGTCTTGGTAAGAGTCGGCGATGGCATGGTGAGCCTCATCAACAACTATCAGTCCTGGGGTGCTTTCAGCCTTTTCCAGCTCGTTGATATGTCGATTCAACCATTGGATGGAAAGCACCCTTATCCTGACCTTTGCCTTCAATACCATTTCCTTCTCGCCATAATCCAGGCAAAAGCGGTCGAGTGTCTGCTGCATCTGCTCCACCAGTTCACGGCGATGTGCAATAATCCAGACCTCACCCTCGTCATAGTTGTCAAGAAACCATTTTACCGCAGCTGCCATCACGTAGGTCTTGCCCGTACCTGTTGGCATCTGCACCATCACCGAACTGCCCACTGTTGCCCTCTTGCCATTCTCGTCGTAGAATTTGCCAGTAGCAGC
>CAVKXW010000327.1:0-2634 GCA_963660215.1 Bacteroidaceae bacterium | reverse complement strand
ATTTTACCACTCCTCATGATGCTCTTTCCGCTGGCTGTTCTTATGCGGACAGCCGACTGTAAGGCTCTTGATAGCCGGCTGTTTGTGCTTTGAACCATAATAAAACAATTCTAGTTTCGGAAGTTATAAGCTGTCTTATCCTTTTTGTGTCATAAGTCCACGACACCCTTCTTTCCCACTTAGCAACGATTTTAGTTTTTTTAGGGAAACTATTTAATCTTTCTAAGAGAAAAATAGTACCTTTGCAGTCAAGAATCATAGATAACGACAAAAAGTGAATAAACATACATATAAGACAAAATAAAAATGAGAACTGTTTACGAATTTTCTGTGAAAGACAGAAAGGGAAAGGATGTTTCCCTCAAGGAGTATGCCAACGAAGTGCTACTCATCGTCAACACTGCCACAAAATGTGGCTTCACTCCTCAGTATGAGGAACTAGAGAAGCTCTACGAGACCTACCATTCTCAAGGCTTTGAGATACTAGACTTCCCTTGCAATCAGTTTGGTCAGCAGGCTCCAGGCACAGATGAGAGCATTCACCAATTCTGCAAGCTCACATACGGCACCGAATTCCAGCGCTACAAGAAGATTAAGGTAAACGGAGACGATGCCTCTCCTCTCTTCAAGTTCTTGAAAGAATGCAAGGGCTTCGCAGGATGGGATGAAAAGCATCCTCTCTACCCTGTACTCGACAAGATGCTCAGCGAAGCAGACCCTAACTATAAGGAAAATCCAGACATCAAGTGGAACTTCACCAAGTTTCTCATCAACAAGAAGGGGCAGGTTGTGGCTCGCTTCGAACCAACCACCAGCTTCGATGTCATCGCCAAAGCTATAGAAGAATGGCTAAAGGCATAAGAAAATCTTTTTAGAAAAGACATAAGAAACAAAAAAGAGCTAGATTGCACCGACATACATTCTAGCTCTTTTATATTGTATATTATCTACATTTCCACCTGTGGCACATCCTGTAGGAACTTCTTTATTTCCTCATCGCTCACAGAATAATTCTGCAAATCACCATTGATATAACTATCGTAGGATGGCATATCTATCAAGCCATGACCAGACAGGCAGAAGAGGATGACCTTCTTTTTTCCTTCTTCCTTGGCCTTCAATGCCTCGCGCACAGTAGCAGCTATCGCATGACAACTCTCCGGAGCAGGAATGATACCCTCGGTCTGTGCAAAAAGCATACCAGCCTTGAATGACTCCAGCTGAGGAATGTCTACACCATGCATGTAACCATCCTTCAAAAGCTGAGAAATAATCATTCCCGCGCCATGATAACGAAGACCACCGGCATGGATATTGGCAGGCTTGAAATCATGTCCCAAGGTAAACATTGGCAACAATGGAGTATAACCAGCCTCATCACCGAAATCATACTCAAACTTACCACGTGTCAATTTTGGGCAGCTCTCAGGCTCGGCTGCGATAAACTCGGTATTCCTCTCACCTTTTAAATTATGGCGCAAGAATGGGAATGCAAGACCACCAAAGTTGCTACCTCCACCAAAACAAGCAATCACAGTATCAGGATACTCGCCTGCCATCTGCATCTGCTTCTCTGCCTCAAGGCCAATGACTGTCTGGTGAAGAGCCACATGATTGAGAACCGAACCCAAGGTATATTTACAACCAGGAGTAGTAGTGGCAAGCTCGATAGCCTCACTAATGGCAGTACCAAGCGAACCAGGATGATGAGGATCGCGCGTAATGACGTTTTTACCGGCACGAGTACTCATGGAAGGAGACCCCTCCACTGTGGCGCCAAAGGTACGCATAATGCTAGAGCGATATGGTTTCTGCTGCATGGTTATCTTTACCTGATATACAGCTGCCTCCAATCCATAAAGCTTAGCCGCATAGGAGAGCGCAGCTCCCCACTGACCTGCGCCAGTCTCCGTTGTCACATTGGTGTCGCCCTCAAGCTTACAATAATAGCACTGAGGCAACGCGGAGTTGATTTTATGAGAACCCAAAGGATTGGTACTCTCGTTTTTGAAATAGATGTGAGCAGGCGTGCCAAGAGCTTCTTCCAGGGCATACGCTCTCACCAAAGGAGTAGAACGATAGAATGTATATTTCTCCAACACATCTTCAGGGATGTCAATCCAAGCATGCTCAGTATCGAGCTCTTGCTTTGCGCATTCCTTATTAAAGATGTGTGACAAGTCATCAGCATTCATTGGCTGATGAGTCTGAGGGTTCAACGGTGGCAAAGGCTTGTTAGGCATCTCTGCCTGAATGTTGTACCATTGAGTAGGAATATCCTGCTCGTTCAAGATGTACTTTTTCTGTCTCATGTATTATATTGTTTTATATGATATTTTGCTAGCTACTATTTCATTTTTGCGGACTTTCTGAAACCAAATATATTTATTCTAGCACATATTAGTCATCGTATAGCCCATTTTTATATACTACACTACAAAAGTACAAAGAAATTTTGAAAAGAAAGATTTTTCTCGCATAATTTTATAGAAATGAAAGAAAAATAGAATCTATAGGGGGCAAAATTACTATCAAAAGGGGCAAAAAGGAGTAAAAAATCTATAAATAACAGATTCTACCGTAAGTTCAATTAAGAAATGCAACTTTTGGGAATAACCAAAGGGGTTAAAAAAG
>CAVKXW010000326.1:0-2637 GCA_963660215.1 Bacteroidaceae bacterium | reverse complement strand
GCTGTAGATTGAATCCTGGAGAGACTTATACTCAGAAGACTATCTATAAATTTGGCGTAGAGAAATAAAAAAGAATCGAATTTCATATGGAGCAGGTACTCTCTGAAAGCACTTGCTCCATTTTCTCGCTTGAATAAACAATAACAAATAACAATATCAACTATCAAAATTAAAAATGGAAAACCAAAACAAGAATGGTAACATCATCGCCATTATTACGATGATGTTTCTCTACGCCATGATTTCGTTTGTAACGAATTTGGCTGCTCCTATTGGAGTTATTTGGAAAAATGTATTCGCCGACAGTGGTAGTGCCAACATGATAGGCATGCTGGGTAACGCCATGAACTTCTTGGCTTATCTCTTCATGGGTATCCCTGCAGGTAAGTTGCTTACCAAGATAGGCTACAAGAAATCTGCCCTTGCTGGTATCGCAACAGGTTTTGTTGGTGTGTTCATCCAGTTCCTTTCTGGCAAATTTGGTGCTGATGTATCAGGTTTTGCTGTATATCTATTCGGTGCATTCATCTCAGGTTTCGCTGTTTGTATCTTGAACACTGTGGTGAACCCAATGTTGAACCTCCTTGGTGGTGGTGGCAATCGCGGTAACCAGCTGAATATGATTGGTGGTACGCTGAATAGTTTGTCTGGTACTTTAACTCCAATGCTCGTAGGTGCCCTCATCGGTACAGTGACAGCAAATACCAAGATGGTTGATGTAGAGCTAGTGCTTTACATTGCGCTTGCTGTTTTTGCCGCAGCCTTTGTTATTCTCAATTTTATTCCAATCAAGGATCCTGAGATGGGCAAGACTACAGACAAAACTGTATTTGAGCACTCCCCTTGGGCATTCCGCCATTTCAATCTTGGCGTTTTGGCCATTTTTGTATACGTAGGTGTTGAGGTAGGTATACCTGGTACTTTGAATTTCTACATTTCTGATACCACAACCAATGGTGGTGGCTTTATCAATGGCTCTCCTTTGGCTAATGCAGCTGCCATCGGTGGTTTCGTGGCAGGAACATACTGGTTGCTCATGTTGATAGGCCGTTTGTTCTCAAGCTTCATTGCCGATAAGGTTTCTAGCCGTGCGATGATGATTGTTGCAAATGCCGTTGGTATGATTTTCATCGTTCTCGCTATCATCTTGGGTAAGTCTACAACTGTAGAGATGCCTGTGTTTACTGGCTCTTCTTTCCAGATGGTAACGGTTCCTATTTCTGCTATGTTCTTGGTGCTCTGTGGCTTGTGTACCTCTATTATGTGGACCTCTATCTTTAATCTAGCTACCGAGGGCCTTGGCAAGTATACTGCTCAGGCTTCTGGTATCTTCATGATGATGGTAGTAGGTGGAGGCCTTTGCCCATTGCTCCAGAACTTCATTGCTGACAACGCTGGTTATCTTGTAAGCTATGTAGTTCCTTTGATAAGCATGGCATACATGTTCTTCTATGCAGTTGCAGGCTGCAAGAATATCAACAAGGATATCCCTGTAGATTAACAATATGACTATACTTCCCGGACGAGATAACTCTTCCCGTCTGGGATTTTTTATAGAAACAAATCAAAATCAATAATATTAACAATCTAAAACTTGTAAAACTATGGATATAGAAAAAGTAAGAAGCCGTTTCATCAAGCATTTCGATGGTAAAACAGGTAATGTTTATATGTCTCCAGGTCGAATCAACTTGATCGGCGAACATACCGATTATAATGGTGGGTTCGTCTTTCCTGGTGCAGTGGACAAAGGTATCATGGCTGAGATTCGTCCTAATGGAACCACTACTGTTATGCTCTACTCTATCGACTTAAAAGACCGTGTAGAA
Source organism: Bacteroidaceae bacterium (assembly GCA_963660215.1). Taxonomy (GTDB): domain Bacteria; phylum Bacteroidota; class Bacteroidia; order Bacteroidales; family Bacteroidaceae; genus Prevotella. The sequence goes on along the minus strand of CAVKXW010000326.1, from coordinate 808 downwards.
TTCAAGGTAGATGATCCTGAGGGACCTCGTGCGTCTTGGGCGCGTTATATTTATGGCATCTGTCAGGAGATGAAGTCTCTTGGTGTTGACGTAAAGGGTTTCAATGCTGCATTCTATGGCGATGTGCCTCTCGGGGCAGGTATGTCTTCTTCGGCAGCCCTAGAGAGTTGTTTCGCTTTTGCATTGAACGACCTCTTTGGTGATAACAAGGTTTCTAAGTGGGATCTCGTCCTAGCTGGTCAGGCTACAGAACATAAATATATAGGTGTAAACTGTGGCATCATGGATCAGTTTGCTTCTGTTTTCGGAAAAGAAGGCAAATTGATGCGTCTCGATTGCAACAGTCGTGAGTTTGAGTACTTCCCATTCGAGCCAAAGGGCTACAAGCTCTGCCTGGTCAACTCTAAGGTAAAGCACGAGTTGGCAGGTTCTCCATACAATGACCGTCGTAACTCTTGCGAGAACGTAGTAAAGCATATCGCTGCTAAGCATCCTGAGGCTAAATTCGAGACTCTTCGTGATTGCACTTGGGAGCAGCTTGAGGAAGTGCGTGCAGAGGTAGGCGAAGAAGATTATAGCCGTGCTCACTTTGTTTTGGGCGAGAAGGACCGTGTATTGGCTGTATGTGATGCCCTGGAGAAAGGTGATTACGAGACAGTAGGTCAGAAGATGTATGAGACTCACAATGGTTTGAGCAAGGAATATGAGGTTAGCTGCGAGGAGCTCGACTTCTTGAACGATGTAGCCAAGGAGAATGGTGTTACAGGTAGCCGTATCATGGGTGGTGGCTTTGGTGGTTGCACCATCA
>CAVKXW010000325.1:0-2653 GCA_963660215.1 Bacteroidaceae bacterium | reverse complement strand
GCAATATTCTGCCCTGACACACGTTTCTCCTTCAAAACAACAAACATAAAATTACACGAAATGAAACACCCCATCAAACTGACATTTATCCTCGTCTTGGCAAGCATCAGCTCCATGACTTCTCTCAAAGCCAATGCGCAAGAGAAACTAAGCAAACGCCATGAATTATACTTTGGTGTAGGAGCTGGTTGTACACAGTTGGACCACTACATGGATAAACGAACTGCCCAGATACCCTACGATCCAGATAATTATGTAGATTGCGGTATAGATATTGGAGCTGTAGGTTTGAGTCTTGATTACAAATACCGATTAAACAAGCGCTTTTCCACAGGCATCTCCGTAGGATGCAATTATAATTCTGATGGATATAGCGATTCCGTCGGAAAGGACGGAAGCATATACGAAGCGACTTTCGTTTACACCATGCCAACCCTCACTTATACTTGGTATCAAACAGACAATGAATGGTTTCGTGTCTATTCCGCAGTAGGATTGGGAGCCGCCTTTCTTCATGAGCACATGGATGTAGCAGAATATCAACTTCGCAAGAACAGCCTAAAGCTAGCCTATAACGCAACCTATGCGGGCATCTCTGTAGGAGGCCAACACGTCAAATTCTTCTCTGAGTTTAGTGCTGGATGTAAAAACATCTTTACTTTGGGCATGGAGGTAAGACTCTAAAAGGATAGAGCATGGGAACATTCCACCATGCCTTATTATCTAATCACTTTGTAGTATTTCTTGGCAGTAGCACGAGAGCAAAGGTTGAAGTGCCACCACTCTGTGCGTAAAGGCATCCAGCCAGCATGTCGCATCACCTTTCTCAGCAGTTCTCGGTTCTTGAGAGCCGTCTTCGAGATTCGCTTGCTTGCTACGAGCTGTGCCTCGTTGTCGATATGCGCAGCCTTGCCGAAGTAATCCACCTTGGTTCCCATGTCGAGGGTATCACCTCGCTCGTTACAGAGGGTGATGTCAACCGCCATTCCATAGTTGTGCATTCCTCCGCCGTGGGCGGGATTCGACACATAGATGTCGTTCTTGGTACCCTTCACCACGTTCCACATCTTCTGCTGGATGCTCATAGGGCGTGCGGCATCGTATATCTTCAGACTAAGGTCTGGGCGCAACTGCTTGAGATAACTCTGCGCCTTCTTCAGGGCTGCGGCAGCCTGGGGATGGAGGTAAGCCTCCTTGAGGTCGCCATAGAGCACACGCCCACAGAAGTTGTCGGCACGGCTATACATCAGCGACACTGGTATCGAACGGTCAACGTCCTTTATATTCACGTAGCCCTGTCGAGCCAAAGACTTGGCGGTAGCGCTCAAAGCCGTTTGCTTCTGCTGTTGCACAGGTGCATTTCCACTCATCATCGCATGAACATTACTCATAGAGAGAAACCCTGCCACCAAGAGAACGATAATCTTTCTAGCATTCCTCATTTATTTTGTCTTTTAATCCAAACACAAAAGTACGATTTTCTGATGAGACTACAAAATATTTAGGGAAATATCTTATTCAAGGTTGCAATTTACAATCTTTGAACATTTTAGGTTTCTATTAAAACCTTGAACAAAAAGTGCAACAAGTCGTTGCACTTTTCATAAAACCTACTCTTTGATGTCGCAATTTGCGACATCAATTTTCATTGATTCTTACCACAAGTTCCTCTGGTTTGAAATCCTCCATCTTGGAGAAAGCAAACCACTTCTTGCCTAAATCCTTGATGGAAGCCCCTACGTGGTATACAGTATCATCAATGCAAAGGAAACGGTCATGGGAACGACGGAACACAGCGACTTCTATCGGAGGATACTGGCTGTTATGACGGTCGATGTCCAAGCGAAGTTGGCGACTTACCTGTTGAGTATAGATGGTAGCAGAAACATTCTCTCCTCGCTTATCCAATAGAGTCAAGACCGATTCATCCACGTAATTATCAATAAGGATTATGCGCTCTTTGGCACTCTTCACGAGCTCTGAGACAAAGGAATAAGCATCATAGATTTGGTTTTCGAAAAAGATTCCTTGCTTCGGCTGCACATTTCCTTCGTCCAAACGACGGAAGAGTTCGTCGATACGCAGGTCTTGCACTTCTTGATGGGCAAGAATCTTCGCCTGTACCTTATTTGATTCCAACTGATTGAACTCTATCGTTTCTAATCGCTGGCTAAGCATAGCCACTCCTTGCTCGGTAAAAGCATAAGGCATATACCTTGTACCACCACGTCCTCCGTTTGAGGTCACAATTTGTGACCTCAAACATTCATCTTTAGTCAATTGAAACATAAAATCATCTGGAAAACGCTCAACATTACGCTTTACTTGCTCATTTTCATGGTAACAGCAAAAATCCTTGTGTTAAGGCGCACAAGGCTAAACGAAGAAGTGCCTTTCTCGGTATTCTATTATCAGAACATCAAGAAAAGCACTTATCTCAATACACAAGCTAGTTGTAATTCGCTAGCCGCATTCTTTATCTCTTGCAAAATTTCATGCTCACGCTCTGCGGATGGCTTCTTAGTGCCATTCACGTATTGTGTCATCAAACCTTGGCTAAGGCCCAAGCGTTTGCCTATAGCCACGGCATTCAATTCTGGATGGGAAAGGAATAATAATGATATTCCCTTTGGCTCAGGGTCATCATATTCGA
>CAVKXW010000324.1:0-2693 GCA_963660215.1 Bacteroidaceae bacterium | reverse complement strand
TTATAAGATAAGAAGATATGACGGTAAACATCAATCCATTCATAGTAACGGGAAGCATACCTGCCGACTATTTTTGCGACCGTGTGGAGGAGTCGAAGACGTTGAGCCAAGCACTGCTCAACCAGATGAACGTGGTCATCACCTCCCCTCGACGTATGGGGAAGACAGCCCTCGTCGATTTCGTTTTCCACCAGCAAGAGATATACGGCGAATACTTCACCATCAATGTGGATATACTGCATACCACCTGCTTCAAGGAATTCATCTACACACTGGGCACAGCCGTCTACGAGAGGATTGCCTCGAAGAGCGACAAGATGCGCCGTCTCTTCATCACCACCCTACGCTCCCTGTCGGCTAGCTTCGGATACGACCCCATACAGAACACCCCGACTTTCGACGTAAAGTTGGGCGACATCAACATGCCCGACTATACCATCCGTGAAATCTTCGACTTCATCGAGCAAGCCGACAAGCGATGCTTCGTTGTTATTGACGAGTTTCAGCAGATAACAAAATATCCTGAGAAAAATATCGAAGCGATACTTCGCTCCTATATCCAGAAGTCGAGCAATGCCAACTTCGTGTTTGCGGGCAGTCAGCGCACCATATTGGAAGAGATGTTTCTCTCCTCCCGCCGTCCTTTCTTCCAAAGTGCCAAACTGATACAGTTGGAAGCCATCCAACTACCTATCTACCAACAGTTTGCCATGCACCATTTCAGAGAGGCAAACAAGGACATTCAGCCCGAGGCCATCGCCAAGGCTTACAATACATTCCGAGGTGTGACGCTCTATGTGCAGCGCATCATGAAGGATGCCTTTGCTATGACTCCGCAAGACGAGACCTGCGACACAGCCCTTATCGAGCAACTCATCAACGACTTTGTGGCAGAAAATGACTATCGCATCCGTGAACTCTTAGCCTATATCTCCGAACCTCAGAAAGAAGTGCTCTATGCCATCCATGAGGAGGGAGAGGCAAAGAGCATCTCATCGGCAGCCTTCACCAAGAAGCATCGACTGAAATCGCCAAGCGCCACCCAGTCGGCAGTGACCAAACTGCTGGAAGACGATGTGATAACCAGAAACGAGAAAGTATATAGCATCGCCGACCCCCTGCTTGACATCTGGCTCGACAAGCATCGCAACGGATAGGGTAACAACCTCAAAAACTACAGAAATTAGTTAATTTTGGCAAAATTTGCAAATATCTTAAACTATACTTGCAGATATTTTTGTATTTTTGCAAAGTATAGTTTAAAATATTTCTCGAAATGGACAAGCAAATCATCAAAAATATCATCATAGAAAAGCAGATTGCCATCCCTAGATACAAGTTGACTCCCCGAAAAATCACTTTCGGAGACCAAAGCAACTATGTACTGGTTGGTCTAAGACGAGCAGGAAAATCATATCTCTTGTACCAAGATATACAAACCAAAATCAATGAGGGAAAGATAACGACTGACAACGTGCTCTATATCAACTTTGAGGACGAACGACTTTCTTCCCTTAAAGCAGAAGAACTGGGTATCATCCTCGACTCTTATATGGAATTATATCCTGGAAAACAACCACTTATATACCTCGACGAAATCCAAAACATCGAGGGATGGGAGAAATTTGCACGCCGGCTCAGCGACTCCAAGTACCGAGTGATGATAACAGGCAGCAATGCCAAGATGCTGAGCCGTGAAATGTACTCTACCCTTGGTGGCAGATACATCCCTAGGGAGATATTCCCATTCTCTTTTATGGAGTATCTCGCCTATCACCAAGTACAACTAGACAGAAACTGGGAATACAACTCAGAGAAGAAATCAGAGATAGCACACCTATTTGAGAGCTATTTCTATGAAGGTGGCATTGCGGAATCATTTGAGCAACCAGACAAGCGAGAGTATACCAACGCTCTCTATCAGAAAATTTTGATTGGCGACATTGTGGAAAGAAACAAGATTCGCAATGCCAGGGTATTTCGTTTCTTGGCAAAGAAGTTGGCAGACAGCGTGATGCAACCATCTTCCTTGACAAGACTGCAAAACTTGGTAAAATCCACAGGCGACACCATCAGCATGGTATCGCTCAAGGACTATTTGGAATACATGCACGATGCCTACCTCTTCTTTTCCATCCCAAATTTGCTTTCTCCCCTAAGTGAGCAGATGACCTTGCAAAAAAGATATGTCGCAGACAATGGCATCCTCAACCTTTTCTTGTTCAAGGGGGAAACCAAGTTGTTGGAAAACATGGTTGCCATAGAGCTGAACCGAAAATTCAGAAACACTGATGGGGAAACTCTCCTGTACTATTTTAGAAACAATATAGAGGTGGATTTCTGCGTTCCGTCACAACACTTGGCCATTCAAGTAACTTACAACTTGAATGACGATGACACCTACGAGAGAGAAGTGGGTGGGCTTCAGAAATTCCTCAAGGCCTACCCCGACTATCAAGGCTATATCATTACTCGTGATTATGAAAAGGAAATAGCCATAGACGGAAGAGTCATCCGAGTTATCCCTATTTGGAAATGGCTACTTCTTGAGGATATGGGCGCATAAATAAGAATGGCAGGGGGAATAAAGATAACTCTTATCTTTTGATTCGGTTGCAAAGTCGACAAACATCGCAACGGATAGTATAATAAAACTTAAATATCCGACATTTTATAAGAGAATGATGCAAAGA
>CAVKXW010000323.1:0-2704 GCA_963660215.1 Bacteroidaceae bacterium | reverse complement strand
GAACAGCTTTATCGTAAGTTGGAGACTTACACTAGTGATAAGGAAGCTAGCAAGATACTCTCAGACTATGGTATCGTGGGTATGAAGTATCGTGCTGGCATGATTCATGGCGGTGCTAAGGAGAGTGACTACAACTATGTAATCTATAAGGATTCTGATGCAAAGATTGTGGGTAATACCAAGTTCTCGCTGCGTGTTGACCAGTATCAGAACGAGTTGGCTCAGTGGAAGAAGGACAACAAACTGCCAAAGGATGCCCAGATGCCTGCTGTGCCAGTGCGTGAACCGAACGAGAGTGCTGCTGACTTCGTGAAGAGAGTGAAGGAGTATCGTAAACAGATGGCTTTGTGGAAGACCGCTCCTAAGTACGAGGGACATCTGCTGACTTCGGGGAAGGCTCAGGGAGAGTTTAACTTGGAGCTACAGAAGGGTAGTGTGTTGGCTCGTATCGCTCTGCAAGATGCCATGCTGCCTATCAGAAAGGCTCAGGAGGCTATCATGAAGGAAGTGGGTGTGGATAGGCTGAACATGGCTGAGGATGCCTATACTGCCGAGAACCGTAGCCATGGCAAGGGCAAGAATGAGTTTGAGGAGTACAATGACGAGTTCTTGCAGCCACTTCGCAAGGCTTATAACCAAATGATGAAGAACCTTGGCAAGAGCTATGACAATGTGAAGGTATACATGATGGCAAAGCACGGCTTGGAGCGCAATGCGCATATGGCTTTCAAGAAGGCATTGGAGAATGACTACGAGAAACAAGCGGACAGAATCGTGGCTTACAATGCCTATAAGGCTGACATGAAGAGATTGCAGAATGATAGTGATTTCGAGACTGGCAAGATAGACTTCATCACTTGGAGACATAATGACAACGCTATCAGAATGGTGTATGCGCCTAGCTATCTCGATTACAGATACGACAAGATGGGTATCACTCAGGATTATTCGGGCTTGTCGGCACTGTTTGATGGCTCGGACTTCGAGGAGGCTGCTGCTGAACTAGTGAAGGACGTGGAAAGCAAACATAGCAAGGATGCCCAAGTTCTTTGGGATGCCACGAATGCTGCTACCAAGAAGATACTTCGTGATGGTTGGAAGGCTGATATGATGTCGGACGAGGTGTATGAGTATGTGAGGGGAATGTATAAAAACTATATTCCTCTGAGAGGATGGGGCGATACCAATGCTGACCAAGTATGGAACTATATGGGCGGTGGTAAGGGTGCTTTCAACCAAGCATTGAAGGAGACCAACGGTCGTGGCTCGCTTGCCGATGACCCTATCGCTTACATCGAGAATATGGCTGAGAGCGGAATCCTTATCAATAACAAGAACTGGGTGAAGCAACACCTTCTCTTGCTTGCCGAAAATCATCCTACCTCTCTACTGAACGTGAGCAAGGCTTGGTATGTGAAGACTACTGACGCACAAGGTAACGAAGAGTGGATTCCTGCTAGTCCGCAGATTACTGCCAATATGACTAGCCAACAAGTAGAAGCTGCGCTGGATGCCTTCCAAAAGAAGATGGAGGCGATGGAGAAGAATGGCGATGCTACACAAAAACGTGAATACTTGGAGATAAGCTATCCTCAGACCAAGGGCGAGGAGAGAGAGCATGAGGTGAGAGTGATGAGGGATGGCGAGGAATACGTTATCTACATCAATGGAGACCCTCAGCTAGCTCAGGCGATGAACAATACCAGAGCGCACAGAGTGCGTGAGGGACTGGAGAACAGTATCTCGCAGAAGGCTATCGCTTGGCTCGGAAGAAAGATGGCTGCTGCCTACACCTCTTTGAGCCCACTCTTCATCCCTAGCAACTTCTTCCGTGATACCACTATGACATTGGCTAGTACGGCTATCAGAGAGGATGCAAGATACAACTATCTGCTGAGAAAGAATATGCTGACCCATTGGAATATGTACGGTATGGTACGTAGTTATCAGAACGGCACACTGAGGGATAAGGTGAGAAATGGTGAGGCTAGTGAGACCGAAAAGATGTTCTATGACTTCATGATGAATGGTGGTGAGACAGGATTTGTGTCTTCGCTCGATGTGGAGGACTTGAAGAAGAAATTCAAGAACGAGCTAAAGGATATGAACCGAATGGTTCTGAACCCTAAGAAGGTGGGACACTTCATCATGGATGAGATAGAGACGCTGAACCGTGCAATCGAGGATAGCAACCGCTTCTTGGTCTACATGACCTCTATCCAATATGGTAGAAGCATCGAGGAGGCTGTGAACAATGCAAAGGACGTGACGCTGAACTTCAATCGCAAGGGTACTGGTGAGCACGGATGGCAGACCTTCCGTAACCTCTACCTCTTCATCAACCCTGCGGTACAGAGTTTGCAGACACTAGGGGCATTGGCAAAGCATCATAAATTCAAGTTTACCGCTGTTACTACGGCTTGGTTGGCTAGTGGAATGCTCGTTCCTATGGTGAACAATGCTCTGATGCAGATGTTCGGTGGAGATGATGATAAGGACAAGTACTGGAGCTTCACCAAGTGGGACAGAAGAAACAACTGCATCCTATGGGTGCCTGGAACACATGACTTCATCAAGATACCTTTGGCTCAGGAGTTCCGTGGATTCTACGGTGTAGGTGATATGATAGCATCGAAGCTGTGGGGTGGCGAGAAGGCTGAGGAAAGCTGGGAAGACTACGGATGGGACTTGATGGGTCAAGTGG
>CAVKXW010000322.1:0-2719 GCA_963660215.1 Bacteroidaceae bacterium | reverse complement strand
AACCAGGAAGACCCAAGAAGGGAAATGTATAGTCTTATTGACTGGGAAAGTTGTACTTAATATAGATAATACATGGACAAAAAAGAATTATTGAGAAAGGCTTTTGAGTATGGCAACGTGCCCAGCCTCATCAGCTACTGCTTCACCGAACAATGTCCGATGAAAAACGAATGTATCCACTATCTCGCAGGACTCTACAAGAAAGATGACGTGGAGCAAGGCCATGCCATTTTCCCAAATGCCTTGAAGGATGGCGAGTGCAAACACTTCGCCGAGTTGCGTATCGTCAAGATGGCATGGGGATTCGACAAACTCTTTGCCGAGGTAAAAGTGAAGGATGCCCCACAACTGCGCTCCGAGATGAGAGATTATCTAGGAAGCAAAGGGCAATACTACCGCTACAAACTGGGACAGATGAAACTCCTGCCAGAACAGCAGGAGCATATCAAGCAGCTCTTCGCCCGATTCGGATACGAGGATGTGGATTTCGAGCACTTTTCCGACGAGATAGACTTCACGCAAATCTAGACTTTCAAGAGTGTCTAGATATTCAGTTCGACCCAAAGGAAAGTGACTATAAATTCAGCCCAACGGCTGTTCTATCTGTGACCACCCGATGGGCAACCTGTGAACAAGCCGTGGGCATCGACAGAACAAGCCTTGGGCAACCATTGCCCAAGCGTCGGGCAATGAATGCCCAAATACCGTTCACAGATTTGGGCAATATCTTTATTTCTCACATTCACCATCAATCAAGAACACAATGAAGATAACTATCGTACACAACAATCATAAGAAGCAACTCCTCGTCAGCACCAAGACGATGGAGAAATTACTCGTCCGCATCGCCAAGGACGACAGCAAGCAGACCGTCTCCCACTTCCGCCAGTACGCCTCATACAGCGACGGCGATTACCGATATTACAAGGACCTGCCTACATGGATGCACATCTATCCTGCCGCCGAGTTTGCGAAGGACGAGAATGGCAACCTGAAGATGAAAGCTTGCAACGGCTTGCTGTTGCTCAAGTTTGGCAACATCACCGATGTCGATGGTGTGGAGGGCGTAAAGCGTTCGGTCGCCATCCTCCCCTCTACCCTCGCCGCCCTGGAAGGTGCCGATGGCAAGACCGTCATCGTACTGGTGAGATTCACCAACCAGGAGAACGCCTTGCCTACCTCCGAGCTAGAAGCCGAACAACTCTATCGCATCGCCTACCAGCAGATACACCCCATCTACCAAGCCGTGGCAAAAGCCCAGCTGCAAGTAGGTGGTCCGAAGCCTTCCATCGAATCCTCCACCACACAGATAGCAGAGCCTTCCCTACACAACAGCTTCATGATGACCGTCGATGCCCACCCTTACTATAACGCCAAGGCTGTGGCTATCAAGATAGACAGCCATATCCGCACACAGAATCTCGAACAAGAGACGACGGGCGAGCTTGACAACTTGGTCTCTCTGGCAGGAACCGACATGGAGTCGACCGCCTCCGAAGGAAACAACGGCAAGGATGGCAACGGCGTGAAAGACAACATCGTAAAGATGATGCAGCTCTTGCGCAGCAAGTACGACTTCAGATACAACACGGTGCTGAAATATGTGGAGTATCTACCGAAGGAAAAAGGTTGGTATGGGTATCGACCTGTGGAGCCAAGGGTACAGAAGCGAATGACGCTCGAAGTGCAACTCGCCGACATCCGAGTGAGCATCAAGGATGTAAGGATTTTTCTAGAATCTGATTACATCAAAAACTATAATCCGATAGAGGAATATCTCTACCAGTGCCACAACCATTGGGACGGAAAAGACCATATCCGAGCCTTGGCTCGCACCGTTCCGACCGCCAATCCGCACTGGGTGGACTGGTTCTACACCTGGTTTCTAGGGATGGTAGACCAGTGGAGAGGTTATTCTCATCGACAATATGGCAACTCCGTGGCACCGCTCTTGATTTCGAAGCAGGGCTTCAACAAAAGTACTTTCTGCCGCAGGCTTCTGCCTCCAGAGCTGCAATGGGGCTATAGCGACAACTTGATTTTGTCAGAAAAACGTCAGGTTTATCAGGCGATGGCACAGTTCATGCTCATCAACCTCGACGAGTTCAACCAGATTTCGCCACAGGTGCAACAGGGATTCTTGAAAAACCTCATCCAGTTGCCTACCCTGAAGTTCAAGCCAGCGTATGGCAGTCATGTAGTGGAGTATCCACGTCTCGCCTCGTTCATCGCCACAAGCAACATGACCGACATTCTCACCGACCCTTCGGGCAACCGCCGTTTCATCGGCATCGAACTGACGGGACCTATCGACGTGAGCGTCCGTCCTAACTATCAGCAGCTTTTCGCCCAGGCATTGACTGCACTGGAGGCTGGCGAGAAGAGCTACTTCGATGCCGAGCAGGTGAAGCTCATCATGCAAAGCAACTGCCAGTTTGAGGTGGAAATGCCGATAGACCAGTATTTCCGCCTCCACTTCGAGCTAACTACGGACGAGAGTGAGGGCGAATACCTGACAGCCGCCGAGATTTTCGATTTTTTGAAAAAGCAGATAGGCTCCTCCATCAAGGTTAACAGCCTGATGGGATTCGGCAGAAAACTGGCGAATATGAGTGATTTGAAGCACAAAAGATTCACAGATGGCATGAAATATCTCGTCAAAAAGTAAGCGGCTCCGCGTTTATACCTTGCGACGTTCTCCGAAAGTTCGTACCTTTGC
>CAVKXW010000321.1:0-2720 GCA_963660215.1 Bacteroidaceae bacterium | reverse complement strand
TGTTCTCCGACTTGGGAACATACCGACCGGGCGAATGGAACGTGTATTCTGAAATCAAACGCAAGTTGATTGAGGACTATGGCATACCGTCCTCTGAAATCCGTTTCATTCAGGAGTGCAAGAACGAGCGTGCAAGAAAGGCGGTGATAGCGGCAATGAATGAGGGTTCGGTGCGAGTATTGTTCGGTTCCACCTCCATGTTGGGTACAGGCGTAAATGCTCAAAAGCGGTGTGTGGCGATCCATCACTTGGATACACCGTGGGTGCGACATGAAGTCGCATAGATAATTGTTGGAATGATGCTTTAAGTATCAGCTTTAACCCGCTGTTCCGTCAGCGGTAGCCTACCGACCGATGCACCTTAATGTTGTATTAAGCGGTCGGGACAAAGTACACTTTCGCAAGACAAGACAGAACCGTGAGGGAAAGTCAAGTATGGTTAGTATCATACCATAGAGTGGCGAGGCTGGATAGTATGGTTAGCGTAAGCGAACTGTTAGTAAACTTCGTAATGTCATACAGAGTGTAAGATACTGATACACTCTACCCAAAATGGGATGCGGTCAGATAATCCTTTCCATGGTAGGATTACACGGATATAAAGACCGTCGGAGGATGAGACAGAACCTAACCTATCCGTTAGTTATCTATGTGGAACATGGTAAGCCTGTACATCTCCTGCCATACAAAAGGCAGGTAAGCTGAAAGTAATGGATGCTGAATGGTGTGCAGGTATGAGATAACAGAGAAAGCGAATGCCGTTCTGTAATGGAGCGGATAGGGTTTGAGCCGCCTGTCACGTGTTGACAGGGACAACATCAACCTACCACGAAAGTGGGCAGACTTCTGCGGCTATGTGTGGGAGGCTAATACCCGACATTAGCCAAATGGTAATTCTTTACAAGAAACTTTTAGAACTTTTTAAAGTAGGAATGCAAATGAACGATAAAATCAAAGAAAATCTCCTCGACCAATCGTGTGCACCGACTGACAATCTGCAATCAAATTGGGACAGGATAGACTGGACTAAGGCGGAGCAGGCTGTTAAGAAGCTTCAAGCTCGTATTGTAAAGGCTCAAAAGGAAGGCAGACATAATAAGGTGAAAGCCTTGCAATGGACGCTTACCCACTCTTTTTACGCAAAAGCCTTAGCCGTAAAGAGAGTTACTTCTAACGGGGGTGGTTGCACCCCTGGGGGTGACAAAGAAATATGGGATACCCCTAAAGCTAAAATGCAAGCAATAACCCAACTCAAACGCAGAGGCTACCAGCCAATGCCGCTGAGAAGAGTTCACATCAAGAAGAGCAACGGTAAACTGCGACCATTGGGAATACCGACAATGAAAGACAGAGCCATGCAAGCACTCTATCTTATGGCGTTGGAGCCTGTATCGGAAACAACAGCCGACACACGTTCATACGGCTTCCGCAAGGAACGTTGCTGTATGGATGCGGTACAACAATGCCACAATATTCTCCGAAAGGGCTATTCACCCGAATGGATTTTGGAGGGTGACATAAAAGGGTGTTTTGACCATATCAGCCATGAATGGTTACTTGCCAATATCCCGATGGATAAGGCAATACTCCAAAAATGGTTGAAATGTGGCTATATTTTCAACAAACAAATGTTCCCGACAGAGGAAGGTACGCCACAAGGCGGTATAATTTCTCCAACACTTGCCAATATGACTTTGGACGGATTGCAGAAAGTTCTCGCAGAGAGGTACAAGAGAAAAACCATACAAGGAAAGCATTATTCCCCAATGGTAAACCTTGTACGCTATGCGGATGATTTTATCATCACTTGCGAGAACAAGGAAACACTTGAAAATGAAATCAAGCCATTGGTTGCCGAATTTATGTCCGAGAGAGGGTTGACCCTATCGGAGGAAAAGACGGTGATAACCAATGTACATGACGGTTTTGATTTTCTTGGCTTTAATATCCGCAAATACGGCAAAGACATATTGACCAAGCCGACAAAGAAATCCGAGAAACGCTTTATGGAGAATATCCGTAAGGTTATCAAGGAGAACAAGGGTTGCAGACAGGAGTCGTTAATCAGAATGTTGAACTCTAAAATCCGAGGATGGGGAGGTTATTATCAGCATGGAGCGACACGTGATTCATTTCACAGAATCGACCATCAAATATTTCTCTCACTATGGCAATGGGCAAAACGCCGCCATTCCAAGAAAGGAAAGCGGTGGATAAAAGACCGATATTGGCATGACATTCGAGGAAACAAATGGACTTTCGCTTCAAAATTCAAGAAACCAAACGGAAAGGAAGACCAACTGACATTATTGTCCTTGTCTTCATCGTTTCCATTCTTGCAATACACGCAGATTAAAGGTGACATGAATCCGTTTGATGCAGACTGCCGTCTGTATTTCTACAAAAGAAAGAAGTCGAAAATGCTTGTCACGCTAAAAGGACGCAAGTCTCTGCTGTACCTATGGGAAAAGCAAGGACGCAAGTGTCCAATATGCGGTGAGCCTATTGATACGCATAAGGCATGGAATGTGATGCCATCCGTGCAGAACGGAAAGAAATGCAATCTGTTGGTTCATGATGAATGTTTTAAATTATCCCACAAATCAAATGGAAACAAGAAGTAGTTTGAGCCGGTCTCTACATACAAACAGAGGCTTAGAAAAGCTTGAGCCGTATGAGGGGAAACTCTCATGTACGGTTCTTAGGGGGGAAGAGGGCAG
>CAVKXW010000320.1:0-2765 GCA_963660215.1 Bacteroidaceae bacterium | reverse complement strand
AGTTCTTCTAATCCTCCTGTCTCGGATGGGAAGAAGAAGAAGAAGAACAAGAAGCCAAAGGACCCTAAAAAGTCCAAATGCTTCCATTGTGGGAAGGTAGGTCACTTCAAGAAGGCTTGCCGGGAATTCCTAGCCGCCAAGGGCAAGGAAGGTAAGGAACTTCATTACTTAGAAGCGTGTTTGGTGGAAGAATCGAAAGACACTTGGGTCATTGATTCGGGCGCCACTAATCATGTTTGTGTTTCTATGCAGGGGTTCGTGGAAACGAGAAGTCTACATGATAGGAGCCTCTCGTTGCGGACTGGAGATGGTAGCTTTGTGGTGGCTGAGGCAGTGGGAGATGTTTATCTTTATTTTGATCAATTTAGGTTTATTTTATTGAAAGACTGTTTTTATGTTCCTAATTTTAGGAGGAACCTTATATCGGTAGCTTGTTTAATAAAGGATTCTTATTCAGTTTCTTTTAGTAAAAGAGTTGATATTCGTAGAAATAAGTCTTTTATCTGTTCTGGATGGATGGATGGAAACCTATATTTGATCAAACCAAAGATGTACTCACTGCTTGACACTGAATTAATAGATAACTCTAAAAGGTTGAAAGTTTCTCACTCTAACAAGGCGTATCTTTGGCATTTAAGACTTGGTCATATTAATCAGGATAGGATTCAAAGATTGGTGAAAGACGGTCCTCTGGAATCTCTGGAGGAGGTACGTCTTCCCCAATGTGAATCTTGTCTAGAGGGTAAGATGACTAAGAGGTCTTTTGGAGCTAAGGGTACAAGGGCTCAGGAGCTCTTAGAAATTGTGCACACTGACGTATGTGGCCCCATGAACGTCACAGCACGAGGAGGGTTCGAGTATTATGTCTCTTTTATAGATGATTACTCGAGGTATGGATATGTATATCTGATGCACCGCAAGAGCGAAACCTTTGACAAGTTCAAGGAGTATCGTGCGGAAGTGGAAAAGCAATTGGATAAATCCATAAAGACACTTCGATCTGATCGAGGTGGCGAATACCTCTCCGATGAATTTCTAGGACATCTTGTAGAGAACGGGATATTATCCCAATTGACTGCACCTGGTACTCCACAACAGAATGGTGTAGCCGAAAGGAGAAACAGGACCTTATTGGATATGGTACGGTCCATGATGAGTTATTCAACGCTGCCATTATCATTTTGGGGATATGCTTTACAAACGGCGTGCTATATTCTGAACCAGGTTCCAAGCAAATCAATTCCCAGAACTCCGTATGAATTGTGGCGTGGCAGGAAGCCCTCCCTTGGACATATGAGAATATGGGGCTGCCCGGCGCATGTACTGGATGGGGATGCGAAAAAGTTGGAACCAAGATCAGAATTGTGCATGTTTGTAGGGTATCCAAAGGGAACTAAAGGAGGTCTGTTCTATAACCCGAAGGAACAAAAAGTCATTGTCTCAACCCATGCGACATTCTTGGAGGAAAGTCACATGAATGACTTTAAGCCTCGAAGCAAAGTGGTGCTAGAGGAGTTATCGGGTGAAAGAACTGCTCCACAGATTTCGGTCTTGGACGCAAGTCCGAGTTCCAGTGAAAGACCTGCAGACGATCAACAATTTAGGGTGCCTCGTCGTAGTGGGAGGGTTTCGAAGAAACCTAATTTCTTCATGTATGATGCTGAGGTATACCAGGCCGAGGCTCATGAGCATGAGGATGATCCGGTCACCTATGATGAAGCTATAAATGATGTTGATTCTAAATCTTGGAAACAGGCTATGAACAATGAGATGGATTCTATGAAATCCAACTCTGTTTGGGAACTTGTAGATTTGCCGGATGGGATAAAACCCATTGGATGCAAATGGGTCTACAAAAGAAAGAAGGATGCAGAAGGGAGAGTGGAAACTTTCAAAGCTAGACTGGTTGCAAAGGGGTACACGCAAAAGGCTGGAATCGATTACGATGAAACCTTTTCACCTGTTGCTATGCTGAAGTCTATCCGTATTCTTCTGTCCGTTGCTGCGGCTCTCGATTACGAGATCTGGCAAATGGATGTCAAGACGGCATTCTTGAATGGCCATCTTGAAGAGTGTATCTATATGATACAGCCCGAAGGGTTCGTAGCAAAAGGCCAAGAAAGGAAAGTCTGCAAGTTGCTTAGATCCATTTATGGATTAAAGCAAGCATCCCGCTCATGGAACCAGAGATTTGATCAAGCGATCAAGACATTTGGTTTTGAGCAGAACGTTGATGAACCCTGTGTTTATAAACATATTAAGGATGGAAAAGTGGTCTTTCTGATACTCTATGTCGATGATATACTACTCATTGGGAATGATGTAGGGAACTTATCATCGGTCAAGCTTTGGTTACACCAACAGTTTGACATGAAGGACTTGGGAGAAGCTAATTATGTTCTAGGCATTCGTCTCTTTAGAGATCGAAAGAACAAAATGATAGCGTTATCCCAAGCTTCATACATAGATAAAATAATTGACAAATATGCAATGCAAGAGGCAAAGAAAGGCTCACAACCTTCTATTGCCGGTCTAACTCTTTCATTGGATGACTGTCCCAAGACATCGGAAGAAAGAGAGCGTATGAGTAAGGTCCCTTATGCATCCGCTGTGGGTAGCCTTATGTATGCTATGCTTTGCACTCGCCCGGACATATGTTTTGCAGTAGGTATGGTGAGTCGATATCAAGCGAATCCTGGAACCAAGCACTGGCAAGCAGTAAAGCATATACTCAAGTATCTTAAGAGAACGAGGGATTATATGCT
>CAVKXW010000319.1:0-2783 GCA_963660215.1 Bacteroidaceae bacterium | reverse complement strand
AGAGAATGAACGACCATAGTCGTGTGAACAACTTCCTCACTCAGCAGACGCTCAATATCACCTTTGCCATGCTCACCTTCGTGGTGTTCTCGGTGGTACTGTTCTTCTACAACAAGTTGGTATTTGCTATCTTCTTGTTGGGAAGCATTCTCTATGGAGTATGGATGACCTTGTTCTTGAAGCGAAGAAAGGTGCTTGATTACGAACTGTTCGAGCAGCAAGCCATCAATAACAACAAAACCTACGAGTTTATCACCTCCATGCAGGAAATCAAATTGCAGGATTGCGAGCAGCGTAGAAGATGGGAATGGGAGGACACGCAAGCTGACTTGTTTGGTGTGCAGATGAAGTCGCTCAAACTCCAACAAACACAGGAGGCAGGGAGTATCTTCATCAATGAGGTGAAGAACATTATCATCACGGTAGTCGCTGCAACCGCCGTGATTCATGGTCAAATGACACTCGGTATGATGCTTGCCGTGCAATACATCATCGGACAGCTCAACTCGCCAGTGGAGCAACTGATGAGCTTCTTCTATTCTCTGCAAGATGTGAAGATTAGCTTGGAACGTATCAACGAGATTCACCAGATGGATGATGAAAATGGAAAGGAAGGTTTGCTGACTTCTATTGAGGACAAGAACGAGGGCATCGACATCAAAAACATCATGTTCAAGTACGACCCACATACTTTGCGTAAAACCATAGACGATGTGAACATTCACATTCCGCAAGGCAAGGTGACAGCCATCGTAGGTGCTTCTGGCAGTGGAAAGACAACCCTCATCCGTTTGATGCTTGGCTATTATCCTGTCTTGGATGGACAAATCAACATAGGCAATACCGACATCAACAAGCTCAACAAGAAATGGTGGCGCAGACAATGTGGCGTGGTCATGCAGGACGGTGTCATATTCTCGGAGAGTATCGCAAGAAATATAGCCGTAGACGATGGCGACATAGACAAGGAACGGTTGCTGAAAGCTGCCGAGATAGCTTGTATCAAGGATTATGTGATGGCTTTGCCTCTGAAATTCAATACCAAGATCGGGCGTGATGGCGTGGGGCTGAGCCAAGGACAGAAACAGCGCATCTTGATAGCAAGGGCGGTTTATAAGAATCCCGACTATATCTTCCTTGACGAGGCAACCAACTCGCTTGATGCCAATAATGAGAGAAGCATCGTTGAGAACTTGGATAAGTTCTATAAGGGCAAGACGGTTGTGATTGTGGCTCATCGCCTAAGCACGGTGAAGAATGCCGACCAAATTGTGGTTATCGACCATGGTAAGGTGGTTGAGGTAGGCAACCATGAGTCTTTGACCGCCAAGCGAGGGGCATACTATAACCTTGTGAAGAATCAGTTAGAATTGGGAAACTAAAACGCATTTGATATGGAACAGAAAGAAAAAGAATCTGATAACATCGAGTTGAGAAGTGAGAAGGTGAGGAACGTGATAGGCAAAGTTCCTCCTCGCCTTGTCTGTTTGGGGACAGTTGTCATTATGATTATAGTCCTCGCCCTTACTGTGGCATTCTACAAGATACCTTATCCTATATCCATAGAGGCTACTGGTGAGGTTGTCACTCAAAGAACGATACAGGTGTTTGTGCCATACAAGTATTTGTATCTTTTCGATGAGCCAAAGATTGCTCATGTTTCTTTTGAGGGCAACGACAATGTGTTTTATAAGTGCAACATCATAAGCCATAATGCAAAACTCATACATAGGGAAGATGGCAACTATTTTATGGCTATAGCCACAATGTGTACTCAGGGACAAAATACTCCTGTGTTGCAAAAGTACATGAAAGCCGATGTCAGAATCGTCATCGGCAATAAAACGCTATGGCAGCAAGTGTTCCCAATAAGCAATGTCTGAACATTTGCATTTCTGCCTAGAAAGAGGTTTCACAAAGATGCTAAATCCACAGAAAGCGAGTACGGAATATTGAATTTGCAACAAGCCTCAATGACACTCTATCAAAACTAACTAAAGAATAATTGTTTATATGCACAAAAATCCATTAGTGCGCATTTCTCTGTGGTGAATTGTTAAAAATGCGATTTTATTGATTTTTTCTTCGAAAAATCTTGCAACATTTAAGAAAAAAAGCTATTTTTGCAAACAGAACAAATTATGTATGCCAAGAAAGTGGTATTATGCTTTATCATATTTCATTAGAGCATATTAATAAGCGGTTGCCGAAAAGCTAATAGTAAAGAGTAGGCATGTTTTTTAGTTATTATTATGAATGATTTGATAAAAAAGAGTTTTTTAGATGAATCTGAAGTTCTCTTAAAATCCGAAATGGTAACCTTGGTAGGTGGTGAAAGATTCGACGACAAAAACCTTCAAGACCAAGCCTGCCAAAATTCATGTTCACCTGGCTGTAATGTAAGTTGTAGTTCTGGTTGTTCAAAACAAAGAGCAAACTAATGAAAGTTTTATTTAATCCTATATATCGACTAAAAGTTGATAAAGGAAAAGTACTTATCTTTCATAGGGGAGGGATTGTTTGTGCAGAAGACCAACATGACGAAGGATTCTGTGGAGCAATCCATCCTCTTCATGCTATTATTTTGTCTTTTTTGAATGGAAAAGAAATCGATGAAACTATTGAGAGTATAAGAAAGTTCATCCCGATGGATGCTAAAGAACTTCATCACTTTATCATAAGTTTGCTCGATAGCGAATACCCAAAAGTTATTCGTTACAATAATTATAGCATAGTATTTCCTTCTCATCTTATCATTATTTCTGATAAGAATAGAGATGTAG
>CAVKXW010000318.1:0-2806 GCA_963660215.1 Bacteroidaceae bacterium | reverse complement strand
AGTACATTCTTTGTGCCATCTATCTGCATATCTACAAGATGTTCCCTGTTTTGTTCCCAATGAATATCATCACAAACAACATTATTTTCCATAATGCTATCCAAAGCATACTGGTCATATAACTCTAAAAAATTGAGCTGCTTGTATTTCTTTGTGATGGTTGAAGTCTGCGTCTTGTTGTCTTTTACGACAGTCAATAGCGATTGCTCATGCATGATTTCGCATACTGCTTTTTTGCAATCCTGCGTTTCTTCGGGCATGACAGTCTGTATGTCATTAAAGAGCCGAATGAGGGAACGACCGACGGCCCAAGCCAGATTAACAGGCACGGCATTACCTATCTGCTTGTATTTGTCGCCCATGCTACCTTGAAATTGCCAATAGTCAGGGAACGTCTGAATACGTGCATACTCACGGATATTCAAAGGACGAGTTTCCAAAGGATGGCATCGTTCTGTCTGTTTTTGGCAAGGCGAGCATGTTAATGTCAAGGAAGGTTCGTCGAGCGACAATCTTCTTGCCATACCTGTCTTGCCTCCGCCAAGCAACCAGCTTCCGCCCATGTATTCTTTGGCAACCTCCTCGGGGAGATTTCTCCAATCCCCACCTTGCGGAACTAAGTCCAATACACGTTTTTTCTTTTCGGGATATTTTGCACCTTCAGATGTCGGCACATCGCTATCATAAATCACACTCTTGTAAAGAGCATCACGAAGAGTCAACACCTCATGATAAGGTGTTGGCCAATGAAACTCTATGTAGGGTGCTATATCGTTGCGAATAGCTATGAGAATGAGGCGTTCACGCTTTTGTGGCACCTGGTACATAATAGCACGCAACACACGTGGTTCGACAAGCGTATAGCCTAATTCCGCAATGGCATTTTTGATAGTGTCAAAAGTTCTGCCATCCTCATGTGAAATCAATCCCTTTACGTTTTCTCCCATAAAGACCTTAGGCTTGATTTCCTTTACTGCACGTGCCAATTCGAAGAACAATGTACCACGAGTATCATTGAATCCTGCACCCTTTCCTGCATAAGAGAAAGCTTGGCATGGAAAGCCACCAGACAAGAAATCTATCTTTCCTCTTAATGGAGTGAAATCGATGTGACGTACATCACCTTCAATTACATTCCATTCTGGTTTGTTCGTTTTAAGAGTTTTACATGCAGCCGTATCAAATTCATTAAGCAGAACATGATGAAATCCAGCCAATGACATACCAAGTGCCAAACCTCCACCACCAGCAAATAGTTCGATGGAGTTATACTGGCGCAAAGGTGAAACGACTGACTCTTCCTCCCACTTACTTTCTATCATGGAATTGACATCGGAGATTCCCTTTAGTTCCTCCATGTAGAAGCCATTGATTCCATTCTGTTTATGAAGTGGATAAAGTCCGTTTTTGCCCCATGTCTGCACGGTACGATTTGACGTGCCTAAAAGTGCAGCCAAATTATTTTCAGAAATGAATGTCATAGATTACAAACCACCTTTTTGCTTGATTTCTTCTGCAATTTCATTTACTTTGGTAAGGATGAGCGTACTGCCATCAATGCCATCTTCTTCAACGACTTCGCCAAAAGCCTTGGCTAAGCGTTGATAGAAGGTTTCATCACCTGTAAGATGCCTCCAAAACTCAGAGCCACATAATACTGGATAGTGAGCATCTATTGCATTATAAAAAGCAGACAAACTTTCTTTTTCTCCATACAATACTCCAACGACAAGATCGTCAAATTGCAATCCCATTCTATCCAATCTTGATTTATTCATCAGATACTTGAAATGTCCCAAGATTGTAGCAATATCGTCTTTGTTTATTGTCTTGGGACCTGCCTTACACTGACAATACTTTCGACGACCATCAATCGCATCGACAAATTCAATGTCAATGCCGTCAATACCCGACGCTCCGCCTACAACTTCTTGAAGTTGGGAAATGAAAATTTGAATGTTTTGTCCGAAGCTCGTATTCAGACTTGTACCAAGAATTCGTGGATAAACGAGAGCTTTGGCTAAACTAACAGGTTCAGTATTTCCGCATAAGAAAGCAGCAAGGTAGTTGATAAGAAATGGATTAATATCAAAACTACTTAATTGAAGTTTCTTAAGATTCTTCAGATGATTTGGAATGATAATAGAGCGGAAGTATTGCTTTCCGCTCTCTATGATTGCTTGTTTCTGTTGTTCCGTCATATTTTATACTATTTATTCTTCTATTTATTAATGTTCTTTATCCATTTGTTTTCATAATAACAAGAAACAAATTGACTACTTACAAATGCAAAAGTACTATTTTTATTTGACAACTCCAAGAATATCTTGAAATTTTATTCGCAAAGGCTAAAAGAAAGTGAGGGACGAACACTCGGAAAATCGAACTGTAATCGTAATCAGTAATCAACAACTTTCCAACTTCGCTCTTCTCTCTCCATTCCCCCCATCCGAGACTTCAACCCCGATTTTTTCCGCTTCACGCACTTTACCTTTATATATATAAGGAATTTCACGTACCTTTGCATCCAAAATTTATAACAACAACAAATATCACAACATGAGAAGAAAGAAGACTCATATTCTATTTTTGACAGTCCTCTGTGCCCTGGCTCTCTTGTCGGGGTGCAAGGACAAGGGATTCGTGCAGATGATGGTGAATGCCTCGCCTGGCACCTCGATGCAGGACATGGAGAAAATCATGGCTCGTGTGGAGAATGTAGTAAAGGCTCAGCCAGAGGTGGCGAGCTACGGTAGCATCGTAGGTTTCGGCGGTGGCACTGGCTCTTGCTACGGCATGGTGTTCG
>CAVKXW010000317.1:0-2807 GCA_963660215.1 Bacteroidaceae bacterium | reverse complement strand
TCACTTGGGAGGAGATACAGCCATACGGCAGCGATGGCGTGATGTATGTCACCACACGAATGCAGAAAACAAAGGACATCGTGCATAACCCCATCAGCGAGGAAGCCTTGGAACTGATAGGCTATTCGCCAGAAAAACGAGGTAAGGTGTTTCCTGACTTCAAGGACTCCATGACACAGGCACCATTGAAGAACTGGCTGAAAGATGCAGGAATAACCAAGCATATAACCTACCATTGTACTCGGCACAGCTTCGCCTGTCTCCAACTCGACGCAGGGACAAGCATTGCCGTAGTGCAGCGTTATCTCGGTCACAAGAACGTGGCAACGACAGAGGTGTATGCTAAGATTTCAGATGCACAGAAACGAGCTTCTATTGGTTGTATTACGTTGAAGAAGTAAACTCCATTTGAACGAAGAAAAGGGCTGTTGGAACACTATCATTCCAACAGCCCTTTTCTCATTTTGTTGGTTCTATTTGTGGTCGTGGATAGAACCAATCCACAAAAATCACCCCTATATCAGTTGATATTGAAAAGCAACTGTAAATTTCTCATTCTTTCCCTCTTACCTTTGCACACAACAATCAGCGACAACTGACACCAACGAGCAGTTTCAAGTATGATTTAGAGTCTGAAATCATATTAGAACGCTAATAAAGCGTAAAAGATTGGGCGTTAGAGAAAGCATATTCTGATTTTACATGCTTCCGCATCTAACTTTGTGGAAATTTTTGAACGAACAACAATACAACGAATAAGATAATGACAGTAAACAAACCATCTTCAGATTGTACCATCTACGCAATGACAGGTACTGCAATCCTCGCCATTTCTCTTGTTGTGGCGATATATGTAGGCAATGACTTTCACCAGAGTCTGTTTGTCGAGTTGATAACCTTTGCAGGAAGCAACATCTTACTTTGGGCGATATTCCTTTCTATGGTAAATTGTCCCTATGAACTGATGACTATCGGTAACAATGGCAAGACGAAGAAAAACATTGTGGAAGTGGGGCAATCAGCAGAACAAGAACAGCCAATGCGAACCTTGTCACAAGCAGAGTCTGTAAAATACAGCCATGAAGAATACATCAAGAATGTTGAAGCACAAGCAAAAGAACAGCAAGAGGAAAAGGACAGACGAACCAAAGCCGTGCTTGACTATACCCACCGCACCATGTCAAGGTTCCTGTATGAGGAAGACTTGAATGCAGTTGTTGATGCCATCAAGGAATGGAGCAATGACTGCAATTATGCGCCAACACCAATAAACCGCTTCAAAGAGAAAGTCGAGAACATACCGCTTCGTCACTTTGTGTGGAACATAGCGGAGCGTTTAGGCAAACGAGAGTACACAATGGTTATGCGCATAGCCTTTATCAGGGCATTGTTTCCAAAGCCGTTTGAAGGCTTGGATTACAGCACATTGAAGAACCTCAAAGCGCCATGTTCCAATGATGTCATACCGATAGATGAACCAAACAAGGATTCTTATTGCTTTCATCTTGGCTGAGACATATAAACATAAATAGCGGAGTCCATATCAAAACGATATGGTTCTCCGCATACATCCTGTCTATTCATCTTCTGGGGCATTGTCTGCATCAACACAAAAGCCGCCACAGGCAGGGAGTGTTGACAAGACTTGCATGTCCGCCTCCGAAAGTGCGAAGTCGAATACGTCCAAATTCTCCTTGATACGTTGCAAGTTGGTGGATTTCGGAATCGGCACGATGCCTTGCTGTACGAGCCAACGCAAGCAAATCTGCGCCACACTCTTGCCGTAGCGTCGGGCGACTTCCGCCAATACCTCGTTTTTGAGAATCTGCCCATTCCCGAAAGGCCCCCATGCTTCGACGGCGATGCCATTGCCCTTGCAGAACTCTACGGTTTCGGTAGAGCAGAACCCAGGATGCACCTCTACCTGGTTGACCATAGGCATGATTTCTGCCTTGTCCATCAATGCCTGAAGGTGGTGGGGAAGAAAATTGCTTACTCCGATGGCACGGATGCGGCCATCATGGTAAAGTTTCTCAAAGACTTTCCATGTCGAGAGATTGATTTCTTTCCAATCGTCATGCCATTTGGCGACGGCTGGCGTGTGGATGAGGTAAAGATCGAGATACTCCAACCCCAAACGCTCCATGGAAGCATCAAACGCACGAAGCGTACGGTCGTAACCTCGGTCTGTGTTCCACACTTTAGTGCCGACAAACATATCCTCACGATTCACGACTCCTTCCGCTATGCTTTGGCGCACAGCCTCGCCCACATGCCTTTCAGTGTTGTACACTACGGCAGTGTCTATGTTGCGATACCCAGCCTTGATGCACTCCTTGACCGTGCCGACAAACTCATCGCCATACTCCACACCCCAGTCCGTCGGCATCGTTCCATAGCCGATGGCTGGCAACTCCACACCATTCAGCAGTGTGACAGTCTGCAATTTTTCTGTATTCATACTTCTTGCTTTTTATTGTTTTTACATCTTTGTTCCTTCACCCTTGCGCCGTATTTCTCTCCCCATTCCAGCATCTTGTCGAACAGCGGAATGAGGGTATGGCACAGCTCAGTCTCCTTGTACTCCACGGTCACGGGTCTTGTGTCTGTCACCGTGCGTGTGACAAGTCCCAGTTCCTCCATGTCTTTCAGTTCCTTAGACAACATTCGTGTGGTGAGTTTGGGTATGCTCCGCTCTATCTCACGAAATCTTGTGTTGCCGCACTCGCAAATGGAGCATAATATCTGTACTCTCCACTTGGTGCCTATCACGTCTATCGTGTCCTGCAAGGATTGGAAATCTAAGT
>CAVKXW010000316.1:0-2829 GCA_963660215.1 Bacteroidaceae bacterium | reverse complement strand
ATGTACTCTTCATAACGTCATTATTTTTTTGCGTTCAAAATTAATACATGAAGAGTCTTTTCTTGCTACGCATTTCACGGCAGAACACCGCAATTTTGGTTTGTAACCAAGATTCTTACGTTACTCATTAGTAACTCACTAATATTCAACGTATTCAATCTTTATCCGTAACCTTCTTTATTCTTCCTAATGTCGGCAACCCTCATTTTAGGTATAGGTTACGGATTGGTAACGTTCCTCTGTCTCATCTTGTCATATCTCCATCTTCATCTGTCCTCACCACTTATAATCAAAATGAGGAAAGTAGCTGATAACCAGTAAACTTTCCTCATTCTTCTCTCAAACACTTTTTGTATGTAGTTTCCAAATCAAAAACACGCATTTTTCTACACTTTTCCAAGATTTAACATATATTCATTGTTGGTTCTTAAGAAGCTCAGCCGCATCGCACGTATAAATGTTTTTCTACAAAAAAGTATCAAAGTCTCATTATTAGGAGTAAAATTCAGCTTATCTCACTAGTATAAAAGCATTTACATGCAATGAGACTTCTCCAAAAATTAGCCAAGAAGTATCATAAAAGTCTCATAGAAGTATCATAAATGCACCATCTTTTAGATTTTCAATGGTATCTTTAGCGCACAAAACGAATGAAAAGGAAATATTTGTCTAGTATTTTAGGAAGCAAAAATAAAAAGCGTCTAGATAATCAGAAGAACATTGCTAAACTATAGGTCCATCGGAGACCATCCGTTGTTCCATCGGTGACCGTCCGATGGGCACACAGTGAACAAGCCGTGGGCATCGACAGAACAAACGTTGGGCAACCATTGCCCAAGCATCGGGCAACGAGTGCCCAAAGTTTGGACTGAGACTTGGGCACTCATTATTGGCTAAAAACCATACAGTTTTTAGCCAATAACTGATATTTTAGTCGTAGAAACCTGGTTGCTTATACTCGATGCCAAGCTCTCTATCCACGGTGGCGATGACACCTTGAATCTGGCCCATCGCAAACATTCTGCCGAGCAAGGTATAACCAGCATTATGACCGTGAGTGCTCTCATCGAACACGCCACCTGGCTCGTCGGTGAAAGTCATACCGTGGTCCACTCGCATCGGGAGACGGCGACCAGAGTTGCACTTACCTTCCTGCTCAGCCTTCTCGAAGATGCGGCAAAGTTCTATCAAGTCGGCACGACCGCCCAAGTGGGAAGCTTCAGTGAAGTTGCCGTTAGGGAAGATGTAGCAAGAACGGAGGTGAACGAAGTGGGTGCGGTCGGCAAACTGCTTCGCCATAGCCACACAGTCGTTGTGCTCACCTGCGGAGAACGAACCAGCGCAGAAGGTCAAGCCGTTGTGCTTGTTTGGCACGGCATCGAGCATCCACTGGATGTCCTCGGCTGTACCGATGATGCGTGGCAAACCGAACACAGGATAAGGAGGGTCGTCTGGATGAACGCACATGTTGATGTCGTACTCATCGCAAACAGGCATAATAGCCTCCAACCAGTACTTCATGTTCTCCTGCAACTTCTTCTTGTCGATGCCATCGTAGAGTTTCAAGAGGTCACGGAACTTCTGAACAGGGGCTGCATCGCCCTCGCTAAAGTTACCAGAAACAAAACCCTGGGTCTTGATGATGATGTTCTCCACCAGCTCATGGTCTTGCTCAGGAGTGGAAGTCTTCTTGAGTTCGTCAGCCTCAGCCACGAGGTCTCTGCCCCACTTATGGTTCTTGGAGAACTCAGCCCAGTCCTCACGAGCCCCCTCACGCTTCAAGATATAGATGTCGAAGTAAGCCAACTCGCCCCAGTTCATATAGAGGTTGTCGGCACCGTTAGGGTTCTTGTGGGCAAGGTCGGTACGAGCCCAGTCCAATACAGGCATGAAGTTGTAGCAGATGCACTTGATGCCTTCCTCGCCGAGGTTGCGAAGACTCTCCTTGTAGACCTCAATCTGGTGGTCACGGTCTGGACCGCCATACTTCAAGGTTTCCACTACTGGCAGAGACTCCACCACGCTCCACTTCATGCCATAAGACTCGATGTACTCCTTCAGTTCATGAATCTTCTCACGTGTCCATACCTCGCCGAGTGGCACATCGTGCAATGCGGTCACGATACCCTCGACACCTATCTGTTTCAGTTGGGCAAGCGTAATCTTATCCTTCTTGCCAAACCATCGCCATGTTCTTTCCATATATATATTAATAATGTATTATCTGAATGAATTATCTAGCCAACACATACTTGTGCAAGGTGGCTCTCACGGCACCCTGACCAGCGAAGAGTTCCTTCACCATACCCTCAATTTGCTCGCCGAAGCCAGCCTCGTAGAGGTCGAGTCCGAACACATCCTTGCGAGAGTAGAGCTGCTTGAGGCAAGAGTAGTCTTGGTTCTCCTTGCCCACCTCCAGAGGAGCCACGATAGCCTGGAGTTCCTCCAACAATGGGTCGGAAGATGGCTCGAATGGCTTGCAACTGTCATCGAGAGCTTTGAGATAACGAGCATAACCTGCCAATACCAATGGGATGAGGACGAGGTTGCTCTTGTCCAAGCCACGGTCGATGTACTTCTTGATGGTCTCGCCGAAACGGATGGAGAGTTTCTGGCTGGTATCGGTGGCGATACGCTGAGGAGCATCTGGCATGAATGGGTTAGGCAGACGCTTGTTGATGACCGTGCCGATAAACTCGTATGGGTTCAGCACACCTGGGTCTGTCACCACAGGCATCGCTTCGATATAACCTATCTTCTGGATGAAGGCACGAAGGTCTTCGTCTGCCATCTCGGCGGAAATCAAGGTATAGCCGAGCATACAGCCAT
>CAVKXW010000315.1:0-2838 GCA_963660215.1 Bacteroidaceae bacterium | reverse complement strand
AGCGCATCAACGACGAGGTAAAGGAGCAGTTGAAAGCAGCCGAGGAATAATTCTCGCTAGATATATTTATCTCTTGTAATCTCTCGCAGATTTCGCAGATTTCGCAGATTTTATTGTGGGCTGCCTTTTCTGCGAGAGATTTTTATTTCGCTGATTTTTGACCTTTTCGGTCAAGGGCTAGCGCAAAAAAAATACTCCTTTAAAATCTGCGTAATTTGCGAAATCTGCGAGAGAATATTTCTTCGAAGATGTGAAAAACGAAAAACTTAAAACAATAAGTAGTTATGACTGAAAACGAAATCTCTTATAAAATCATAGGTGCGATATATAAAGTGTATAATGAGCTGGGACCTGGACTACTGGAGTCGATCTATGAAATGGCTTTGTGCTATCAGCTTCAGAAAGATGGCTTGAACGTGCAGCGTCAGGTTAAATTGGACGTTATATATGATGGCCATGTGCTGCCTTCAGAGTTTAGGCTGGACTTGTTGGTGGAAGACAAAGTGATAGTTGAGCTGAAGTCAACTTCTGAAATGAAAGAGGTATATAAGAAACAGTTGCTTACTTATTTGAGAATAGCTCATAAAAAACTAGGCATTCTTGTTAATTTCAATACAGTAAATATACGAGATGGTATGTTTCGCATCGTCAATCACTTGTGATACAACTGGAGGTAGCAAGCGATAAGCTGCTAATCTGTGCAGAATCGACCGAATAGGTCGTAAATCTGCGATATGACCTCTTGAAAATCTTAAGAAATTAAAGGAAATCTGCGAAATCTGCGAAATCTGCGAGCGAAAAACAAAAATAACCCCTTGAAAATTTGGTGGTTTTATGAAAAAATCGTAACTTTGCAGCCGTTTAATCAAAATAGACAAAAAAAGAATATATCGAATAGTTAATGAAAAATGACAAAATGAAAAATCAGTACCGCGTAAACGAACAGATACGCGTACGTGAAGTGAGAGTAGTAAGTGATGGCGGAGCGGAAGTGATGCCAACGCGCAAAGCACTTGATTTGGCTCGCCAGCAAGAACTTGACTTGGTTGAGATTTCACCTAATGCGCAACCACCAGTTTGCCGTATTGTTGACTATTCAAAGTTCCTTTACCAGCAGAAGAAACATGCTAAGGAAATGAAGCAGAAGCAGGTGAAGGTAGAGACCAAGGAAATCCGATTCGGACCTCAGACCGATGAGCACGACTATCAGTTCAAGCTCAAGCATGCCAAGGAATTCTTGACCGAGGGCAACAAGGTTCGCGCCTATGTGTTCTTCCGTGGTCGTAGTATTCTTTTCAAGGAGCAGGGTGAGGTGCTTCTCCTCCGATTCGCCAATGACTTGGAAGAATTCGGCAAGGTAGAGCAGATGCCTAAGCTCGAAGGCAAGAAGATGTTCCTCTATCTCAGTCCAAAGAAGGCTGGTGTGGCAAAGAAGAGCCAGCAGAAGATGGATCGTGAGAAGCGAGAGGCAGAGGCTAAGGCTGCAGCTGATGCAGCGGCAGAGGCTAGGGCAGAGCAGAATGGCTTGCTCGCCAATGCAAAAGGTGGCGATGCCTTGAAGAAGCTCGCTGAGAGCGCAGAGGACTAATCATCTGATTGGATATAGAAAGAAAAAGATGCGTAACGCCCTGGTATATGCGTTGCCATCGCTATAATAAATAACAATTAATTAAATTAAAAGTAAAAATGCCAAAAGTAAAGACTAATTCCGGCGCAAAGAAGAGATTCCGTTTCACCGGTACAGGTAAGATTAAGCGTCATCACGCTTATCACAGTCACATCTTGACTAAGAAGACAAAGAAGCAGAAGAGAAATCTCCTTGGTGAGACTCTCGTAGACCGTGCTAACTTGAAGCAGGTTCGCGACTTGCTCTGCCTCCGTTAATTAATTAACTTTTTAGTCGAACTTTTAAAGAAAAAAAATTATGCCAAGATCAGTAAATCACGTTGCATCAAAAGCAAAAAGAACAAAAATCTTGAAGCTCACTAAGGGTTACTATGGAGCTCGCAAGAATGTATGGACAGTAGCTAAGAACACTTGGGAAAAGGGTCTTACCTACGCTTATCGCGATCGTCGTAACAAGAAGCGCACATTCCGCGCATTGTGGATTCAGCGTATCAACGCTGCCGCTCGCCTCGATGGTATGAGCTACAGCCAGTTGATGGGTGCTCTTCACAAGGCTGGTATCGAGATCAACCGTAAGGTTCTCGCTGACCTCGCTGTAAACAACCCTGAGGCTTTCAAGGCTATCGTTGCAAAGGTGAAGTAAATCTGAAAATCCAGCGTTCATGTTGCCGCTATGGTACATGAACCTCTAGATTTTGAAAAGACTGAAGATTGCATTGGTTGGAAGTATTTCCGCTGATGCAATCTTTTTTTGTATATATATCCTTGCTTCTAATAGGACGGGTTCTAGGGGTATGAGAAAAAGGGAGTTTGTGTCATAAGTCTGTTCCCTATGCACCCCGAAGGGGGCAACAAGCTCTAAGCCTAGGGTATCGCCCTGGGTATTGTTATGGTAAAGGAAAGTCGCCCTGAAAGGGCAAAAGCATTCGCAAACATCTATGCTTTTGCCCTTTCAGGGCGACACTACAGTTTAAACTTAGCCCCAGGGCGATGCCCTGGGCTTGGTGGTTCTGGGCCTTCAGCCCGTGTTTCGCTTAACTTCCGAAACTTGAATAGTATTATTAGCTATTTTGCCTTTAGATGAGATTACTTTGTCAACTCAAGACCTGCCTCAAACTTAGTGGTGCTTTCCATCAAAGAAGGCATCTGTTGCATGATAGCTTTGATCATTGGGGCAAAACCACCAAGGTCGTCATCGCCAAGGTTAGCAAC
>CAVKXW010000314.1:0-2839 GCA_963660215.1 Bacteroidaceae bacterium | reverse complement strand
ATTAAGGACATCGAAGTTTCCTTTATATTCCCATAGAGGACCTCATCAAGTCCATCAATAACTCATCGGTAATCTCCAACGCCATCTTTTCAAACTCCTCAAAATGAAGGAGACCGTTTTTCTTTTTGATAGCCAATACCATCTTGGCTAAATCCTCTGATGGTATCTTATGGAAACGGAGAAGTATCTGCTGCATGGCATTCAACATCGTGCCACAATGGAGTGCATTGTCGTACTGGGCATCAGAAAAACAGGATACTTTCTTGCCGCCCATCGTTTTCACCATCTTCTCGATAGAGCCATACAATGTACGCATATCCATCATGAGAAGGTCGGCATAACGCTCCAATGTTTCTCGCTTTGCACCTTTCATCAGAGCTTCTTCCATACCTTGCAGGTCATCCACGTAAGGGAGGAAGTCCTCGTATGGCAACTTGTTACCGAGGTTGATATTGACAAACTCCAGGGTGATAAAGAATGCTACCTGACTGAGCTTGGGATACTTCTCCAATATGTCAACCATATTCATCGCCTTTGCGTCCGCCTCTAAGACTTCCGTTTCTGCCTTCTTTTTAGGTGCAGATGTCAGAAGGGTGTCCAGTGATACATCCTTCAATATATTGCGGATGCTACTAGGCATGTAAATTTGCCATTCGGTCGGACCCTCATAAGTTACTACCAGATGAAACTTTTGCATCAAGAGATAACGCTCGTCATTCCTAGGATAGGTGATGTACTCTTCGGGGGAAAGAGACTGTAGTTGCTTCAAAAGTTCCAGTTCTTCTTGTGATAAGTGTTTGAGAGTCCATAATGGGTCATTGGTGAATAGGTCTGCCAATGCTTCACCTATATGCGCCTTTCGCCAGCTCTTGGGTATATCTATATGAGCTAGTTTACAATGGTCTAAGATATTGACTTTCGTATCGAAAGACATCATATCTTCCAAGGACATAATGTCAAAATAGGGGAGTTGACGTAATGTTATCATAATCTTTTTCTCTTTTTTGAATCTTTCATAAAGAAAATTACCTTATTCTACTTCTGATAGTATCACCTCTGGGGATGTTCCCATCAAGGTTATGGCAGAAATTTTATGACCGCCATTAGCATTGAGGGAATGACCACAATGATAGAGGCTATCATCTATGATAAGCCAACGGTCATGGGACTCTTTCTTCCATTTGTAAATATCTATATGATCGTCAGGAAAGAGGCGGTCGTGCTCATCCATGAGGCGTTGCATACCCTGTCCTACTCCTGTCGTATAGATTATGGCTGTTACATCTGGCTTACGAACATCCAACACACTTAGGGTGAGGGATGAGACATAGCCATCTATGATGATTACTCGATGATTGGCTATGCGAACCAAATTCTCTAGCGCAACTCGTGCGGTAAAGAAATCGCCTTCAAAGAAGACCATCTCAGCTGGAGGGGTGGAGGTACGAATGAAGAAGTCGAGCTGCTGTTGCTGCTTGGCTTGAACATCCTCGATTCGAGTCATACGCTTGTCCATATTCTCCTGCAAGGCTATTAAGTGACGGTTCACGGAATAACCTTGGAAAAGATACTGACGCAAAATAGATGTAGCCCAAATACGGAATTTAGTACCTTGAACAGACTTGACCCTATATCCTACAGATATTATAACATCCAGATTATAATAATCCACTTGATATGTTTTGCCATCAGAAGCAGTGTAGGCAAATTTTGCCCAAACTGATTCTTTCTGCAATTCTCCTTCTTTAAATATGGTTCGCACATGCTTGCCTACAACACTTCTGTCGCGTCCAAACAGTTCAGCCATTTGGTCTAAAGAAAGCCATACTGTTTTGAAAGTTCCATCTATCTTAACCTGAAGAGAAATACTCTCATCAGGTTGATAAAGTACTATCTGCGAGTCATCCTCAATGGGCTGTATTTTATTGTCGTTTGCCATGATTATACGTTTTTATTGCTAATATAGCGACAAAAGTACGACTTTATTTTGAAACAAACAAGAGATTCAGACAAAATCTTATAGTGGAAGTGCTCTATATTTTAATCCCGACGGAATATATCTCTTGAATAAACCTTATCCTTCACATCATCCAGACAAGCATCATAGCGATTAGCGATAATCGCATGGCTCTGTGCCTTAGTTTGCCAAGAGCTGCTTGGTATCCTTTGGCAAGCAATAGCCACCATAACCGAAGCTTGGGTTGTTGTAGTTGGTGCAGCAATGACCACGAAGTCGGCAGTCTTATAGGCAGCCTTGCCGTCGAGGGTTGCCGTCAAGTTCAGAGGCTTCTCTCCCAAATACTTCTCGATGTAATCGTCCTGGATAGGAGAAATCTTATTATTCAGTTTCTCCACTTTATCTGGGATTACATCCACTGCCTTTACTTGATGGTGCTGAGACAATAGCGTGGCTATGCTCAGACCTACGTAGCCAGTGCCGGCTACGGCTATCTTTATATCTTTGAAATCTTTCATTGAGACTATTTTGTTAGTATTTCAAACTATTCTGATACCACTCATAGAGTCTCTCCACACCATCCTCAATCTCTACCTTGTGCGTCCAGCCGAGGCTGTGAAGTTTCTCTACGTCGATAAGCTTACGTGGTGTGCCGTCTGGTTTGCTGGCATCAAACTCGATAGTTCCCTCAAAGCCTACTGCCTTTACGACAAGCTCAGAGAGTTCACGGATAGTCAACTCCTTACCTGTACCCACGTTGATATGGCAGTTGCGAATCTCACCGAGTGATGGGATGGCACCGCCACGTCCCTCTGAGTTGTTGCGGTCTACCGTTCCATCCACCTTGGCACCATAGAACACTGAAGAATATTTCTCGATGCC
>CAVKXW010000313.1:0-2853 GCA_963660215.1 Bacteroidaceae bacterium | reverse complement strand
ATGTAGCATTGTATACAGTGGCATGAGAGCCTACGGTCTGGCGAGCTAACTTGTAATAGAGGTCTCGCAGACTGATGTCTGGTGTCTCGTCGATGGCTTCTTGGAAAGCCCTGGTGAAACCATTCGATAGCCAGATGCCCATCTCTGGGTCTTTCATGTCAGCCTTCGAAGGCTCATAAGCATTGGCTGCCGTCATGAAGAGGATTCCTGGGATGCCTTCGCAAGCCTCGCCGATAGTGCCTGAATAGCAAGCGTCCATGGCAAAGAACATCTTGCGATAACGATTCTGCTCGTTCATCTCTTGTAGGATGTTCCTGATTTGCCAACCATATACATCATTGTATGCTCCCCAAGCCAACGAGTTCGGATTGCCATGACCGCACCAGAAGATGATGATGTTGTCATCCTTGGTGGAGTTGACCACCTGAGGTAGCTTGTCGGAGGATTCTCCCATAAGGATGGAACGCAAGTCGTTGGGAGTGATGTCGTTTATCTTGTAGTCCACCTGCATGTCATGATAGAGGTTCTCGCCGTCGGGTGTTACCTTTACCACACCTTGGTGTAAGTTGTGGGAGTCGTAGGCGATGTTATCAGCGATAATCATGATGATGTGGTCGTCGTCATATCCATGTCGTTTCAGTATCTGGTACATCGCTATGGCATCGGCTTGGTGGCGATAGTTCGCCCATGTGTCGGAGGTGCCGATTACTACAGCCCAGTTCCCTTTCTTCTCTCCATACTTGATGTCTTCTTGCTGTTGGTTGAATTGCTGGAAATGCTTTACATCTTCCTGCCAAATCTGTAGCGACGAGGTGGTGCGCCCACTGCCGTCGGTCGATAGGTATTCGAGCGTTTGGTATTTGCCATATTTCAATATCCAGTGGGCGTACGACGAGTTGAGTACGCTGGCATGGTGCTTCTCGTCGAAAGTCCAGTCGCCTGTTACGCCGTTTAGGTCGGGATGTCCACCTGCCTGTAGTCTCACCAAGGCTTCGTGCATATCGCTAGGCAACCAACTCTTGTTCCATGCGTCCCTTCCATCTACGATGTCTTTGATGCTTTCGTTGAGATGGGTTCCGTCGGTGGAGGCTAACGCATAACCTAATAGCTGGATGGCATCGTACAGATGTGCCTCTCCTGCCATTGGTTCTACGCCGAATTTGTTGCGATAGGCATTGATGAATCCTGAACCTGGGGCTGCACTTGGCGAGATGCCCTCGTAAGCATTCTTTGCCTTGCCGACTAATGCTTGCGAATGGGCTACGTCTGAGCAATAAACTGTAGTGAAATGAGATTTGCTTACTGTCGTGTAAGCCTCGTCGAATGCCAGGAAGTCTGAGGTGTTGGAAGGTGCAAAGATGAGGGTGCTTCCACGGAAACGCTCATCATCGAAATGCTCTACCTCGCTCTTGATGTCGCTCTTGTCATGATATATTCTTACCTCCTTTACCTGTAAGCCAAGTTCTACGGCTTGATAGGCAAACCAGTCGCTGAAACTCTTGCCATAATCGTCATCTGATGTCAAGAGACTGACCGACAAAGACTCGGAGATGGCTGCTTGCATCAGGAGAATCTCACATTGTGTCAGATCGCTTTGCGCCAAGTTCCATACATAGTCCTTGTCTGCGAACGAACGCTGAAACTCGGTGGAGGTGGCGAGAGGAAGAACCAAGGTCTTTTGGCTCTTTGCACAAGCCTGTGCTGCCTTAGTGGCATTCTCGGAACTGTATGGTCCGATGATGGCAGCATAAGACTCGTCGTTAGCTACTTGGGCTAGATAGTCGGCTAAGTCGGCATCGTTCTCGTCTTTCAGCTCTACCTTGATGTCGGCTATTTGTGGCAAACCTCTCTGTGCCTCCTCTAGGTTGGCAAGTGCCCAGTCGATGGTGCGACTCCAAGGGCTTCCTGAAGAGAATGGCATCACCACAGCAACCTTGTAAGTCTTCTTCTCCGAACTTATCGTGCTGCCTTCGTCTTCCTTGCAGCTAGTCGTTATGAATAGGATGAGTCCCATCAAAAGTATCCATGCTTTATTTCTCATAATACTTCCTTTCTGCCTCCAGGGCTGATTGATAATATTTGTTGTATGCGTCTTGCCAATAGGTTGGTGTGTCGTAGTAGTCTTCCCATGTGATGCAGTTGTCGTAGAAGCTACTGTTCACCGTCACGTTCACCATACCTTCTGCCATTCCGTACTCCACGTGTTGCGTAGTGACCATTCCTGCATACCAGTCTTCGAGGAAGGCATACAGTGCTTTGTCGATAGCCAAGGTCAGGGAGAACGGAGTGCGTGTGGAATAGCTGGAGCAATCCACGTCCATACCTGCCACTAACAACCCTGTAAACAAATTCTCGCGTACATATTTATATATACCATTGTTGGAACCTCCTGCCAATGGGAATATGAAGGCGTCATAGGGTAGTGACTTGGCGATGCTGTAGGCTTGCTCTGTGCAGTTGAATCCTGTTGCATCATCAGCCAAGTATTCGATGTTAGCCTTTTGCCCCGAAATCTCGGCAAAACCATCTTGGAAACCTTCGATGGCTGGTTGCAAGATGTTGTCGTTGGGACAGGCTGCGATGATGGTGGCTTGTGGACATTCTGCTGCCATTTTGCCGCAGAGATAGGCTGCGCCATATCTTCTGAGGCAGAGAGTGTGGCAGTTTTGTGGCAAGTCGGTCTTGGTGCTTTCCAACAACAGGATGCCCTTGTTGCTGGCTTCGACAGAAACCTTGTTTTCATCCATGAGACTTTCGTATTCGCTGGAGGTCAATACCAAGAGGTCTTTGGGGTCACCTGCAAAAGCGTGTGGATTAGGCATATATTCTCGTAAGTCTAAACAAGAAGAATTT
>CAVKXW010000312.1:0-2856 GCA_963660215.1 Bacteroidaceae bacterium | reverse complement strand
GCTCGCATAAAGCGGAAGTCCTGTGCATATCCGCTTCTCCCTCATCAAATTCGGTTTGAGGAGACGGAGAATTGCAGGAGCCAGAGCTTCTGTCATATACTCCTGTGGGGCTCTAGAAGCACGTTGGCACTTAGGCTGTGTTCTTTACGGCCTTACGTGCCACTACGTGCTGGCAGATGCGAGAGCTTGCCACACAGGAGTCATATGACAGGAAGCGGCGGCGAGTGGAAACATCTGTACAAACCGCAATTTACTTCTCTTCCCATTTAATAAGATTCCATTGCTTTCAACTGTGGCATCAGCACATCATAGATTTCCTCTGCCACTGCCAGCTTATATGCCAGTCTGGTCGGCTGTGGTGTTATCTCCCTATAGTAAGACTCTGTGTGTCCTTTTATCGTGATTGCAAAATATACCTGTCCCGGTACCGAACTGTCCGGATTCGCCGGATCCACGTTCCCCATGGTGCCGGTGATGCCCAGTCCAATATCCGCATCATATGTCCGGGCGCAGGCTTCCGCCATGGCAGCCGCTGTTTCTTTTGAATATACGGTATACTTGTCCAGGATCTCTGCAGGCACTCCCTGCATAATCTTTGCTTCATTACAATAGGTAATAAACGCACCTTTCAGAATCGCCGATGAGCCTTCCGTATCCGTAATGAGTGACGCGATCTGTCCGGCGGTCGCACTCTCCATGGTTGTAATTGTCATATTATGCGCAATCAGAAATCTGGTAAGATCCCTGTATTTTTTTCTGATGTCTGATTCTATATATTGCTTCATTCTGCTATGCTCCCTTTTACGTTTATGCCCATGGGTCACGTATGCTTTGTTTTATCCTGTATTGGAATATCTGGCATTCCAACTTTGTATTTATTTTATACCGTTCATACTACCCTTACAACTATTATTTCCTTTGGTCACTTTACCCGAAATAAGCCGCTAATCGAGTAGGAGACGGTGACTAACCGCCGTCCTCTCACACCACCGTGCGTACCGTTCGGTACACGGCGGTTTCAATAGTTGACGTGCACAGACTGATAGGCTGTGGCTAAATCGTAAAAGCCACTGTTTATCAGTCTTTCTTTATTCAGCGCCCAAATCACAGCTTTGTTATTACTGATATACCAATACTTTCTGCGACTGTTTGCTATTGTTGCCGCATAGTGTTCTGGAATTCCCAGTTTGACTAGATTCTTATATTTCGTCCTCGGTTTCTTCCACTGTTTCCATATACACATACGTATTCTGTGATAGAGCCATCCATTGATGTCATCTATGTTGTTCTTCATACTTGCAATTCCGTAGTAGTTAAGCCATCCCCTCGCATACACCTTGATTTTCTCAAGGCTTGGCTTGACTGACTGACATCGCTTACGGGAAGATAACTCTTTCAGTCCAGACTTAAACTTCTTCCATGACTTCGGATGAACTCTGACATAAATGCCTTTTCCGTTCCTTCCCAATGCAAAGCCAA
The DNA here is from genome assembly GCA_963660215.1 of Bacteroidaceae bacterium. Taxonomy (GTDB): domain Bacteria; phylum Bacteroidota; class Bacteroidia; order Bacteroidales; family Bacteroidaceae; genus Prevotella. The sequence continues at coordinate 1,377 of CAVKXW010000312.1, read as the reverse complement.
GGAATTTAAAATTTCGAATTGCAAACACACTGACAGTTCGGCTCTTTTCTCGGTTGACTGTAAGTTTCAGCCTCTCCTCAAGATATTTTGTACTGCTTTCCAAGAGCCTCTCTGATGCCCGCTTGCTCTTTGCAAGGAGCACGATGTCATCTGCATATCTTATGCATGGAACACCTCTTTTCAGGAATTCCTGGTCGAACTCATTGAGGTAGACATTTGCCAGCAATGGTGATAGATTTCCACCTTGTGGTGAGCCTTCCTCTGTGTCAATGACCACTCCGTTTTCCATTACGCCGCTTTTCAGATAGCGCTTTATCAACTGTACTACACGTTCATCTTTTACATTCTTCCGGAGAAGATTGATGAGAATATCGTGATTAAGAGTATCGAAGTACTTTGACAAGTCAAGGACTACAGCAAATGTATAGCCTTGTTCGGCATACTCCTTAACCTTAAGTATTGCATCTTTTGCACTTCTGTTCGGACGATAGCCATAGCTACCCTCTGCAAACAGCGGTTCATAGATTGGCACTAACTGTTGGGTTATTGCCTGTTGAAGTGTACGGTCTACCACTGTTGGTATGCCAAGCTTTCGCACACCACCATCTGGTTTGGGAATCTCAACTCGTCTTACTGGAGACGGAGTATACTTTCCACGATAAATGCGGTCGGTTATCTCTCGTTGATGTTCTTTTAGATATGGAAGAGCCTCCTCAATGGTCATGTCATCAATTCCCGGCGCTCCCTTGTTTGCCTTAACTCTCTTATACGCTCTGTTAAAGTTGTCTTTATACAGTATCGCTTCCAAAAGTCTCGGCTGTGCACTGTCTCTTTCTTTCCATATCCGATTGAATGACCTAGACGCTTTCACATACCCTTCATGTTCCGCATTATCTCTTTGCGAACAGCCATTGTTTTCAATGTTTTCTGCCATAGACGGTCATTCCTCCTTTCTCGGTCATACTCAAGACTCCTACTGATTCGGTCCTTCACCTCTCGGCTACTATGACCTCTGCTGACTTCTATGCGTTCAGCATTGCTTTATGCAATGGTTACCTCTTTCAAGGCGTACCGCACAGACCTCCCTAGGTACCACACGTTTCTTCCTCTCCATCCATCTGCCTCATTTATCATGCATGATTCCGTGTAGTTATTGGGCTTCAACGTGGCTAGCAGTCTTACCCTCATGCATGACCTCATATGAGATTTCTGTTCGTCAGACCAGAGATTTGCCCGTGAGTTAGTATGTTCCTCACATCCAGCTTCCTTCAGATTCCATCTCACGATGGACACCCTTGCTTTCGGCTATATCCTTCCCACTACCGGGCGGATTCGGGACTTTAACCCATTAGAAACGTGCGCCGCTAGGCGCACTAG
>CAVKXW010000311.1:0-2883 GCA_963660215.1 Bacteroidaceae bacterium | reverse complement strand
GAAGGTACTTTTGCGTTTAATAAGAAAACCAACAAGCAGTTGGAGGTGACGGTGAGAATCAATGAGCACCAGTACTTCAACATGAACTTCTTGAACCATGACGGATATATCATGGCATGCTGCCGTTGGGCACATGTGCTGGACTTCACAGAGAATGGGCTTGACCGCATACAGATGATGATCAAGCGACATTTCCAGAAGAAATATCCTGTCATCAGCAGTTTGTATGGTCAGCATACCGATACTGCTGAGGACATCCATATATCCACCATCGGCTTTGATGGAGGTGCAAAGGAATGGTTTATCTCCATGCGTATCTATGGTGAGCAATTCGATGATTTGATGCATGGCAATCCACTGATGAATGTGGGGTTTGCCTCGGCAGTGGGACACTGACTACTTGGAAAAACTTGTGAAGCAAGTACTGAACATGCAATGAAGGAAATCAAGCTTTTTGATTACCAAGAGGATATGAAATTACGGATTGAGAAGGCATTGTGCCTTCATCGGTCTGTGATGGCGCAAATGCCAACGGGAACAGGTAAAACGGTTCTACTTGCTTCGGTCGTAGAAACGTTTTTGAGGGAACATCCCGAAAGTTCGGTTTGGATTGTAGCCCATCGGAGGGAGTTGGTTTCTCAAATTCGAGAAACTATACAAAGAGTTATTTTTTCGAATCACCCTGTCAATTTTTCGAATCACCCCGTCCCTCTTTCCAAAGAGGGCTCCACCTCTATCCCCAAGCCCCTTTCTCCTCAGGAGCAAGGGGATGTAGCTGACTACGCTATAGCTTCGTCAGAGTTTTCGTATCGTCAGCGGAGCCTTTGCCCACAAGGGGCTGACGATGATTTTCTTACGCAACAGAGTTGCGATAGTTTGTGCGGTGTAAACCGCCTTGCTGAAAAAGCTGCTTCTGATACAGTTTCTGTCAAGGCTGTGTCAATTCAATGGCTATCGAAGCACTACGATGAGATTGACGAGAAGCCGGGAATGATTGTGATTGACGAGGCACATCATGCGCTCGCCATGACATATAAGGAAATGTGGGAGAGATTCCCTAAGGCGAAATTCTTGGGACTGACGGCTACACCTTGTCGATTGAATGGGAAGAGATTCACTGACTTGTTTGATGTGTTGGTGCAGTCGTGGAATATTCCAGAGTTTATCAGTAAGGGGAGATTGGCGACATATGACTTTGTGAGTATCAAGTCGGATGGTGTTACACAACAGCTCATTGACTCCTTGCAGAAGCGAGGGGCGGATGGTGACTACCAGAACAAGGAGATGGATATGTTGCTGAATAAGAAGCCTTCCATTGAGAGGCTCTACCAAAGCCTTGAGGAATATGGCAAGGATAGGAAGGGCATCGTGTATGCCATCAATATTTCTCATGCCAAGAAAATCATGGAGCTGTATCAAGAGCATGGCGTGAAGGCTGTTGCCATCGACTCGAAAACTCCTGCTACGGAAAGACAAGCAGATATTGAGGCTTTCAAAAGAGGCGACATCCAAGTGTTGGTGAATGTGGATATTTTCTCTGAGGGCTTCGACTGCCCTGATGTAGAGTTTGTGCAGTTGGCTCGTCCTACGCTTTCGCTTGCCAAGTACTTGCAAATGGTGGGAAGAGGGTTGCGTGTTGCCAAGGGAAAGAAAAACTGCGTTATTATAGATAACGTGGGATTGTATCGGGTGTTTGGATTGCCATCGCAAGTATGGGACTGGAAGGCTACGTTTGAGGGAAGAGTGAAATATAGCAGGAAAAAGGAGACTCCAAAGGAAAGGGATTTCTTCTTGATGAGCGGAATGCAAGAAACAGAGCCAATAGAACCAGACTCGGAAATGATGATGGTGGTGAGCCATGAGGAACTGATGCAGTCGTTGCAATATCGGGAGTTTGTGGATAGCAATGATGATTTTGCCATTGTCAAGTTGTCTGATGGAAAGATGACGGTGGTGAATCGACAAGGCGAACAGGTGATAGAGCCTGGCAACTATTATGATATGAAGTTCTTGCGAGGGAACATCCTGTCCTATCGACCTCGCAGAAAGACCGTGTGTTACTACGACCTCTTGGCGAGAGCCTACATCGACGAGGATACTCGTGCGAAAGATGCTCCCTGTGTAATCACCATCAATGGATGGGAGTTTATCGAATACAACGGTCTCTTTATCGCTCGTACCAACGAGGAGTTTTCCTTGCCTTATTGTCCATCCGATTATGAACTTTGGAACTGTGGATATTATTTGAGATACAAATTTCATCGCTCTACAGCCAGCGGTTGTCAGGTATGGATATATCATGAGCGGGATGGCGGATATATGCGATTGTATAAAGAAAACAGTGAAGAGGTTTGTTTTTTGCGTGGCGACCATATTCATGTGTATTGGCTATGTGCCGACCTATACGACAGTGGCATAGTGGTCATGGACAGCAATGAGGATTACTACTTCGTTGACTCCAGCTTGAAGAAGACATATATAGGCAGCAATCATCCCAAGGACGAAAGCGGGAACTTGAAGGTAGCGATGCCTCGGCTTGGCAAGCAAGTTTATGATAGGGAAATGAAACGCAGGAAAGAACACGAGAAACAGGATTTGTTGCAGTTGCATGAGAAGTCGGAGTCTGGTAAAGTGGAATTGTATCAGGCTGGAAAGAAATGGGGATTGAAGGTGGATGGCAAGGTTGTGGTGCCTCCTATCTATAATAGCATATCGCAACCTGTTGGTGTCTATTGTGCCTTTGAGCAGATGCCAAGACACTGGGGCGTTATGACTTTGAATGGCAAGGTACTAGTTGATGCCAAATATGAAAAGGTGGAGGTTCTTGCCAATAGAAAGGCAATCGTAACCACTATTACAGGGAAAACACAGACTATCAATCTT
>CAVKXW010000310.1:0-2907 GCA_963660215.1 Bacteroidaceae bacterium | reverse complement strand
CAAGAACATGGAGGAAAGCTTGAAGGTGTTCGCTCAGATGGATGAGGAGTTTGGTGAGGAGACCACGGATGAGCTTGTGGGCAAACTGATGATTGTTGCCAACGATGTGATTCGTGGCAAGTTCACCAAGGAGACGCTTGACCTTTTCCGTATGGCAAAGAATCATGACCAAGATGTAGCGGATGCTGCCCATGAGGGCGAGGTGAGGGGCAAGAACACCAAGCACATGAAGAACCTAGAACTTCGGAAGAAGGGCGATGGTACGGCTAACCTAGACTCTGCCAATGCCGAGACAACGAAGAACGACGGTCAACCAGACTTTGGCGCACTTGGTCGTGCAGCCCGAAGAGGTAACATTTGGGAGCGTGGCAACGAGAAGAGAACACACATAAGATAAGCGAAGAGTCAAATTACTCTATATATAATAAGGTGAAAAGATAAATTATTTAAGTATTAATAAAAATAGGATAACAATGAAAAGAACAAAACAGACTTTCAGTTGGCTGATGTCCGTGTTTATCATGGTATTGGCTACTATTTTTGGAGTGAACGGCTCGGTGTTGATGGCTGAGGCTGCACAGTTGCCTGATGGTGGTACGACCAATAGTGGTAGTGCTGCTGAAGCTGGCGGTGCAACCGCTGCTGGCGAGGCTGGCAATGGTGGTGCTGCTAATCAGAATGACGGTATCGCAACAGAGACCAGAGGACGAGAGACTACGACCGCTGATGGCAATAGTGAGTATTACTTGAAGGATGTAAACGACAAGATTACCAAGATTCGCCCTTCTGCTACGCCTCTTGACCAAATTTCTCGTTATGCTACATCGAAGAGTGCGAAATCATTCATCGTGAAGTATTATTCAATCGGTACACGACCAATCAAGACTACCGTAACGAAAGCAACAGAAGTAAGCACTGGTAGCTCTATCGTATTGGAAGTGGATGACCCTGATATGTTCACCTTGGACGATACTATCCGAGTTGTGGGTGTGAAGGCTATCACTGACTACAAGGGTGTCGCTTATACAGCTGATGCCAACAAGGGCAAACCTACACCAGACTTGGAGTTGTGTGTGTGTGGCAAGGATAGCAATGGTATGCCAATCGTCTATGCAGTTAATGGTAATCTGATTCAAGGTCAAGCTATTGGTGTTCCAGCCTTGACTAAAGGACAGGTTCTTATCCGTATGGCTAAGAGCTGTGGTGAGCTTGACGTGCAGACTGGACGATTCTACAACTTGCCAACAACCGATGAGCAGTACTGTCAGAACTTTATGATTCAGGTAGAGCAGAGTACTTTCGACAAGATTGCAGCCAAGGAGGTAGATTGGGATTTCTCTGACATGGAAGAGGATAGTATCTATGATATGCGTCTTGCCATGGAGGGTTCTCTTATGTTTGGTGATATGGCTTGTATCAAACACACCACGAAGAATAATGCAGCTCAGTGGTTTACCAAGGGTGTTTGGTGGATGGCTGGTAAGGACATCGAAATCGGACATTTGGCAAATGACGAGGATAAGAAAAAGGGCTTTAACGATGGTGATGTGGTAATTTGGGATAATGAGTTGGTGGATATTTCCAAGGACTTGTTTGTAGGCACTGGCATCGGTAACAAGCGTAAGATTATTATCGCTGGTAGTAAGGTGGTAACAGCATTCTCTAAGATTCGCTCTGAGAAGTTCCGCTTGAAGGACACTGTGGAGGCGTTCAACTTGAAGTTCAAGAGTTGGGAGACTGACTTTGGTGAGATTCTGATGATTCACTCTGAGTTCTTCGACCTACAGGGCATGAGCGACTGCGCCTTTGCACTCGACCCAGAGTTCTTGGTGAAGAGCGTACACTTATCTTGGACTCGCAACGTGCTCGACTTGAAGAAGGCTGGTATTCGCAACACTGATGCCATCGTTATTCAGGAGGTAGCTTGTCTCTACTTGAAGTACCCTAAGGCACATGCTCGTATGAAGCTCGCTGCTGCCTAGGAAAGGTAAAAGAGTAAAAAAGATAAAAAAGTATTAAGTCTATGAGGGGTGTGGGCGGACTAGCCCCATCCCTCTTTTTAGTAATATATAATAAGGAATAAGAATCATGTTTAAGACATATCAAGGATATTCGGACTTAGCCTTCAATGTGAAGGTGGATGGCGGTCTGAGAAGAATTGTGTTTGACGCTCAGAGTCGTGGCACTAGCATCTATTCCACAAGAGATACCAAGGAACAGAAAGCAATCGAAAGCCATTACTGGTTTAAGGATAAGTTCTGGCTCTTGGAAGAGGTGGACGAGAAGAAACAAGAGACTGAGGCTAAGAAGAAAGCCGCTGCCAAGGCAAAGAAGGCTGAGGAAGAGAAGAAGGTGTTGCAGTTTGAGGATATTACGGACGTGAAGGAATATCTAGCTGATACCTTTGGCATTTCTCGCTCAAAGATGAAGACCAAGGATGAAATCTTGGCTATCGCAAAGGAAAACAATGTAGTAATAGAAGGACTGGAGTAAGTTATGAAAGAGTATGCTGTATCTGACTTAGTGAAAGAGGTAAAGGTGATACTAGACCGCAACCAAGAGACTGCGGAAATGATACCTGACGATACTGATACGCTCTCGCAAGGAGAGATTATCAGAGGTATAATCGTGGATGCAGCCAAAACCATCGAGGAACTTGCTCCTGCTAGCAAGTTGGATTCCATCAACTATACTTCTCAGCAAGTATCGTGGACGGAGGACAATGGGGCTTATGTCGGTCAGCTTTCTCTTCCAAACACTCTTCTGAGACTAGTGCGTATCAAGGTGAGTGACTGGAAACGACCAGGCACCGTTATCTCTGAGAACGGTGATGAGTATCAGTATCAGCAGAACCAATATGTGAGGGGAAATCCACAACGACCTATTGCTGCATTGGTACACATCGGT
>CAVKXW010000309.1:0-2913 GCA_963660215.1 Bacteroidaceae bacterium | reverse complement strand
AGCCAAGCCTAACCGTCTTCAAGAAGCTTTAATGATCAGTTTTTTAGCTGAAGTTTACAACTGATTATTGATTGGGAGTTGCAAAAGTTGGGTGAAGCTTATGGCTGAAAGCGGACGTTTTTTTTGGAGGATTTAAGGGATATTAAGAAGTTTTATTTGGGTGCTGAAAGGCTGTTGGAATCCGAATTTATGGGTGCATAAAACTGATGGGATTTTTAAGTGAGAAGTTGTTAAGTTTGGGGTTATTTATGGGCGTTTTTAATGGGTTTGTGCAGCTCATTATTGAGTTGTAAAACTCTTGGTTTTTATTTGTTTATGGGAGTTTATTTTTCAGTTTCATTTGGTTTAAGGTTTGATTAATGAGGGGGTTTTATGATGATTGTAAGCTGAATTTTTGCATGGCTTGTATGCAAAATTCACATGAGTATATAGGTCTTTGGGCTGCACGGTTTCTGATGAATGAAATTTTCTATTGTTTGAGTATCATCAAACTTTATCTATTCTCTTATCACTTGAGGTGATTCTTGAGTGTGGTGAGTTAACTTTGCTTATCAAACGAGTGGGATCCGTTTGTGGTGCATTAGTTCATTTTCTAGGTGGATTCCTTGAGAGCGATCGAACTTTTCCCAGCCAAAAACACTTAACCTAAACACGTCCCTTGTGAGAGAGAGTGTTGAGAGTTCGGATTTTGTGAAATTTAGCACAACCGTATCATTTTTGGTATCAGAGAAGGTTGAAGCAATGTTGCGCAGGGAGACACTTAGAAAAAGACCAGTGGGTGAAGGCGATGTGGAGGAAGAAGGTCGTGAGGGCATAGGATTTGAATTGGCGGAAATGCGGAGAATGATGGAACAAATGCAACAACGGATGCAGAATTCAGAAGAGCGGCAACCTAGACGACAGGGTCGGCGTTATGAATCTCAGATGAGGAGGAAGAGAATCCTTTCCATGAAGATGATTCAAGCGAAGAAGATCGAAGGCATCGGAGGAGAAATCAACATTACCAACGAGAAGGAGACGTGAGGGTCGACATACCGGAGTTTGACGGAAAATCACAAGTTGCTGCTTTTCTTGATCGGCTCTACACGGTGGAAAGAATTTTCGAATTCAAGGAGTATTCGGAAGAGAGAAGAGTCAAATTGGTGGCTATCAAACTAAAGGGATATGCATCTCTTTGGTGGGAGAATCTCAAGCGGGAACGAAATCGTGAAGGAAGGAGACCAATTAGAGCGTGGGAGAAAATGAAACGAGAACTCAAACGAAGATTTTTGTCGGAGAGCTACAGACAAGAAAATTATTTGAAGATCTATCAATTCAAGCAACAAGATCTTTCCGTGGAGGACTATCTATACAAGGGAGTTTGAGTATCTAATGCTTAAATGTGATGTGTCGGAGCCTGAGGAGCAAACAATTGCGAGGTATCTAGGAGGACTCAAACGGGAGATTGCGGAAGTAATCAAGTTGCAACCTTTTTGGACTTTTGATGACTTTCGCAAAATGGCCCTTGCGGTTGAGCTACAGAAGAAAGAGGCGAGGCGGTTTGCTTCTAGGACGTTTGGTGGTTCTGGTTCCTCAAAAAGAACCACGAGTTTGACACCAACGGCTTCAACGTCCAAAGCAACTTCAAGCAAGGAGGTGGCACCGGTGCCTAAATGAGTGGTGAATCCCAATGCTACACGAAAATGTTAGAAGCGCCAAGGTTACGGGCATGTTGCATTGGAGTGCCGAAACAAGCGTATTATCACTATTATAGGTGATATGGTCGTGGAAGAAGAGGAAGAAAAGATAGAAGAGGCTGAGAATGATGAAGAAGAGAGTGAACATGGAGAAGAAGAAATTGGCGATGAAGGAGAGGCCCTTGTGATTAGGCGACTTTTGAGGGTGGAAATGAGTCAAGAGGAGGATTGGCTTAGGGAGAGCATATTTCAAACGCGTTGCACGTCGTATGGTAAAGTTTGTAACGTCACCATTGATAGTGGAAGTTGCACTAATGTTGTTTCTGAAGAAATGGTGATGAAGTTGGCAATGAAGACTGAACCACACCCCCGACGTTACAAAATTCAGCGGTTCAAGAATGGAAACGGCGTAGCAGTTAACAAGCGGTGTTTGGTTTCCCTTTCAATAGGGAAATCTTATCAAGACGAGGTGTGGTGGCCATGGACGCATGCCATCTCTTGTTGGGAAGGCCATGGCAGTTTGACCGTCGTGTTAATCATGATAGTTTTAAAAACACATATTCGTTCAAGGAGGATGGCAAGAAGATCATTCTCATGCCAAGAAAGCCAGAAGTCAAAAAAAATAAGGAGAAAGGACCGGTTCTCTTAAGTGGTTCGAAGGTTGAGGGAGCATTGAAGAACGGTGATCCTGTTTATACGTTGATAGCCAAGGAGGAATTGCAGCAAAAACAAGAGATTCCGGGTGTGGTAAAACCCTTGTTGGCCGAATTTGAGCAACTCGTTCCCGAGGAGATTCCTAGTGGTTTGCCACCTTTGCCTGGAATTGAACACCGGATTGACTTGATACCCGGTTCTTCTTTACCAAACAAACCAACCTATAGGCTTAATCCAAGCCAGCAGATGGAGTTGCAGAGGCAAGTGGAAGAATTGTTGCAAAAGGGCTTTATTCAGGAAAGTCTTAGTCCTTGTTCTGTGCCGGCGCTGTTAGTTCCGAAGAAGGATGGTAGTTGGCGTATGTGTGTTGACAGTCGCACCATTAACAAGATAACGACCAAGCATCGATTTCCAATTCCAAGGTTGGATGACTTGTCGGACCAATTGCATGGTTTATCAATTTTTTCAAAGCTTGATCTTAAGAGCGGTTATCATGAAATCCGCATGCAAGAAGGTGATGAGTAGAAGACGGCGTTCAAAATGCATCGTGGCTTATATGAGTGGTTGGTGATGTCATTTGGGT
>CAVKXW010000308.1:0-2964 GCA_963660215.1 Bacteroidaceae bacterium | reverse complement strand
CCCGACTTTTAGGGCTTTTTACGGCTAAAACCGGCTGTTTCCCCTTTAAGCACAAGGGGTTTGCCTCTTTTTCAATTTAGCAACCTTGTCGGTAAAAAATTATTTGAGTTTGATTGAGCGTCCGAAGATTTTCGTCAGACTTGAACGAGTCTCTAGTTCGTGCAAAGGCTCAAAGTCACAAGCTCCGAGTATCTTTTTGGCAATAGTCTCCAAGCTTTCTGTCGTTCCGTCTGGCAGTAACCTTTCTGCCTTTTCAATCGAGCAACTGTAGAGTTCGCTCTTGGCCTTCTTCAGGGAGCGCATCGGACAGATTTTTATTGCGGAAAGAGCTTCCGTTGTCAGTGCCACAGAGTAATTCAAGCCTTTTTCTCTTAAGCGCTTTTGCATCAAGCGATGCATAACTAATCCAATGTAATTCAGAAGAAAGTGACCACGGATGTGCTCTTCTGTCCATACAAAAACAGGTCTTGCTTGAAGATTCGTTTTCATAACTCGGAAGTTTTCTTCGATTCTCCAAAGTTGGCGGAGTAGTCCATAAACTTCATCGGCATCTTCCTTCTTGAGATTCGTAAGAAGTGCTGTATAGCCACACCATTTTTTCCTCTTTTGGTATAGCTCGACGTTTGTTGTCACAACATCTAATCTCGTTTTGATAAAACTCTTGTAGCCGCTTCGGCTTGCTGCAGAGACCGCTGCTGTCCCTTTGCTAACTAGGTTATTCGCTTTTTCCCATTTCAGATTAAGTTCCCGTATATCGTGGTCATATCGGCGTTGCGAGTACGTGGCAATGCAACGGGCATTAAGTTTTATCTTCTTCTTTGTTACTCTTCCTGTGGGCCGCACTGTTTTTTCAATTTCAAGATCCATTGACTTAAAGCGCCAAATATCATCATCCCCACCGTGCGTTTCCCAGCCTTCTTCACTAAGGAGCTTTTTCTGTTCTCCGAGAGTTAATTTGACATACGGCGGATAGCCAACAATGTAGTCGAAGCCTGCCTTTTCTAGTGCGTCAATGTTGATGAGTTGATTAAGCCCCGCATCCGCAATAACAGTAACCTTGTCTAATTTGTACTGCTCCCGGAATTCTTGAACTATCTTCAATAACGTTCGAACTTCTGCGGTATTCCCTGGAAAAAGTTCATAGCCAAGAGGGACGCCATCGGCGTCTGTTAAAAGCCCAAGGACAACTTGCGTTTCCTGCGTCCGATGCTCTTTGCTCATGCCTCGTGAGCGTAGTTTGTCTTCCGTAAAACTTTCAAAATAAAACGTCGTTACATCGTATAAAGCGATGGTCAGGTTCCTCTCATAAAGAGAGCCGATTGCATCGTTAAGAAAGTGGATGAGTTTCTTTCTGCGGCAGGCCAAAATATCGAGACACTCATACATGTTTTCCAGCCGAACGCTTTCAAAATCAAACAGATGACGATTGCGATTGTGCCAAGCATTTAATCGTGAACTCGGAGCGAGAATGCGAGAAACGATGCTGTAAAACATCGTCGTTGGAACGTCCCACGAGTAACCGTGATTGCGCCCAATATCGCGAAAGAGAACCCGCAGCCCTAACTCTTCCCAGAGCTTGAGGTAGGGAGCGGCGCTAATTTGATAACTGGCGCTGAAAATGGAATTGCAAAACGCCTTTTCATCGAGTGTGGGGCTTATTCCAAGATTCTCTTGATCCACTTTCCTTCGAGCCTCTAGAGAATGCCGCAACTCTTCGCAAGTAGCCTCAATTTCTTCCATGGCTTTTGGATTCTTTGCGAGAAGTTTTTCCTTGTTGCCATATCGCTTCAGTGTGGTTGAGGTTGACTTCTTTGAGACGGGATCTCGGTAACTGTCAATGATGTAGACGTACGTTACCCCCTTTACTGTTTTTTCCGCGATTGAGACAGACATAATTGCCCTCGTTTGTGTTTTGCCAATTATAACATATTTACCAAACATTTACCAACATTTGTCGGTAAACTTGCTAAAAACGAGGATTTATTTTTCCGTTCTGAATCAAAGGGTTATAGGGTTAGTCGGGCCGCGAGCCCTTATATTTGCGAGAAAAAGTCAGGAAAGAAACACCCCAAAACTAGAGAAAACTCCTTATATGGCCATTGAAGTTAAAGGCCTCTCTCGGCTAGAATCGCCGCCTCGCTCTCATGCACAATGACTGTCGAAGAAAATCTATTTTGTTTAACCAGAAGAGCCCGAGGGGGCCTGGAGAGAACCTCATGGCAAAAGCCACTGATGCCGCATCGTCTGCGGCCAAAAAATATCCCTTAAACCTTCCCGATACTGCCTTCCCGATGCGCGGAGACCTTCCAAAGCGTGAACCGCAATGGGTCAAAGAAATCGATCAAAAAGGCGTTTACATGGCAGCACGCAAAGCGCGTGTCGGTCGCCCGCAATTCTTATTGCACGATGGGCCACCGTATGCCAACGGTGACATTCACATGGGTCACGCCTTAAATAAGGTTTTAAAGGACATTATTAATAAGTCCAAACTTCTCGCTGGTTTTGATGTCAAATACACGCCTGGCTGGGACTGCCACGGTATGCCCATTGAAATTCAGATTGAAAAGCAATACGGTAAGGGACTGCCGCGCGATGAAGTCTTAAGTAAAGCTCGCGCCTACGCTTACCAACAAATTGATAAGCAGTTAGAAGGCTTTAAGCGCTTAGGTGTTTTGGGTGACTGGGATGATCCCTATGTCACGATGCACTATGAAACGGAAGCCGAAGAAATCCGCGTCTTAGCCGAGATTATGAAAAAGGGCTATGTCTATCGCGGTTTGAAGCCTGTTAACTGGTGCTTTGATTGCTGCTCGGCATTGGCAGAAGCCGAAGTTGAATACAAAGACATCGAAGGCTATGAATTGGATGTCGCTTTCCTCTTAACCGATGAAAGCAAACCCACAGTTGAAAAGCTCTTTAACCATAAGTTGGATAAACCGTGCTACACCGTGATTTGGACCACAA
>CAVKXW010000307.1:0-2975 GCA_963660215.1 Bacteroidaceae bacterium | reverse complement strand
GAAAACTTGCGCACGGAATTCTTGGATTTCTGCATCTCGAAGATTACTGCCACCGCACTGCCTTATGCTATTCGAGCCTCTTGCATGAAACTTGCCTACGAGCAAATGAAGTTTTATCCAGAACTACTCCAAGAACTCAAAATGGCATTGGATATGCTGGAGCAAGAATCCCTTTCTGCTGGTTTGCTATCAGCTAAAAGGCAGGTGATGAAGAAGATAGAGAGGTTCATCTCGAATCCTGCTAAACCATCCTCATCGCTTTCATCGCCTTCGGTGAGGCGAGGGAACTGAATGCCTCCTTCTATGTCGGCATAGCGATGGTGATACTCAGCGTGGTGCTTCAGTCGCTGAGGACTTGGAGGAAAGGGAAAAAGTGAAAAGTTATCCTTTCTTCATCACCAAGTCTGCCAGTACGATGGCCGATTCCTTTTCTTCCCTTGGTGCTTCCTTCGGCTTCCAAGCCACGATGAATCGGACTTTGGCAGAGGTGACACGATAGCCCTTGGCTTCCCATTTGCCCAACTTCTCTTGCATCTTCATCGACAGCATGGCGATGTCTCTGCCTGTGGATGGGGCGGCGAGACAATGGTCATGATAGGTGAGAGGTGCGCCGCTTTGCAAGGTAAGGATGTCCAATTTATAGTTCTTCGAGAAACCGAGGTTTACGTCCTTGTGGGATAGCTGGAGCACAATCTCGTCGGGCATCGGGTAGGTTTTCGGGTCGAAGAAGAGTTGGTCGGCATGGATGTGGTCGAAGAGAGTGCCGTTGGTGTGGATGGTGAGTGTGCGCTTGGCACGAGTCATCGCCACATAGTATCGGCGCAATACGTCATCGGTAGGATGCTGTGGGTCGGTGATGAGCATGAATACATGGTCGAACTCACGTCCCTTAGCCTTGTGGATGGTGCTGACCACCACGTCTGCATCCGATACATCGCAAAAGTCTTCCACGGATGACTCGAACACGAACTCACGGAAGTCGCTGTAGTATTTGGAACGATTGGTTTGTTCGAAGACTTGTACGCATCGCTGGATATACGACAAAGCCTTGCTCGTTGCATATTTGGCGAAAGTTTTGGACTTTGCCGCTTCCCATATCTCATCGCTGATGAGTGGCGACTTTGTGGTCTTGATGCCTTGGTCGATGCACTTGAGAAAGTATCTTGCCTCTGCCAAGTTCCAGAACCGCAAGCCATCCATTGACTGTACCAACTTGCCTTGAATGCCGTGTTTGTGAAGTAGGGCGAGAAGGATGATAGCTTCCTCATTGGTTTGCGTTAGGACACAAGTCGTTTCTAGCTTCTGCTTAGAGGTCTGTTCTTGCTCTTTATTTCGTGTAGAAACTAGTTTTTGCTTTTTACGAATTTCTTGTTGCAGAATGATGTCCTCGACAATCGGCTGGAACATATATACCTTTTCTTCTTGGCAGAATACAGGATGCTTGACAACCTTGACATAACCATCTTCTTGACTCATCGAAACGATAGGCGTGCGTTTCATCCTTTGGTGAATGCAAGGCGCAAAGGCATTGGCGGCATTTACGATATGTCGCAGACTGCGATAGTTTTCCGTCATTTCAAAAAAGCGACTGTCAGGCATCTGGCTCAACTGATATAGATACTGCGAGTTGGAACCACGAAACTCAAAGATGTTTTGGTCATCATCGCCCACGGCTATCACCCTCATTTCCTCGTTGGCATCCATCAAGGCGGTAACAAGGGCAAAGTCATCAGCACTCATATCTTGTGCCTCGTCGATAACCAGCACCGTCTTGCTTATTCTGTTGGGTTCCACTTCACCTGCACGAATCATCTCCGCAGCTTTTCTTACCACCTCGCCAGCATCATCGAGATTGCCGATTCTGCCCAAAAGGTCGAAGCTGTAGGAATGGAATGTCTTAATCTCCACAAAATGGGCGGCGTTGCCTATCAGTTGCATCAAGCGTTGCTTAAACTCGGTGGCTGCTGCACGTGAGAAGGTGAGCATCAACAGTTGTTCATGCTTCACATCTTCTAATAATAGGAGGGAGGCAAGTTTGTGTACCAACACCCGAGTCTTTCCGCTGCCAGGACCTGCGGCAACCACAATGCAATGGGATTCATGGTCGTCGATAATTTCCTTTTGTCGCTTGGAGAGTTGACCGAAGAGTTGCTTGTATTTGGATGGAGTTAAGTTGCGCTCTATCTCCGATTCACGGTCACCTTTGAAGTACTTGTTGACAAACTGGCGATAGTTCATCTGAAAATAGTCTTGCACGTATTGCAAGGCGGCATTGTAATCCTTCACCATCAGGTTGGCATATTCGCCCACGATATGTATCTGCTGAATCTTCTGTTTGTAAAACTCGTTGAGCATCCGATAGTCTTCCTGCTTGTAGCTCAAACGGTTGCCCTTCAGACGGCGAATGTCCATCGCATTATAAAGCACCAAGAATCCACCTTCCAATTTCAATGCTCCTATCTTCGAGAGATAGAGCAATGCTTCCTCCACGTCTTCCAACTGTAGGTCGGAGAAGTTGGAGAAAAGGGATTGGTTGCTCTGTTTGATTTCCTTCAAAAGCTCGACGATAGAGAATTGGACGGCACCTTTATTAGATTGAATGGCAGACAATTTGTGGTCTTGGCTTGTTGGTGATTCCTTGCCTTGTGCTTCATTCTTCTCTGCCAACTGATAAAGCCATTCTATAACGAATCTACAAATTTCGATTCGCTTCTCGAAACGCTTGATGGTCAGGTCGATGTCGCTCTGCCTTGTCACAATCATGTTGCGAACTCCGTCTTCCTTCTTGTGCGCATAGCCTTTTACCACCAAGAAGTAGAGCAAGGTTCTGATGCGCTTCTCGTTGGCTGTCTCGATACCGTCACGAGTGGCGTTGTCGTTGAGTTGCTTGTAGGAAATGCGCAGGGCATCATCGGGGATATGTTCGATGATGTATCTTTCGAGCTGGGCGAATTGCTCCAGCATCTGTATGGACT
>CAVKXW010000306.1:0-2985 GCA_963660215.1 Bacteroidaceae bacterium | reverse complement strand
TCCTTAGTCTGAGTAGTACCGTTGTTCTTGTATGTCAAGAAGCCAAGTTCATCAGACTCATACTTAGGATTTTCCTTATTCTTATCAGTGTAGGAAACGCCATCCCAGAACTTATCAGATGCTTTACTCTTAGCAAGCTCGATAGTAGAAGGCAATGCCTGACGTGTACCACTCAAGTCGCACTCGTATGTTCCAACAGGTGTAATGTCTTCAACACCATAGAACTTCCAAAGGAACTCATTGGTGCCTGTGAATGCATAACCACGCCAATCGGTTGGGTTAACTAAATCCTTCAACTTAATCCAAGAACCCTTCATACCGAAGTTAACACCATCCTGGAAGCTATCTGCAGATTTGCTTGCTACGTTCAATGGACGTGTGAACAAAGCAGTGAAGTGATCCTTACCGTCGAATGTTACATTGATGTCATTCTTAACATCCTTTGTAGCCTCGAAGCAAGCTGTAGCCTTAACGCTAATCATTGCCTCCAATGCACCTGTATTCAACAACTTCTTAGCTGTTTCATTGCCCTGAACAGTAATCTTGTTGAAAGGCTTAGCATCAATATTCTCAATTACCAAAATTGGGCTAGCTGTTTCAACAAACTTCTTTGCTGTAGCGTCATACAAAGCTGCGTACAAAGTCTTAGTATCATCAGATACTGTGATCTTAACACGTACACCACCGATTGTAGTATCATCATTCTTGTTTTCCTTGCAGAAGAAATACTCATAAGATGTAGCAGCCTCGCTAATAGTGAGCTTACCATTTGTAGTATGGAATGGAGAGTTCAAATTATTAACGAATGTACAGTTATCAGAATTCTTTTCATTTATTGAAGGAGGAGTAGCTACATTGAACATTGCCTTACCATCCTTCCAGAACTCTGTGTAAAGATCTGTAGAACCGAAGTTCTTATCCTTAGTAACGTCACCAACAGTTGCCTTCAAAGTCAACTTGAGGGTTGATTTACCATTGTTGTAGAGTACTACATGCTGAACTTCCTTGCCAGCGTTAACCCACATCTCAATTGGAGTGAGAGTCCACTTCAACAATTTTGTAGGAACTGAACCTACAGTTTCACTTTCTTCACTAACAGTACCAACGTTAGATGCATAATCCTTTGCGTCATACCAAGTAGCAGATGTAGTGTTTTCCTGTGGATTCAAAGCTACGTTCTTATATGTTGTATAGAAATCATCATAGCTCAAACCAGCCTTGTTGTAGAGTTCAACATTCATCTGCTTAACATTTGTAGTCAAAGATTGACCGTCGCAGTCAAACTTGAATGTACCTTCACCAGGAGTGATGGTGAATTCCTTATCAGCCTGCTTCTTCTCAACAATCTTGATCTTGATGTAAGAATACTGTACAACATTGCCTTCCTTATCCTTCAAGGTCGCACGGATGATTGGAGTACGACCGATAGCCGCATTACCCTGCTCATCATATACACTTGGTGTAACCTTAGAGCCATCGGTAAGCTTAATGAAATTAGCCTGATCAGTATCATTGTTACCACGCTCGTAACCCTGAACTACCTCATAGCTTACAGACAAGCCAAGACGTGACATATCAACCAATTCCTTAGAACACTTCTTGTCTGCGCCTTCCTTGTGAGCTACAACATAGTCATTCAAATCAATGGTCTCATCAACTGTCAATTCGATATCAGCTGCAGTTTCAGTAGCAGTTTTATTAGTTACCCACGCAGCTGCGGTAACACCAGCTTCGCTATCATCTTTGCTGATACCTACACTTGCACGACGGTAGTCATAGTGAGTATCCTGCTTCTTTGCCAAGCGAACACCCTTGATGTCCTCCTTCTTAAGAGCGGCAGCATCAGATGTAACAACGGCATTGTCATCCAATTTAGACTGCAACTTAACCATTGATACAAGATCGCCTGTTGCAGGTGTGCCCTTAGGCTCTACCAATACCTTAACAACACCATTCTCGCTATCATAGCTAACAAATTTTGCACCAGCAGCCAAGTCTACAGAACCTGTTGTTCTAGTAACCATGCTATTATCAGACTGGATATTGAACATCAAGTTCTCCAAATCCTTTACGTTAACATTAGATGGGTTAACATGATAATAAGCATAAGTCTCGTAGTTCAAAGAGTCTGTTGCTGTATATTTCTTTGAAGTTGCATCCCAACCACATGTATTCTTATCCTTTGCGTTGGCACTAACCTCATTTGCGCTATTCTTACCATTCAACTTCTGTGAATTGAAGAACATAGAACCGATACGAAGAAGTGGGAAACCTTCGTTCTTAGAATATGCAGTAGAGTAATTGTTTCCATCGAACATATCACCAGCGAAGACGAGGCTGCGGAGACGTGCGTTCAAGTTGATAACAACACCTGCAGGATCAACAACGCCATCCTTATTAGGAATACCGTAGATGGTCAAAACATTGTTGTCCATCACACCAGTAACAGCAGAAAGCTTCCAGCTAATACCAGAGTCTGTAACATTGCCATCAGCGTCTACGATATCAAAGTTACCAGTCTTAGCATTAGGAACGTAGTACTTACCGTCCTTGCCGTCCTTACCTGGCTCGCCTTGGTCACCCTTGTCACCCTTTTCACCGTTGGTGCCATTTGTGCCATTGAGACCATCCTTACCATCCTGGCCGTCTTTGCCATCCTTGCCATCAACACCAAGAGCCTTGTAGTCGGTCTTTGTACCGTCTTTTACCCAGTAACCATCTTCAGAGATAGTCCAAGCAGTACCGTCCTTACCGTCCTTACCGTTGGTGATGTCGTAAGTCTTACCATTGCTCAATGCTACGGTAACACCGTTTGCAGTTGGAGTCACGCTTGTAAGGATAGCACCGTTCGTAATCTGGGTGTTGATGTCATCAATCTTCTTAGAGAGCTCGTCAATCTGGCTCTGCAAGCTGCTGATGTCATCATCGTAGTCCTTACAAGAAGTAAAGGTACTTACAGATGTCACTGTGAGGACACCCATAAGC
>CAVKXW010000305.1:0-3014 GCA_963660215.1 Bacteroidaceae bacterium | reverse complement strand
GCAAGAACACGGGGGTAGACAAGGACGAGAACGTTTGCCAAGACTTGGAATATGTAAAGACGCTCGGCAAGCGCATCAAGGACGCTGGCTTCAAGCTGATGCTCGACTTCCACTACAGCGATACTTGGGCTGACCCTGCCAAGCAATGGACTCCCGATGCCTGGAAGAACTTGACCGACGCACAGTTGCAGCAGAAACTATATGATTACACCAAGGACGTGCTCCAGCAGATGAAAGCTGCCGGTGCCGAGCCTGATATGATCCAGACAGGAAACGAGATAAGCTATGGCATGCTTTGGGGCACGAGAGCTGCCGTAGGAAGCAACAGCACCAACCGCTGCTGGCCTTCATCACCTGCTGCCAACTGGACTCGCTTCACCTCTCTCCTCAAACAAGCCATCACAGCCTGCCGCGAGGAATGCCCTGAGGCAAAGATTATCATCCACACCGAGCGCACCAGCACTTCGCAGCAGAATGACAACGAAAGCTACAAAGCCCTCAGTAACTTCTACAAGCAGATGAAAGATGCCAACATCGACTACGACATCATCGGACTGAGCTACTACCCATACTTCCACGGTGCCATCTCCGAACTGGAAGGTGCCATCAATCTTTTGGAGAAGGATTACGCCGACAAGAACATCATGGTGGTGGAATTTGGCTATCCTGTGAAGTGGAAAGTGTCTGGAACCACCTATGATTATACCTCAAAATATCCATACTCATTGGAGGGTCAGAAGAATTTGACCGCCGATGTCATCACCATGCTCAACAAGCACAAGAACGTAAACGGTCTCTTCTGGTGGTGGATGGAATACAATGCCAAGGGTACTAGCCTCAGCGGATGGTATAACGCCCCTCTCTTCGATAGTGAGACTGGCAAGGCTACCCCTGCCCTCTACGAGATGAAGAACTTTGTAGGCGATGCCACTGGCATCAGCCATATTTCTGCCGACAATGCAACAGCCAGCAAGGACAAAGCTTGGTATACACTGGACGGCAAGAAGATAGCACAACCTACACAAAAGGGCATCTACATACAGAATCATAAGAAAGTTGCTATCAACAAATAATCATCATTCAAGCAGTTGCACCCTTATACTGGATGCAACTGCTTGTTTCTTATATCATAAAAATGCAAACGATTGCGCAATCCTTTTGCTTGATTTACATCAAATTTGCATAAGTATCTAGGAATTAGTTGTACCTTTGCCCTCGCAATAACATATTAACAGCAAATGATATAACTAATTCCTGAATATGAAGAAATTATACTTATCACTCGTTGCCCTATTGGCAACCATCAATATCTCCGCACAGGGTTGGCCTGCTAATTATGGTGGCGTGATGCTGCAAGGATTCTACTGGGATTCTTACAAGGACTCTAAGTGGACGAATCTCGAAGCACAAGCCTCAGAACTGGGACAGTATTTCAATCTCGTGTGGATTCCACAGAGTGCCAGTTGCAACAAAGCAAAATCTATGGGTTACGATGACCTCTATTGGTTCAGCGACTACAACAGCTCTTTCGGTACAGAGGCAGAGCTTCGTAGCCTCATCAAGACCTTCAAGTCCCATGGCATCGGCACCATCGCCGATGTGGTCATCAACCACCGCAACACACTCACTTCATGGTTTGATTTCCCTGAGGAGACATACAAGGGCGTAACCTACAAGATGTCTTCTACCGACGTATGCGCCGATGACGATGGCGGCGACACCAAGAAATGGGCAGATGCCAATGGATATACTCTCAGTAGCAATAACGACACTGGCGAAGGATGGCCTTCTATGCGCGATCTCGATCACAATAGCCCCAACGTGCAAACAGTGGTAAAGGCATATCTCGACATGCTCCTCAACGACTTCGGCTACACAGGTTTCCGCTATGATATGGTAAAGGGATATGCAGGCAAGTTCACTGGCATTTACAATTCTGCCGCCAACCCTGCTTATTCCGTAGGCGAATACTGGGATGGCAACGCCACTACTGTAAAGAACTGGATCAACGATACCAAGGTAGATGGCAACATCACTAGCGCAGCCTTCGATTTCCCCATCCGCTACGTAGTACGTGACGCCATCGCAGCCAACTGGAGCACAGTAAAGACCGACGGACTTATCAATGACGCTGCCTACAAGCAGTATGCCGTAACATTCGTGGAGAATCACGATACCGAATATCGCTCGTCTAGCGAACAGCAAGACCCTATCCGCAAAGATACCCTAGCCGCCAATGCCTACATATTGGCATCTTGTGGCACCCCATGTGTATTCTATAAGCACTGGATAGATTGCAAGAAAGACATCAAGGCGATGATCGATGCCCGCAAGTTGGCAGGCATCACCAATACCAGCAAGACTAGTTTCAATGCCTATAAAGGCAACGGATACAATGGCATCACCACAACAGGCGACAATTGCTCATTGCTCGCCGTAGTTGGTCCTAACGCCAACAAGTTCTCTCCTACCGACACCTACGTGGAGATTCTGAATGGCTACCACTACCGCTACTTCTTGCCTAAGAAAGCCAATGTGGCATGGGTAAATCTCCCTTCAGGCGACTACGAGGAGGTACAGAAAGCGAAGCTGATTGCAGCCAGCAATGATGCCAGCGCACAACTTGTCTATACCACAGACGGCACAGCGCCAACAGCCTCTAGCAAGAAGGTGAACAGCGGTACTGAGATTGAGATACCTATGGGCGAGACCACCTTGAAGGTAGGTCTCTTGGTGAATGGCGTGGTAAGCAGCATTATCACACGCACTTACAAGATTACCGAGCCTTCGGCTTTCGAGCCATACGACATCACCGTATACGTAAATGCCGACAAGGTTAGCGACTATGAGTCTGGCTATGTAAACTTCTGGGCTTGGAGCGACACTCCTAAGAGCGAGAACCTGACCGTAAAAGGTTCATGGCCTGGCGACAAGATTACCCAGACAAAGGTGATCAACGGCAAGACATGGTATTATAACACCTATAAAATCAAGAGCAAGGACTACACCGTATC
>CAVKXW010000304.1:0-3014 GCA_963660215.1 Bacteroidaceae bacterium | reverse complement strand
CGGTTCTTCTTGATGCGCATCTTTTGCAGGAACACGTCCATGATGATGAGTGTCACCAGTGGGAACAGCAATGGATCATCCTTAATACTGTCGATTTCGAAAACAATGAAGGTCTCGTCGAACAGACTGCTGTCCATGTTCTCGTTCAGCGTCACATCGTGGCTGCCTCCCTTGTAGAAGTCCTTTAGCAGATAGTTGTAGGATGACAGGTCTATGCCATGCAGACCGTTTTCCTCACATATTTTCGGCAACCGTTCCGTGCTGAACTCATAGAAAGTGTTGAAACATAGGTTGCTCACTCGTTTGGTAGTGAAGTGGGCATCGTAATACTCGTTGATGACTTGCTCTACCAGCCTGTCCTCGGTCTTGCTCACCGTACCTTGGCTTCCTTTCCATATCAGCATCACCAAGTTCTTCAAGAATCCTAACTTTTCGATGTTCCATTCCTCTCGCTTGATTTTGAATGGGTTCATCGTGATAGGATGCTCTTCGGTATAGGAAATGTATTTTCCTCCGAAGTATTCGCAAAGTCCCTCATACGAGTTACCTGTATCTACCAACACGATGTCGGTGTCCTGCTCATGGGCTTGGCGCACCATCGAGTTGACGTAAAAGCTCTTTCCGCTTCCCGAAGGACCGAGGACGAAGAAGTTGCTGTTGTCGGTCAGCTTGTTCTTGCCCTCTTTTCCCGATATGTCGATGGCTACTGGCACTCCTTGGCGGTCGGTGTAATAGACCTTGAAGGGTGTGTCCTCGCTATGCACAATCTTCTCCTTGTACATCAGACAGGTGGCAGCGTCACCCAAGGTCAGAAAGCGGTCGTAGTCTGCGTTCATGCCATAGCAGTTGCCTGGGAATGAGTTGACGAACAGTTCCAACTGGTTGTAGGCTCGCTTCGAGATATGGATGCCCATCCTGCCAAAGGCATTCTCCAAATGGTTGGTACACTTTTGAATGTCTGTGTCGGGCTTCACCGTCACTATCAGGTTATAGTGGGTATAGACGAGCTGCTTGTTTTCCCTCGCTATCACCTCCTGCACTCGCTTGATGTCCTCCACGGCAATCAGGTTGCTTGGGTTGGGCATACTGGCATGACGGTTCTTCTTTTTGTCGAGCAGGGCAAGCTCTCGCTTCTGGTTCGGCACAAAGACAATCTGGTTATACACCACGCTCTCCACACCCGGTATGCTGTCCACCAATGCCACCAAGTCCACAGGCATACTGGTGTTGTTCACCTCGATGTTGGTGTAGGGACGGATTTGTGTCGGCAGGTTGGCGCAATCCACATCCACAAGGCTATACACCTTGCAACGTCTGTCGCCCATGCCTATCATTTCGTCATCCACCTTGAAGCCTGTCATGCTCACCGTCTTGTCACGGAAGTTCATGGCAAAGAATCGGTCAACATATTGGCTTGCTTCCTGCTTGTTCAAGAACTCGGACTTGATGCCAGCGTCCTTCAACTGGTCTTGCACCTTTCTGATTTTCACAAGGAAGTCTCGCCACTTCTTGTTGTCGAATGACAGCAATCGGCTCTTCTTGTTTTCCTGCGTGATGGTCAGATAGGTCATGCTGTCCGTATATTCCCTTCCGTTGAAGTATCGGAAATAGGACTCGGATAGAAACTCATGCCCTTTGCCACTCTCGTCCTTGAACTGCTTTCTCGTAAAGATGTCCTGCTTGTGCAGGGCATAGCCTTCTCCCAAGGTCTGCGCAATGGCTGCAAACAGGTTGGTGAACTCATAGTAGCTGTCGATGTTTGCGGAATATTTCTGCACAGGGTTCTCCATCTTCAGAATGACAGAATACTCTCCTGTCTTGGTATAGAGGACACCGATTCCTTCCGTATCTTCCACGGAGAAGTAGATGTCCTGAAAGATTTTCTTCCGCTTGCCACCAGTGCCGAAGGCATAAACCGATATGGCCATGCCGATACACGTTGCCACGAAAAATAAGATTACATATAGTACCATACTCGTTTATTCTTCTGTTTCTTCGGATGATTGATGATTTCCTCCCATAATTGATGATTTGTTGTCATTCTCTTTATAAGAGACTTCGGAGCTTTCTTTGCTATAAAGGGTTGGCACACTATCCTTTGCCGTGGAATTCATCCTGCTCGTTGGGGACTCTATGATTTCAGAATGTTCTTCTGTTTCCCTCGCCCAAGCAGCCCTTGCTCTATCTGCGCTCCTCATGGCATCCAATGTGGGTGGCTTATAGGTCTTGTCCTTGCAAGCGGTCAGCAATATGCCAGCCAATGCCATGATGATGATGTTCTTTGCTTTCATGCTCATAACGATTTTTTTTATGTCGAAGATGCAATGCTTTCGGCAGAAACAAATAAAGGTAGACCCACACCCTTGGGGAGAATGAGCCTACCAGTCGTTCACTTTCTACTTGTCATCCACATCTTGGTCATGTCGATACTTTTTGTTTTTTACATTTTTATATGCGCTTGCTGTAGGCATAGATAAACACTCCTTGGTCGTTCTTCTTGGTATGCAGTCCTTTCCGTTGCTTGAACATGATGAGTCCAGCACCCGTAGTGATTGCCACGACCAATACAATCAGTCCTGCAATGATACCTATCAGGCAGTAGGCGGCGATGAAACCGATGATGGCTCCTCCTGCCGTGGCTGCCGCCCAATAGATGTATCGCCCTTGTATTCCCATAAATTCAAGGGGCTTTTGCAATCCCTTGAACAGTGGGTAGTCGGGGTAGCGGATTTCCTGCTCTTCTCTTGCCATTCTTCACGTCGTTACTCGCTTACTGAATATTCACACAATAACACGCACTCGTTAGTTGGTCACACCGAAGAACAGAGGCAATGCCTGTGCTGCTGCCACGAGGAAGATACATGCGCCTACAATCATCATGATTTTCTTCTTGACATCCTGTTCCTCATTGTTCATGGCGATGTAAACACTGATGGCACCCACTACGGCTACCACACCTGCGATGGCATAGCAGAGCTTGACCACGATAGGCACATACTTGGCAATTTCCTCCG
>CAVKXW010000303.1:0-3021 GCA_963660215.1 Bacteroidaceae bacterium | reverse complement strand
GTTAAGTGTTAATTGTTAAGTTGGGGCTTGCGCCTTTGTTCAGTTTTTGTGGGGCAAAAATACTGAAAAAATAATGAAAAACTTTCCCCTAGGAAATTGTCTGAAAAGCCTAGTGTTTATCGGTGTTTTATGCGAGTTTTTGAGGGGAACAAATTACATAAATCAATAATATTTCTAACTTTTTAACGGAAAAATTACAATGGAAAAGAAAATTGTAGTGATGCACAATCAGTTTAGTGCGGTGTTCAATGAGGAGTTGAAGGCTCATGGCATCAAGTCGGGAGCGTTTATGCTGAGTTGTCGTATCAAGCATGACAACTACATCGGAGTTAAAAAGGTGGCGATTTAAAATTGAGCGCATTCAAGAAAGTCGTCAACACCTTCGATGAGTTCATCTTCGACCCCAAGGAGCTGGAGCGAGTGAAGCGAAGATTGAAGGATGCGGCTTTCGAGGATTGAGTATTGACAATGGTATGAATATAAGAATATTGCATATCGCAGAGTGTGCAGGAGGTGTGGAGCGTTATCTCCAGATGCTCCTGCCACGACTGGAGGCGAGAGGGATGAAGCAGTATTTCATCTGCTCTCGTAATTATGACGAGTGTATGTACCGCAAGATGGTGGATGGCGTGAAGCAGATGGACTTGACGCAATCATTCTCACCATTGCGTGTCATCAAGAAGGTGTGGGCGATTCGCCAACAAATCAAGAGCATTGATCCTGACATACTCTATTGCCACAGCAGTTTTGCGGGTGGACTAGGGCGAATGGCAGCCATCGGTTTGCACTGCAAGGTGGTGTACAACCCTCATGGCTGGGCATTCAACATCAAGTAATCTTTTTCTGGACGAAGAAAATTTTCTCTTTTATGAAACTAAAAAGTATGATTTATCTGTGCATGGAGAAACTATTGGCTCCATGCACGGACAGGATAGTCTGTATCTCCAAGGCTGAGGAGAAATCCGCCCTGAGGGAGCATATCTCCAAGGAGGACAAGCTGGCGTTGATTCCGAACGGCATTGACGTGAGCGCCGTGAGGGAGGCTGTGGCGAAGTCTCGCAAGGAGCTGGGCATTGCCGACGATGCCTTCGTGGTGGGCATGATAGGCAGGTTATCGCCTCAGAAGGCGCCCGATGTCTTTATCCGTGCAGCCAAGTTGGTACATGATGAGATTCCGAACGCAGCCTTCATCATCGTGGGCAATGGTGAGGAAGAGGCGGAGGTAAGGGCTTTCGCCGAGGCAAATGGCTTGGAATTGGTGGTGACAGGTTGGACCGACGAGCCTTATAGTTACCTGAAGGCCTTTGATGTCGCCATGCTCCTGTCGAGATGGGAGGGCTTCGGCCTTGCTGTCGTGGAGTATATGGCTGCGGAGAAGAATGTGGTGGCGACCCGGATTGATGCCATCCCTACGTTGGTGGACGATGGTGTCGACGGCTTGTTGGTGGAGGTGGACAATCCTGAGGATGCCGCCGAAAAGGTGCTTTGGATTTACCGTCATCCGAAAGAAGCTGCTGAGATGAGAGCGAAGGCTTTGAAGAAAGTAGTTGAAAATTATGATATAAAACGAGTAGTAGACCAACACATGGAAATGTTCAATAATTTGATTAAGGGGGGGGTAAAATGTAGTATTTTATTTATCGGTTATACCACTCTCCGAGATGAAGAAAGGAGGGTGGCAGCATGAAGGTTCTTCATATTGGCAACCTCAAGAGCGGCATAGATACCTATGTCCGCAATACCGTGGCTTTGGCAAGCGACAAGTTTGAGTTTGTTATCGTGAATGGGGCTGACGACAACAGCAAGTCTTATATGCGCCATGGCAAACAAGTGAAGACCTATAGCATCGACATGTATCGTGCCTTGAATCCAGCAAAGGACTTGAAGGCGGTGATGCAAGCTATCAGGATTATCAAGAAGGAAAAGCCTGATCTGGTGCATTGTCATAGTGCCAAGGGTGGCGTTATCGGCCGATTCGCCGCTTTCCTTACAGGTACCAAAGTCGTTTATACGGCTCATGCCTTCTCGTTCCTATCGGCTGAGTCTCCCAAGAAGAAAAAGGTATTTCTCTTGCTGGAGAAGATTGCCAAGT
Source organism: Bacteroidaceae bacterium (assembly GCA_963660215.1). Classification (GTDB taxonomy): domain Bacteria; phylum Bacteroidota; class Bacteroidia; order Bacteroidales; family Bacteroidaceae; genus Prevotella. The sequence goes on along the minus strand of CAVKXW010000303.1, from coordinate 929 downwards.
TGAATTCTTATCTGCTGGCTTGCTCTGGTTCGGAAAGAGAACTAGGTACCAAGGTAGTTGGATTTAAGGAGAAGAAGGCTTTTGCATGGAACAATGCTGTGCCAGATTCGTCGCAAGTTCTCACACGGATTTCACAGAACTCACGGATACCTTCTGCTTCTAAGGATGCATCTGATGATACAACAGAACTGCCTGTTCCAAAAGTAGGGGAGCGATATATCACTTCCATCGGGCGACCTTCTTACCAAAAGAATCCTTTGTTTATGGTGGAGGTGGCGCATGGTATCCATCTGAAACATCCTGATGTCAAGTTTTATCTGTTAGGCGTTGGCTTCTATTCACCAATGTTGGAGGATATGAAGAAGCTAATCCACCAGTATGGCATGGACGATACCTTCTATCTCTTGCCTTGGCTGAGCCATGAGGAGACCTTGAAGTATGTGAAGGGAAGTATGCTCTACTTCATGACTTCACTTTATGAGGGCTTGCCAATCTCTGTGATAGAAGCCATGTCGCTGGGCAAGGCTGTTGTGGCAAGTGATGTGCTGGGCAACAAGGACTGTGTGAAGGATGGCTATAATGGTTATCTTTTGCCATTGGACGAAAAGGTGTTTGTGGAGAAAATGAACGAGTTGATAGAGGATGACGAGAAGCGCAAGGTGATGGAAAAGAACTCACGTGCTTATTTCGAGTCAGATTTCCTCATCGACAATCGCATCAAGGACTTGGAGAATATTTATACTGAAATTTTTAACCGATAAATCAAGTTTTATGAACTATATTATCACTGGCGGTACTGGTTTCATCGGTACCCATCTCACTAATTTGATTAAGGAGCGTTATCCTAATGCTCAAGTATATAACCTCGACATCGTGAAGCCAGGCACGCCTAACCCTGTGGTGAAGGACTATAAGCCTGCCTTGAAGGA
>CAVKXW010000302.1:0-3030 GCA_963660215.1 Bacteroidaceae bacterium | reverse complement strand
GTCTTTATCCCAAGATGAAGTTGATGTCTTCCTCTGACAGTTGCTTCGATGATGAGCTGTCGGCTCCTATCAGACCCTCGAAAAGCTCAGCCTTCTGTTGTTGCAGGAGTTGGATTTTCTCCTCGATGGTCTGCTGGGTGATGAGCGAGTAGCTGAGTACCTTTGCCTTTTGTCCGAAGCGGTGCAAGCGGTTGATGGCTTGCTCCTCGGCAGCCTTGTTCCACCAAGGCTCGAAGATGAAGACGGTATCGGCGGCGGTGAGGTTGAGGCCCACGCCACCTGTCTTCAGGGTCATCAGCATAACTCTACACTTAGGGTCGTTTTGGAAACGTTCCACGATGCTCTTGCGGTCTCTGGTAGAACCTGTCATGCAAGCATAGTCGATGCCATTGTTGTCGAGTCGCTCGCTGAGCTGTTCGATACCAGCGATGAAGTTGAAGAACACCACCACCTTGTGTCCGTTGGCTACAGCTTCGAGGAGGGTGTCGGTCAAGAGGTCGAGCTTAGGCGACTTGATGTGTCCGTCGCTGAGGCTCTCTGGGATGGAGGCGATGCGGCGAAGCTCGTTCAAGGCTTGGAACATGATGAACTGAGACTTCTGTATGCCTTCGGTGGCTATCGTCTGGCGCACCTGGTTGAAGTAGTACTGTCTTCTTCTTTCGTAGAAGTCGTGTTGCTCCTGGTTCATCTCCACGAAGAGGGTTTGCTCGATGCGGTCTGGCAAGTCCTTGAGTACGTCCTTCTTCAAGCGACGGAGCATGAATGGGAAAATCTTCTTGCGAAGACTGAGCAGCGTGTCCTTGTCATTGTCTCGCTGGATAGGCGCAGCATAACGGCTGTTGAAGTCATCCAAGGTACCGAACATCGTAGGGTTGAGGAAACGGAAGAGGGAATACAGTTCCGTCAGGTTGTTCTCCACTGGTGTACCGCTCAATGCCAGTCGGTGCTCGGCATGGAGCAAGAGGGCGGCTTGCGTGGTCTGCGTGGTCATGTTCTTGATGTTTTGGCTCTCGTCGAGAATCACATAGTGGAAGTCTTTCTTGCTGAACTCCTTGATGTCGTTGCGCACGATGGCGTATGTGGTGAGGATGACTTGGTGCTTCATCGCCTCCTTGATGTCACGGTCTCCTGCATAGTAGGTGTATGCCGAGAGCTGTGGGGCGAATTTTTGCAATTCGTTCTGCCAGTTGAAGAGCAGGCTTCGAGGCATCACGATGAGCGTAGGCTTCTTCACCTTCGGATAGATGAGGGTGAGCACGCCGATGGTCTGCACGGTCTTGCCGAGACCCATGTCATCGGCGAGACAGCCACCCAGGTTGTTGTCGTAAAGATACTTGATCCACTTGATGCCTTCCGACTGGTAAGGACGCAACTTGGCTTGCAACTTCGGTGTCTTCAGTTTCTCCTCAGCCAAGTGGTTGAAGCCCTCATATACCTCTCTGTGGTGCTTGAACGCCTCGCCCTCCAAAGGACCGTTGATGAGGTCTTCTATCTCTGGCAGGTCGAAGAACGAAACTTTTACCTTGCCGTCCTTGCCCTTCTTCTGCTTGAAGATGCGCTCCAACTTACGCATATAGCCGTCCTCGATGATGGCACGGTTGCCGTCGCTGAGCTGGATATACTTCTTGCTGTTGTATTGCTGGAGAATCTGTTGGAGGGTGAACTGCTCGTTGTCCACTTCGAGGGTCGCATCACCTTCCAAGAAGTCAATGCCCGAAGAAAGGTTGATGTTCAGCTTAGGCATCACAGGCTTCACCTTATACTGGCGCAACTTCTCCGCTCCCACCAGTTGGTAAGTGCGGATGAGCGAAGGCAAGGCATGGAGCAAGAAAGGTCCTGCCGTTTCCTCTGGAATAATAAAAAGGTTGTCCTCCACATATACCTCCTTCTGTGCCGCCTTGTTAGGGGCATACTGTATGATTTCCTTTCTGAGGGCGGCGATGGTATCGTCGATAGGGAGATGGGAGAGACGCTTTACCTTGATTTTCTTGTCGAGCGACAGGGAAGCCACCATGCTGAGGTCGAACTGCTGAACGAAGTCGAGTGGCAATCCTTTTACGGATTCCATCAGTCGGAGGAACAAAGTCTTGTCGGCATCTATCTTCTCGAAAGAGAGGGATGGGGTAGGGATGGCATCGTTCTCGGAGAATTCCACCTCATAATCCTCATAGATTACCTGCACGTTTTCGATGAAAGAGAAGAACACGGAGAGATATTGCTCCAGCATATTCTCTGTGAAGGGTGAGAGAAAGTAGCCGAGCTGCTTGTAGTTGTCGCCCACCGAGGCGATGGGGTAAATTATTGATGAGTCATTTGCGTTGCTGGCTAGGACAAAACTATCCGATAAGAAGCAAAGGTTCTCTTCTTCCGAAGAATCTCCTTCCGCCGCAATCAAGAGCTTTGGCAAGATAGTGGTGCCTTCTTTCTTCATGTTAAGCTGCAATACCGTGGTGTCGGGATATACTGTGATGTTGTTCCCCTTCCCATCCACAATGTTCTTGCATCGGATGAGTTGGTAGAGCAAGTGAGGGTTCTGATTGAGGCTCACCTCATTGTCCTCGCTTTCGCCCCATGAAATTTGGAAAGCCATGTCGTCCTTGATAGAGGCAAGGCTGCGCAAGAGTTGGGCGGTGTCGCCAGAATAGTAATGGAAGTCAGCCTCCACAGGTTTCAATTTCTTATCCACAGGAATGATGTAGGCATCATTCTCTCCTCGCTTAATCATGAAGAGAATCTCCTTTCCCATCATCGTCTTGCTGCCCTTGCTGGCAGAGATGGGCTGGAGCTTCTTGAGTTGTGGCAGGAATTCGTTCATATCTTGTTGATGTTTCTTTTTAATGTTAAAAGGATAGTCTTCCGCTACCCCTCTGAATTTCAATTTGGCTACAAAAATACGATAAATATTTGGGATGGGCAAAGAAAATAGTCTAAAAGTTTTGTGGTTTCGATAATATTTCTTACTTTTGCGATTAGTTATTCAAGTTTCGGAAGTAGCTAAGCAACCATCCGATTCTTATAAAATTCAACGAA
>CAVKXW010000301.1:0-3036 GCA_963660215.1 Bacteroidaceae bacterium | reverse complement strand
TCGACGACAGGCTGCATCTGGTTTACCTTGATAGGGTAGATGACAAAGTTTTCTCCCTTGTATCCATATTCTTCCTTGGCTTTCTGAAAACAACTGGCTGTTTTCTCGATACGGTTGTCGAGGATGTCTGGGAAACGGAGCAATACGGGAGCGTTGATGTCTCGTAGTGCCAACTCGTCCATGATGTCTCGCAGGTCTATCTGCGTGTTGTCCTTGCATGGAGTTACATAGACATCACCTTTGTCGTTGATGCCAAAGTAAGAAGTGCCCCACCCACTGATGTTGTAGAGCTCCTTCGAGTCCTCAATAGTCCATTTCTTCATTTTTTTTCTGTTCTTGTCTTTGCTTATTGTATGACCTTGTTTCTAAATGCCTAGCAGTTGCCTTATCTGCTTTACTGTATCATTAATTTTGTCAAAGTTGTCCATCACGTTGATGTCGTATGTATGTTTTGCTTTCTCGTAGAAAGGCTCTCGCAGCTTCAGTTGCTCACGGATGAACACCTGTACTTCTTCGGGTGTCTTGTTGAGCAATAAAGGGCGAACCCCCTTTCCCATTTTTAGATGGGTATAGAGGGTTTCAGGAGTGGCTTTGAGATAGAGGGTCTCGCCAAGCTGATTCATGTAGTCCATGTTGTCGAAGAAGCATGGTGTGCCTCCTCCGCAACTCACCACTACGTTTTCGAATTCAGCCACTTCGTGGAGCATGTTATGCTCTATCTGGCGGAAACCTTCCTCGCCCGATTCGTCGAAGATTTGCTTCACGGTCTTGCGCATACGGCTCTCTATGTACCAGTCGAGGTCGTAGAACATGACGCCTAGTTCCTTGGCTAGAGCTTTGCCGACAGTGGTCTTGCCGGCGCCCATATATCCGATGATAATGATTGATTTCATTTCTTGTTATCTATTTCAACGGCCTTTTGTTATTTCTTTCTTCCTCTAGCCTTAGGCTCGGGTGCTTCCTTGATGATAGCCATACAGTCTTCAAAGGTAAGCTCTTCCACATTCTCTTGCTTGTTCTTTGGAATGCGATAGTTCTTGCCATCGTATGCGATGTATGGTCCGTATCTGCCATTGAGCAATTCCATCTTGTCGTCTTCCTCGAAAGTCTTGATGTGGCGTTTTTGCTCAGCCTGGCGTTTTTCTTCGATGAGTTCGATGGCTCGGTCAAGGTTGATGCTCATCGGATTTTCGTCGTTAGGGATCGATACGTACTTGCGGTTGTGGAGAATGTATGGACCGAATCTACCTGTTCCAATTATTACCTTGCAGTTTTCGAACTCGCCGACCTCGCGCGGCAATTTGAACAATTCAAGGGCTTCTTCCAATGTGATGGTTTCGATGCTCTTGTCTGCTGGCATTTGGGCAAATTGTGGCTTGTCTTTGTCTTCGGCAGTGCCTATCTGTACAACAGGACCGAATCTGCCGATTTTTACGAATACAGGCTTTCCTGTCTTAGGATCGTTGCCAAGCTCACGTTCGCCTGCCTTGTGCTCGCTACGTGCGTTCATCACTTCCTTCACCTCAGGCTCAAACCCCTTGTCGAAGTCTTTCATCCATTTGATCCACTCGGTTTTTCCCTCGGCGATGTCATCGAACTTCTGCTCCACATTGGCCGTGAAGTTGTAGTCCATGATGTTAGGGAAACTATTCATCAAGAAGTCGTTAACCACGATGCCGATGTCGGTAGGTAGCAGCTTGCCTTTCTCTGAGCCAGCCATTTCCTTCTTGATCTTTTGGGTAATTTTGATGCCCTTCAGAGAGTCTACGGTAAAAGAACGCTCTTCGCCAAGTTTGTCTCCCTTTACCACGTATTCACGTTGTTGGATGGTGCTGATGGTAGGAGCGTAGGTGGATGGGCGGCCGATGCCCAGATCTTCCAACTTCTTCACCAGACTAGCCTCGGTGTATCGGGTAGGAGCCTGTGAGAATCGCTCTGTGGCTACGATCTCTCTGCGCTGTAGCTCATCGCCCTTGCTCATGACTGGCAGGATGTGTGAAGCGTCCTCTCCATTTTCCTCGTCATCGGTAGACTCGCGGTAAACCTTGATGAAACCATCGAATGCCACAACCTCGCCACTGGCTACAAATTTCTCAGCCATATTGTTGATGTTGATGTTGATGGTGGTTTTCTCTATCAGTGCATCTGTCATCTGTGAGGCGATGGTGCGTTTCCAGATAAGCTCATACAGGCGCTTTTCTTGGCTAGTGCCTTCGATGGTGGTTGCGCTCATGTAGGTAGGGCGAATCGCCTCGTGCGCTTCCTGGGCACCTTTCGAGTGGGTGTGGTAGGCACGTGGGTGGCTATATTCTTTGCCATAAACCTTGATTATCTCGTCTTTGCTGGCATTGGTGCAGAGGGAGGACAGGTTTACGCTGTCAGTTCGCATGTAGGTGATGCGTCCGCTCTCGTATAGGCGCTGGGCTATCATCATGGTTTGTACGACGGTAAATCCCAACTTGCGAGCAGCTTCTTGCTGAAGGGTTGATGTGGTGAATGGTGGAGCAGGAGTACGTTTCAGAGGTTTCTTGCTTACCGATTCCACGGAGAATTTGGCGTCCTTGCATTTTTCCAGAAAAGCCTCTACCTCTTCGTGGGTGTTGAAACGATGGTCTAACTCTGCCTTGACTTCTGTGGCATTGCCCTCCTCGCTTATCAAGGCAAAGATGGCTGTGACGCGATAGTATGGCTCGCTGTCGAACTTCTGGATCTCGCGCTCACGCTCAACGATTAGGCGCACGGCCACACTCTGAACACGACCTGCTGACAAGGCAGGCTTAACCTTGCGCCAGAGCACTGGAGAAAGCTTGAAACCTACCAGACGGTCGAGCACACGACGAGCTTGCTGGGCATTCACTAGGTTCATGTCCAGATGGCGTGGGTGTTGGATAGCGTCTAGAATGGCAGGTTTGGTGATTTCGTGGAAGACGATACGGCTTGTCTTCTCCTCATCCAGTCCGAGTACTTCGCAAAGGTGCCAGCTGATGGCTTCTCCCTCGCGGTCCTCATCGGATGCTAACCAAATCTTCTTGGCTT
>CAVKXW010000300.1:0-3074 GCA_963660215.1 Bacteroidaceae bacterium | reverse complement strand
AGTCCTTTCAACTCTGCAAAGTTATAAAATCAGTATTATTTATCATCGCTTTTCAAAAGTTTTTTAGTCTCTTTTAATCTATATGATTCTCCTGTCATATTGATGAGCATCGCCTTGTGTGTGAGTCTGTCCACCATAGCCGCCACAAGGATTTTGTCCTTGATTACTTCCCCCCATCTGTTGAATGCGAGATTTGTTGTTATGATAATGGATTTCTTTCCAGCTCTGAGCGAGAGATGATTGAAGAGCAGTTCCCCACCTTCTTTGTCGCAACTGACGTATCCGAACTCATCGCATATGACAAGGTCGTACATTTCAAAACGTCTTTCAAGCGTATGCAGCGTGTGCTGTGATTTACACTCCCTTATGAGCGTTATGAGGTGCGGCACAGATGTGAAGAACACGCTGTATCCCTCTCGGCAGGCTTTTATACCCAATGCCGTAGCAATATGTGTTTTCCCCGTTCCCGGATTGCCAGACAACACAATGTTGCGTCCTTCTTTTATAAATGCCAGTGTTTCCATTTCCGGCAGTGCTATCTGTGCATCCTTGGGCAATTCCGAGCGTACAGTTTCCTCCATATAATGCAGACTAGCCTGAATAATTCATAGAGAACCATTGGTCTCCGTCTTTAGCCTCGGTTCTTCTCAAATTAAGGGAGTCAATGTCGCCTTTATGCTGAATAAAGGAATGGCTTTGTTATTTTTCTGCGATTTTCTTGGGTTTTCTGTCTTCATCTATGGCCAAAACCACGCATAAAGGCACGACAATCTGCGCCCTCGATTACGAGGACGTATGGTTTCGTATATGATTTTGGATTATAGCGTCATATTGCGGCTATGCCGACATTTTCGCCAGTGCGATCTTTATTTCCTCCAGATGTCGATGGTGCGGCGAGAAGCTAATTCTGATAAACGTTTTCTTCTCTATTATGTGCACCGCGCTGAGCATAATGCGCTTGATGAACGAATCCATGGTGAACTGCTCCACTTCCGTTCCGTCGAACACTGTGTGTTTCATCTTGTGAGCCATGACGTATGCGGCAGCATAGAGGAACAGCCGAAAGTAATTTGCGCGGTAGGAGTTGCACGACATGCGGTCAGCCTTGAAATACTTCAAATCCTTTATCCACAGTTCCATTTCACCGCGTTCGCAGTAGTGTCTGTAGATGGTCTCCGGCGAGTTGTTCCTGTTCTTGGTCACAACGAAACGTATGTTTGTTCCCTCAGCACAGACTTCAATTTTGGCAATGACGCGTTGATCGTATTCCCATGACTTGGCCTTGTACTCCAGTTTGTAGAATCTTCTGATGACGATGCGTTTGCGCTGGACTCCGTGATTTCCTTGCTTCACTCGCATCTCGTAAGCGTCATCCTCAGCCTTCTGTGCCTTAAGGAAGTCGTTTTCTGCACGGCGTCTCTGCTTGTCAACCTTAGCGAGCAGTACGCTATTGCCAGAGAGACCGGTCAAGTAGCACACGTAGTATTTGTCGTGCGCCCAGTCCATGAACTCATGGCTTGCAAAGTGGCTGTCCCCACGAAACTCAATCTCTGTATTCGGCCAGTTTTCATGCAGATACTCTATAACTCGCCGCATGATGCGCGCCACACTCAGCGACTTGTTCCTGCGCCCAGGTCTCAGCAGCGGGAGTATCAGCTTGCCGTTCTCACCGTCGAAAAGCAACAGGGGCATATAACAGTATTCGTTGTAGTAGGCATTGAACAAAGTCTGTTGCTGTGCTCCGAAAGTATTCGCATTGGTATCATCGGCATCAATAATGATCCTTTTCGGTGCTTTGTCAAAAGAGCGTATGTACTCGTCAACAAACAGCTTTCCTATCTTGTAAAGCGTCCTGCTGTCGACATTGTTCTCCAGACGGGTCATTGTGGATTGCGACGAGAGGTCGGCATCCGACGGCTTGCGCCCGACGGACATCTTCAGCGCACTGTCACCGCGCAGCAGATTGCAGTCGTTGGCATCCTCATAACCGCAGAGGATTTGCCCAACGCGCTGGCTAACCATTTCCTGATATGTATGGTGGATGAATTCCTTCTTGCGCGCATCAGGAATGAGTTGGCCTATTTTCCAAGCAATAGAGCCGTGCATGTCATTCAGCACCAACCCACCGTTGGAAGATATGTCGGGAGCATCAAAATCCACACGAATTTTCTTGTTTGAAACAGTTTGTGGAAGAGAAAAAAGTGTTTTCTCTTGGATATCTGAGTTTTTTGTAGTTACTTTGCACATATGAAGCGTTGTTAATGCCTTGTATTTCAGCAGTATAAAGGTACTAATTTTTTGTCAATGTGGCAAAAAACAACGCTTCTTTTTTATCTCTATGAATTATTCAGGTTATATCTCGAAAACGCGCGCCAGCTCCTGTCGCATAACATAGGCATCCACATCATTCCCCATCCAATATTTGACCGCAATTACTGTTTGATTGACAAGCATATTCATACCGCGCAAAACATATCGACATCCTTGGCTTGTGGCATCCTTGACAAATTGTGTATAGGCGGGATTCGGAATACAGTCAGCCACCACCATGTGTGGCTTTAATGTGTTCACGTTGATGTTCAGCCGCTGCTCCACATTTGGATATAGACCTACGGATGTTGCGTTGATGACTATATCCGTATCTGCAGGAATATTGAAAATATGGTCACATAAGACAAATGAAGCATTTGTCGGGGTGTGTCGGTTGAGCATATCAACTACCATCTGTCCGTCTTCTGAAATGTTCACGACTGTTATTTCCGAGGCTCCAGCCAGTGCCACCTCGACACAGATGGCGCGAGACGCCCCTCCTGCACCAAACACTACCAGTTTCTTTCCTTCGATGGAGGTTACTTCCGATATGGCCTTTACAAAGCCCTTGCCATCAGTGTTCTCTCCACGTGTCTTACCGTCTTTTTCGATGATGACCATGTTGACTGCACCGATAATACGGGCGGATTCACCTAATTCATCAAGGTATTTGATAACCTCTACCTTATTCGGGATGGAGCAATTAAAGCCTCTCCATCCCATCGCCTTCGCACCGGCTACTGCTGCTTCCAGTCTGTCTGGTC
>CAVKXW010000299.1:0-3091 GCA_963660215.1 Bacteroidaceae bacterium | reverse complement strand
CAACATCGACCGCATCCTGCCTGTTGGCGGTTCCATTGGCGACAAGCAGCGATGGACGGAATACTACCATGTCTATGAGACAGCCATCAAAGCCACCAAGGATGCCTATATGCCCAATGCCAAGCGCAAGAAGATGTACTTGCAGATATACGCAGACGTGGCAAAGCAGAACGAGACACTTGTGAAGCAACTGGTGCAGATGTCGAATGCCAACAAGACCAAGGAACTGTTGGCTACGACAAATTCATACACAACCGCCAACAAACGTGGCATCATCAGCAGTGCATCCAGCAAATGGCGAGAGGCAGGAATGTCAGTAAGAGACAACACTTCATCGGACAGTGGTAACGGCTCTAACGATGATGACAACGATTTGAAAGTAAATAGATAGGGAGTTATGGCAGACAACAGCAGCATATTATCCGACTTCGGCATCAACATCTTGGAAGAAGAGATTGATGACGTGATTTTCCAGACCAACGAGTTCCTGTGTGACGCTACATTTACAGGCTCGAATGGTCCATTTTGGTGGTTACTGGTGGTTGCCGTTACCAATTCTCCAAAACACGACTTTAATCGCTGTAAATCAGCCATTTATAAATTATTGTCTCGTGATACAAAATCAGCGAGGGACAAAAACGGGACAAAACCACGGAAAAATAAAGTCAAGAACACTTTGCCCGAAATATCCCTTGTGGAATACCTCTGTTTCGTTTGCAAAGGTACAAATTTGTCCCTTGAAAAACGAGGGGAAATCCCTATTTCTCTCATTCACAACTCATTTTCCTACCATTGTACCCCAAATGTGGTTATTGCAAACGGTTTTGACCTCAAACGGCTTGGTTTGCGAAAATTGGGTGTTAAATTTTGTTTTGCACTCTGTTGGACATTTTCAAAAACGAGAACTGGCAATAGAACCAAAGATTTGCCACCCTTATTGTCCAATCCTTGGTTTGGTGAATGTTTGAACGATAGACATTTGAAGATGCTGAATTTCAAGTGAGTGTCCGACCAATCTACCACATTGCAGCATGGTAAAATAGAACCAAAGAATTGAAAATCAGCACTTTTAATAAACCATAACGGCTGCTTGAATATCATTGGCAACAATATACCTTTGCAGCCGAAATCGATAACGAAATAAACAAAATATCAGATTTATGACAGAAAAGAACGCATTAAAGATGAACCTCGACCATGAGCGCAAGATAGTGGAGCTTCAGTCGAGAGTGAACAAGTTGGAGAACCTTTGCTATATGACAAAGGAAGTGTTGAACCTTGAAGAGGCTTCCGCCTTTCTCGGCATTGCCAAGAGCACGCTCTACAAGATGACGCATCTTAACCAGTTGCCGTACTTCAAGCCTGCTGGCAAGCTTATCTTCTTCGAGAAGCAAGCCTTGCTTGACTGGGTGCGTGGCGCAAGAGCCATGTCGGAGGAGGAGATCAGACTGGAGGCTGCAAACCGTCTGAATGAAATGAACAATAGACCATAGCATCATGACGAAAGATGAACTTGTAAACAGTCTGCAAAAACGTGACCCTCTGTTGGCTAATGCGGTCAGCAATATGGTAGACTACATTTCCGACCGCTTTCCCGCTGCTTACCCAAGCAAGGAACAGACGGAATCCGTCAACGCTTACCTACACTCGGTCTATGCTGACGGTGACGGAACCATGTCTGAAAGAAACTGTGAGCATCGAAAAATAGCATCACAGAAAATTACCATCAATGCCATACAAGTGCTTGACAGTCCCCAACTTGACCGACTGCAACGTGTGCTTGACCATATCGCATACGACAAGGAGTATTATATGCCAGAGAGAGGCTTCGGCATGAGGCGATAGTTTCTCTTTTCACGGCAGAGAGTTTTCCGCATGACAGCAAGAAAAGATTTACACAACAAAAATAAAACAACGATGAACAGTAATATTTTCAACAGCATTATCCTGAGTAACGAACAAGTAAACTATCTGATGGGTGGCACGGCTGGCATCAACCGCCTTTCATGCCTTTATCAACTCATTCAGATTGTGACACGACAGATTGAAACCTCAAATGAGGTTGGGGAGTCCACAACAGAATTGTGGGAAGTGAACATGTCAGAGGTGGCTCTATCCAAACTATGGAAGTGTGACCGAAAGACAGTCTCCAAGATGCTTGACCACATGAACAAATTGGGCATCCTTTCTTCTGTACAGACAAGACGAGGAAGTGTTCACACATTGCTCTGCATTTCTGCAGGGATTGTTGACGGCAAGAAATATGTCAATCCTCACTATGTTCCCATCAACCAAAGAGACTGTTCCGGCAAGTCTAATACGATGACTTCCACAACCGCATTCCCTAACAAGGAGGATCCACCCATCAAGAATGGCGGTACTTATCCAACACAACTTGCCAACAGTTCCTTTTCTTCCCTAACATCAGGAAATGGCGATAATGGCGAGGAGGAAGATGTTCCACAGCCAAGCGTCTCTGACATGGAACTGGAGGCAGAAGCCAGAAGGCAATTCTTCAAGGAACAGATGGAAGCGGAGGATGCCCCACAATTGCTGCTGCTTGGGTAATTTAAGAACCGTTATACAACAAGTCTGTGAACATGTGCAACCACAGTGCGTATCGTGCTTGTGCGTAAACTCTGATAGCAGTGCTATGCAAGAAATACCAATGTCATACAAACGCACTTCGTTTGTCCGTATGCCAATGGACTTCTTGAACGCTCGCAAGCTCGCATTGGGTTGCACATTTTTATAGAACAAATACTTGGTATGGGAAAGAAGAATATTGAAAAGGAGGCTCCAAAATATACGAGCCGCCTGATTGTAAGGCTGACACCACAGCTTCACAAGGAGATAGCGGAATATGCCTCCCTTTGCGGATTGACCACAAGCGCATACGCACGCAAGCGGTTGGAGGGCAAATATCCCAAGCAACGTTTGACCGACAAGGAAATGGAGGCTTTGAACAGCCTTTCGGATGCAAGAGGCGATATTCAGAAGTTGTTCGGCTTCCTCAAAGGTCGTCCACTTACGGAGCGTGAGAACATTCTCCGCAGCGAGATCTTCATGAAACGATGGAGAACAAGCGCAG
>CAVKXW010000298.1:0-3159 GCA_963660215.1 Bacteroidaceae bacterium | reverse complement strand
GAGTAACTGAGCATATAACAGCTTGCGCCATACAGCCCTGCCATTAACACGATGACGACAGCCACCAAGCCTCCCAGCCAATATTTCTTTTGTCTCTTTGTCATAAACTTGCAAGTTAGTTATTGTTTCCCTTTTATCGCATTTCGACTGCAAAACTAATCATTTTTTGATAAACAAGCAAGCTTTTCGTGCTAAATAGCATTAACACAACTGAAAGAAACTACAATCTATCCATCTCCTCATTACCTGCTCCCTTGCCTTTGTATCTGTCACGAGTAACATTGAAGTTGTATCGCAAGGTAAGCAACAAGGCACGACGGTCGGTCTTCTTGTTATCTTGAAAGAGAGTCACGTTATTGGTGTAAACCGTCATATTTTGATTGCTCTTATTGAGCATGTCGTTCGCCTCCAGCGACACACTGAAATGATTTTTGAAGAACGCCTTGTATAACTTTGCGTTCACATAGGACGAAGCCCCCAAACGACAGTTATCCTCATACCCAGCAAACATCCATTGCATGTCCAGGTTCAACCAAATGTCAGCAGGCAGATGTACAGCATGCTGAAACTGAACCAAACCGTGAGGCGTGTTCAGCGACTTACGCCCATTCTGATAATCTATAGTAAGCCATTGCTTGATGAATCCAACATTGAGCTTAGGTTGCCAGATACCGAATTGCTGTTGGGTACCTATGAAAGCTTCCAGCTTCTGAATCTTGGGATAGTTCTCCGATGTCAGCAATTTCATCTTGCCATCTTCATCGTATGGTTTAGACACATTCAGTATCGCATCCTTGGTATAGGTGTAGGAGAGATTGAAAAAGAAAGACTTCCAGACACCCTCCAACTCGATGGCATGAATCTTCATAGGAGAAAGATAGGGATTTCCACTCTCCACCCAAAGATGGTTGACATAGCTGACGGTTCCATCCAACTCTTCATAAGATGGACGCTTCGTCTTGCCCGAATAACTCAACGACCATTGCGTCTTGCCCAGTTCTGTATCCAAGCTAAGAGAAGGGAAAAGATTATTGTAAGTCTTGCTTTGGTCTGCCTTCATCTGTCCATCCTCCCAATAATTGAACTTCACATGTTCATATCGCAAACCTGCCTGCACGCCCAACTTGCCCCATTGCTGAGCAACCTGTACGAAGCCTGCCATATTGCTCTCCTTGGTAACCGTGTTGGAATTGTTCATAGAAGCAAGGTTGATGGAGAAGTCGCTTTGTACTCTCGAAGAAGTGAACTCGTTGCCCAACTCTACATTGCCCTTCCATAAAGGATAGCTCAAAATCAGTTTCTCTGCAAACACGTGTGACCTCGAACGATTCAACGAAGAGATGGCATTAGACTCATCCGTAAAAGTATTCCATTCCGTCTGATTCTCGCTCTCCCTACCCTTCCGCCAATCATAATCCACGTTGGCATCAATGCCCAACTTGCCAACTTCTCCTGTATAATAGACATTGGCATGGTGTTGAGGCACGAACTTAGCATGAGTTTGTCCTTCAGATTGGAGGTTTTCGGTCAAGTCACCACCAGCGTATGAAGTCGTGAAATAACGGAAATCGGTAGGTTGCGAAATAACACCATTGTAATAACGAGCACCCACAGAATGCTTGTCATTAATTTGCCATGAGAATCCCATCTTGCCATAAGTATGCATGGGTCTTCCAGAGCTTATGCTCTGTACATTTTGCAGCCAATCGCCCACACCATAAGTTTCAAGACTCGTCACTTTATTCTCATAAACTTTCTTGTTGAGATACCCCATCCCAGCAAAAACTTCCAAACCTTTGACACGATATTTCAAGTTGGCTTGATTCACGGTACCGAAATAATGCTCAAAACCATTCTGCATAGATAAAGTACCGCTCCATCCTTCACCCTGTGGGCGACGGGTACGGATGCGAATGACAGACCGCACCGAACCATCATACTTAGCACCTGGATTAGTTATCAGTTCCACATTCTTAATATCAGAGGAATTGAGTTGAGCCAGTTCTTGGTCGCCTTGCACTTTGCGGTTGTTGATGTAGATTTCTGGCTTTCCCTTGCCAAAGACCTCGAAGTTTCCATCCTTTCCAGTCACCATTGGCACATATTTCAGCACATCGTTGGCAGTACCTGCATGGCTCAGTTGGGTACCTTGCACATTGGTGAGCAAGCCTTCACGACTCTTCTCAAAAGTCTTTTGATGTCCCTTCACCACTACTTTCTGCAAGTGCATCGTCGCCTCCTTCAAGGTTATCGAACCTATCTTTCCTATGCTGTACATATTATAATAGGTGTCATACCCCACGCAGCTCACCCTCACGATAGCCTTCCTCGCCTCGCAAGGAATCACGAACTGGCCGTTCTCATTCGTCACGCCACCTGTGATAAAGCTGGAGTCACGTACATTGAGCAAGGTTACATTGGCGAAATCGACAGGGCGACGGTGAGTATCGACGATGCGGCCCATCATCTTCGTGGGAGCCTTCTGCGTACATTCCACAAAAATGTTCTGTCTGTCGATGGTCATCTTCATCGGATAGAAACCGATGATTTGCTGGATGGCTTCGGGAGCCGTGCGCTTCACGATGTTCGTCGTTACCGTGAAGTCCTCCAACTCATTATACATGAAGTTGATGTGATAATCCTTCGTGTTCTTGGCTAGGACGGTGAGAGCTTCCGACATCGAGGTATTGCGGAAGTTATGGGTAATGCGCTGTGCAAGGGCGGCTTGGTTTACAAAGAGTACACAAGCCATCAATAAAAAAAGATTCATTTTCCTGCCCATCTGCAATCCTATATAAATTTTCATTTTCATCAGCTCGTCCTCCCTACTCTACGATTAAGCTATTACCTTCATGGCGGATGTTCACCTTCTCGAAATGGTTCATCAGCTCGATGACTTCATCCAAACCCATATTCTCCGTCAACTGGAGATAGAGGCGGATGTGGCGAGCGGTTTCATTCTGATAAGATACCGATACATGGAAGTGCTCGGCTATCGGAGTCAGAATATTCTGAAGCTCAACATTCTCATAGACTAGAGGGAGTTTGGTGGTGGCTGTTGTATCTGCTTTCTCCTCTTGATTCAGAGAGACAAGAGCGGTCGATGCCTTCAAGGAATCCTTCTCCGCTATCGCTTGCTCTATTTGAGACGAATCACCA
>CAVKXW010000297.1:0-3164 GCA_963660215.1 Bacteroidaceae bacterium | reverse complement strand
AGGAGTTCGAGACAAAGTATACCGTCATCACGATGCTTGGCATGAAGGACAACAACATATCTACAATGCAAGGTGGCATCTTGGAACCCATCGTCCGCTTCACGATAGACAGTTGGAACAACGGCACTTCCACCTCTGAAGAGACTGCCGTTGTTTGCGGACAAATAGTAAAAGGTGTGGTAGCGCTGTCAACTGGTGGAAAATCTACAAATACATTACCAGATAAGCAACTTTCATCTGATGGTATTGCCATTTGTATAATTGGCAGACTTGTGGATTGTATCGCTCTCGCTGATAAGGAAGAACAGAATAAGTTCCAACTACGTGATGCTATCACCAATTTTTTCGTCCATGTCCTCAATCGTGACTGGCTCCAGTTGCTCCTTCTGACAAAGGAACTGCCCGACATAGCCAGTCATGGAAAGGCAGCTTCCATCAAGTTGAAGACGGCTGACGACATGAGCCTTTTCCAATCTCTGTGTTCCGCTTACAAGGCTTGTATTCCTCTACCAATAGAGGAAACCACAACTAAGCCAGTTGTAACCGCCAAGTCGGACAACCACAAATAGAGTTCATTCTGTTCCATTATAACTGCCTAACGGACATTCTTCTTATAAGACCTCACGGTTCGGAACTGGCATAGCGCACTCATCGTGGCTTGCAGTTTTTAGCGCATCGGGCTTGCCCGCTGTTCACGAATTTTGGGAGTGTGGTAACTCATTACCCCTACGACCTAAAAGTCTTCGGGAGAGTGTCCGCCAAGGCAGCAAGCTGGGACTCTGTTTTTACTGACACATATAAGCATATCAGAGATATGGAAAGAATAGCAAAACAGGTTTTGAACGTCAGGGGGCGCAAGGGATGCGCCGCCGCTCTCAGTCGTGAATACCAGCGCAACTGGAGCGACAGGGCTTGGCAGGTAGCCATTGCCAAGGGTAACTATGATCTCGGCAGACAGCATCTGAACTTCCAGATTTCCAAGGGTGGTAAGATAGCACCTATCGACAAGAGCAAGTCCATCCCACAGTTGATGGCTGAGAACTTGGCTGCTCGTGGCATCAAGGACAAGAACGAGGGATTGGCTGAGCCACGCTTCAGAACGGTGGCTGACTTCATATTCAGCGGTTCGCAATGGAAGATGCGTGAGCTTGCCTTCGGTGACCAAGAGGTGGTCTTCAAGCCTGGCGACAACAAGGAGAATTATGCCGTCAAGCGTATGCCTGAGATAGAGCAATGGGCTACCGACATTTATGATTTTGTCGCTGGCAAGTATGGTGAGGAGAACATCGTTGCCTTCTATGTACACTTGGACGAGACTTCGCCACACATCCACTGCGTTCTTCTGCCAATCAAGGACGGCAAGTTTGCCTTCAAGGAAATCTTCGCAGGAGCCAACAATCGGGAGTATAGTCAACGTACATCACAACTCCATGATGAGTTGGCTGTTGTCAACGAGCCTTGGGGACTGGTGCGTGGAACGAACCAAACGGAGACTCGGCAGCGTCATCGTCCTACGGAGGAATACCGCAAGCACCTTTCGGAAGAGTGTTCTTCCAAGGAAGAGGAACTGGACAATCTGAACAAGGCGGTAAGCGACCTTCGGGTGGAAATAGCTTTGGCAGAACGTCGTGTGAAAGGCCTTTCGTCTATGGTGGAACATCTGGAAGAAGAGAAACGGCAGAAGATGTTGGAGATTGACAAGTTGAAAGTACAGATAGCCAACAAGGAGGGTGACAGTTCCGTCTTGTCGCAAAAATTGGAAAAACTGCAGAGCGAGTTGATTTCCGTTGACGAGAAACTGGCAGACAAGAAAGACAAGCTCGCTGTGGCTGACCAGCAGTTGGATGAGTTAAACAAGGACATAGAGTTTGTCAAGGAGCGGACAGATGCGCTTCGGCAAGATGCCATGCAGTTCTCTCGTGAGGCTCAGACAGGTGCTGGCACACTCATCAAGACCGCCATGTTGGAAAGCATGGTCACAGACTATCGTTCCAAAGTGGCATCGTTGCCACCTGAACTCAAAGTTGCATTTGACGGCTCGCCATTGGAGACCATTGCCGAGCGCACTGCCGAAGTCCTTCATTGTGCCACATTGCTGTATCTTGGCTACATCGACCAAGCCACGACCTTTGCCGAAGGGCAAGGTGGCGGAGGTGGTGGAAGCAACGACATGAAATGGGGGCGCAATGATGACGAGGATGACAGGCGATGGGCGCACCGTTGCCTTGCCATGGCAAACAGGATGATGCGACCGAAAGGTGGCAAGAGTAGAAAACGTTGACAGAAAGAATAATTTACAAATTGAAGTTTATGATTAGAAAAGCAATATTTATGATGGCATTGTGCGTGTGCGGACAAATACAGGTCAATGCAGAGACAACAGATGATGGCAAAAACGAAATGGTGCCATCTGGCATGAATGAGGATATGCTCCGACAGATTGAACCAACATACCTCAAAGAGGTAGCTGTACCTTCTACGTGGTCTTCCAACTGGTTCGTTGGTGTGTCGGGTGGCATATCCGCTTTTGTAGGAAAGCCATTTGGTACAGGGAACATGTTCGACAGAATGAAACCGTCACTGGCATTTTCGGCAGGTAAGTGGTTCACGCCTGAGATTGGAGGTCGATTAAGTTTTCAAGGCTTTCAGTTCAAGGATGCCGACAGAAGTGTCCGTGACTACAAGATGGTGCATGCGGATTTCCTTTGGGATGTTGCCAGTTGTTTAGCCACCGACCATGCCACGACAAAAAGATGTGGTATCATTCCGTATGCAGGTTGCGGTATTATTCATAACGAGGATAACGGAAAGAGTCCGTTTGTCCTCAACTATGGCTTGATGGCACAATACCGTTTTACTAATCGTTTGGCGGTGAACATGGAATTGGGTGGAGCCACTACGTTCCGTGACTTTGACGGCAAAGGAGCGTCCAACAAGTTCGGTGACAATCTGTTCACGTTGTCTGCCGGACTGACTTTCAACATTGGTAAGGTCGGTTGGAAGAAGGTTGTAGATGCCGCTCCCTATATCAACCAGAACAAATGGCTGGCAGATTACGTCAATGAGTTGTCGGCTCGCAACCAGAAGTTGAGCAAGGCTCATGCAGAGGATGCCAATGCCATCGCAGAGATGAGAAAAATCTTGGAGATTGAAGGTTTGATGAA
>CAVKXW010000296.1:0-3170 GCA_963660215.1 Bacteroidaceae bacterium | reverse complement strand
GTATTATACTTTCCCCAAGAAGGATTATCCAGGGTGACTTTATCTCCATTCTCGTCCTCAAAGAACCACATAGAATAATTACCCTTAGGACTGACACTACCCATTGTGACAGTTACCTTCCCATCATCACCCAATAGAGCATACTTATTCACCTCAGTCAATCCCCACATAGCATTTGGCAGCAATGCGAGCATTGCCACCAAAATGTATCTTGTAATCTTATTGAAAATCTTAGACTTGTCCATAAACTTCAATATTGTATTATTAATTAAGGTACTATTCATAGCAGAAGTATTTACGTTCATAATTATGCAGCAAGCTTGATGCCGCTTCCTTATTACTCATCTTGTCGGTTTGGTATTTGCGAGCTGCGTTAGTATACCAACTGAGGTCTTGCGAGATTGCCACTCTATAGACGAGGGTCAGCTCATCTGCGGTGCCAGCATTCACCTTGCAAGAGAGTTGGTAGATGACAGGTCCTGTTGTTTTGCCCAGCTCGCCGAGCATCACGCCCTCAACCCTTCCGTTGGCAAGGTAAGGTATGGTGCTGAAAGCTTTGTCCTCGGCACCAGTCTCTGACTCAGAGAGCTTTTCCCATTTCAGGTCGGTGAAAGACACAGGGGTATTGCTGGCATCGCCGTACTTCGTGACAGATGGGATGATGTGGAACTCATCGTCTGGCATGTGGAAGGTGAGGTTAAGCTGCTTGCCATCATCCTCCAAAGATGGCTCCATCCCTATGGCACTGAAGCCCTCCACCTTGAGGCGCATTTTATAGTCGCTCAACGCCATCTTCAATACGTGATGGTCGTTGCGAGCTATCTGATTCCAGTCGGTGTACATGAAGTATCGCTGCTCGCCCACGTTGGTGTCGAGCGTTACCACGAAGAAAGGGTACTCTCTGTCGGCAATGCTCTCATTGACATAGAAGGATACGCAGTTAGCTCCGTCATCCGACGTGTCATAGTCTGTGGTATTGGCAGGGATAGTAATGCCTTGTGTTTGGTTCTCTCCCTCGCCCGAAGTTATCGTATGAGTGAAAGAAGACTTACTCACGTCTTTAGGTAAGTGCTTCCAATTAGACTTAGGCACAAAGATTTCCATTGCGACATTACCGGAACTTGCACCTGGTTGTGGCGGCATCAGATAGATATTCTTCTCATCTCCCACAGGGTTTTCGGTAATGTCACTAATGGTTATACTGTTTACCTTAATGTCTTGGTTCGTGAGATTCTTGAACTTCACGGTTATCTTGGAGAGCATACGAACTGTCCAAAGGTGAGTCAACTCATTACCATCATTATCATAAGCTTTCTTTCCATCAGAGCTTATCGTCACATCTTGATAGTTACTCATCGGGATAGCATGACTCTTGATGTCGAAATCATTACCATTGATGGCATACATCTCATTCGCACTATTAAAATCTTGTCCCTTCCGAATATTTACTTGTTCAGCTGTTACATTGGCAAAGGAATAAACACAATAGATGCCATCAGGCACTAAGCCAGAGACCACCACTTCATCTTGAGTAGCGTTGGCTGCTGGTACATTATTTTTTTCTACGAGCGCATCTATTTTGCCTGAAGTTTGATCCATGAACGCCACTACCCAGCTCTTCATATTCTCGTCGGCAGAGCCATTGCCCCAGCTATTAGGCGTGCCGGGCGTATAGGCACGGCTGCCACTTCCCCCTCCCTGTACAGGCGAGAGGGTGAAACGCAGGGTGCAAGTCTTGTCTGTGGCACTCCCTCCTGCATCGGAAGCGTCATTCTCTGATGAGCAAGCGGTGAGACCAGCTAGCATCATCACTAGGCAAGACATATATGATAATAAGTATTTCCTCATCTTTACTCTGAGTTTTACTATTCTACATGTTCCATTCTAGTAAATCACTTCTTCGTGTTCGTATCGTGCCCAAGGCACTACGTTGATGGTGAGCTTCAAGCCATCAGGCTCCTTTCCTTCCACTCCATCTATCTTGATGCGATAGATGTTATTTCGCACGATGCCGTAATGCATTGGGTCGGATAAGGTACCGCTGCCCGATGGGTCGCTATGGCGAATTGTGTAGGTATATTCCTTTGGCTCGCCTGTCGCACCATCGTTAGGTTTGCAATCGGTGCTGTTCCATTGCGACTTCTCATAATACGTGCCCTTGAAGAGGAGGCCTGTGCTATATGCCTCGGCATTGTCGGTGGTCGTATTCTCCATCACATAGTCGAGGATGAAATAATTGTCCGACGATGTAGAAGTGGCATCAGCGCGTCCAGCTTCCCTCACTTTATAAAAGGCATCCGTGCCTTCGGCATTATCTCTGGCTGTCGGCGTTGCACCTGTAGCCACCGCCGTCTGTGGACAAACCACATAATTGGTTGACTTATTGGAAGCATCCATCTGCTCCTTGCCAAAGTAAGTGAGGGTGCTGAGAGAAGCATCATCGGACACTCGCTTGATGAGGTATTCGCCCGATGTCAGTACTTTCGTCGGCACAACAGACTCCAGCTTGAATCCACCGATTATATTATCGGAAGCATCCTTTACATTATAATAATAGGCACGGTCGGAGGATAAGTCGGCATTCGGAACGATGTCGATGCGAGCAGCCAAACGCTCAACCTCTGTCTCTATCAGATAAGGGTCAGTCTCAGAACCAGTTCCACTCTTACTAACCAAATTGGTCTCTTTATCAGAGGACATCACGAAATCAGAGAAATCAGCGATTTTGTCAGAACGAGAGCAAACCTTGCTTATCACATGGTCTTTTATTTCGCTCATATTCTTGCCCTTCCATGAACTTAGGTCTCCTTCATTCACTACTACCAAAATCTGATAATTTTTAGTGACAAGAATAGACTCTACTTTCTTTGTGTTCGAAATCCAAGCTTTCTTAACATCATCATATTTCATCTGGCTGAAATACATCGCCTCTTCAATCTTGGAAGACTCATCATTGATTGAAGGGGTATAAAGCAAGAGCGTGATATTATTGACTTTGTTTTCATTATCTGCCCCATCCTCTCTTCCATCGCCATCCTCTCCTCCATTCGGTCCTTTTTGTTCGGCATCAGCTCTAGATTGAGAAGTTCCTCCGCTACCAGCCACATGCACCTGCACCTGCAGATAAGCCTTGCTCTGATTCTGAGGCACATCACTGGCAGTGTCGCTTG
>CAVKXW010000295.1:0-3196 GCA_963660215.1 Bacteroidaceae bacterium | reverse complement strand
AACTCGCCATTGTGGTAGCGGATGGCTGGTGCCCATACACCCTTGCCATGCTGTGGCTGGTCGAAGAGTTCCTTTGGCTCCTGCTCTTGCAGGGCATAGCCGATGATTTCCCAGTTTACCAAGTCCTTGCTGTGAAGGATAGGGAGACCAGGGATGCAGTTGAACGAACTTGCCGTGAGATAATAGTCATCACCAACAGCCACCACGTCTGGGTCGCTGTAGTCGGCATAGAGCACAGGGTTGGTGTAAGTACCGTTACCATAGTCTGGATTCCACACTTGCGAATGGTATTGGGCTTGGATAGCCAAAGGCATGGCCATCAAAAAGCTAGACAGCAATAGTGTCGAGATGTTTTTGCTCATGATTATATGGTTTAATATGTATATAGATTATATAATATTACGCACGGACTTTAGATTTTACTTAAAACGAAAATAGGCAGCATACTTGTTCCTGGATAGGAAAGGTATGCTGCCTATTATATAATATGTACGTAAGATACGCACGGATAGTATTGTCTAGTTTGAGATGCAAGGATTATCCGTAGATAATCTTGCCGTTCTCGTCCTCGTATGGCTCCATCGACTTAGCGTACTGGTTCATGGCGCGGAGGCTCATACCCATGGAAGAGAAACCACCATCGTGGAAGAGGTTCTGCATGGTCACCTTGCGAGTGAAGTCTGAGAACATCATCACGCAGTAGTTGGCGCAATCCTCAGCTACGGCGTTGCCGAGTGGAGACATCTTGTCGGCGAAGTCCATCATATTCTCGATGTCCTTGATACCCTTGCCGGCGGTAGTGGCTGTAGGGCTCTGAGAGATGGTGTTGATGCGGACGTGCTTCTCACGACCGTAGATGTAACCGAAGCTGCGAGCGATGCTTTCCAGCATGCTCTTGGCATCAGCCATATCATTGTAACCGAAGAAGGTGCGCTGAGAAGCCACGTAGGTGAGGGCTACCACAGAACCCCACTCGTTGATGGCGTCCAACTTCTTGGCTACCTGCAACATCTTGTGGAAAGAGATGGCAGAGATGTCGAGTGTCTTGTTCAAGAAATTGTAGTCGAGATCATCGTATGTACGATGCTTACGAACGTTAGGGCTCATTGCCACAGAGTGGAGCACGAAGTCAATCTTGCCGCCGAGCTTCTCCTGAGCCTCGGTGAATACCTTTTCCAAGTCCTCAACGCTAGTCGCATCAGCTGCGATGATAGGAGCGTTGATTTGTTCAGCGAGCTTATCCAGCGTACCCATACGCAAAGCCATAGCTGTGTTACTGAGTGCGATGGTAGCACCCTCTTCAGCAGCCTTAACGGCTACCTTCCAAGCGATTGATTCCTCATTGAGTGCACCGAAGATGATGCCACGCTTGCCTTTTAACAAATTGTGAGTCATTGTTATCTTAATACTTTTGTTTATACTAACGGCACTATATATATAATAAGGTGTAAAACCTCCAGTTTCCTCCTATGCCGTCAAAATCGTGCGCAAAATTACGAAAAATGTGCAATATACGCAAATCTTTTAACTAAAAACTATCGTAAACGTTTTCTTTCTTGTGGTAAGTCAAGTGTAGAAGAGATATCCTTTGCGCTGTGCTTGGAGACTTGTTTTTAGGAGATAACTTGCCAAAACCTTTAAAAAAACACAATTTTGGCAAGTTATTATGATGGATAACTTGCCAAAATCGAATAATTTTTGTAATTTTGGCAAGTTATTTAAAGAAGATGGTTATGGATAAACTTATCGGTAGAAAGCAGGAACAGGTTAAGCTACAGGCTTGTATGGAGTCTGGACGCTCGGAGTTTGTCGTAGTTTATGGGCGCAGACGTATCGGAAAAACGTTTTTGGTTCGACGTTTTTTCAAGGACAGCTATGCTTTCTCTTTTGTGGGAAAGCATGAGATGGGGCGTGAGATGCAATTGGCTGAGTTTGCAAAAGCTTTGCAACAATATTCAAAGTCAACCTACACTCCCCAATTAAAGTCATGGGCTAGTGCTTTTGATGCGCTCCAAAAGCATTTGGAGTCATCAAAGGTAAGAGGCAAGAAGGTCGTCTTCTTTGATGAAATGCCTTGGATGGATACTCCTAAGTCCGATTTCGTAATGGCATTGGAGAACTTTTGGAATGGTTGGGCGAATATGCGTGATGATATTCTTTTTGTGGCTTGTGGCTCGGCAACTTCGTGGATGGTAGACAAGTTGCTTCACAATCAAGGTGGTCTTTTCAATCGTATCACGCAGAAGATATATCTTCGCCCATTCAATCTCAATGAGATGGAACAATATCTAGATGACAAGCATTTCAATTGGAACCGTTATCAGATAGCCCAGTGTTATATGATATTGGGAGGAGTGCCTTTTTACCTTACCCTGCTTGACCCTAAGCGCTCATTGCTTGCCAATATAGACGAACTGTTTTTTGCCGACGCTCATGCCATGTTGCGAATGGAGTATAACGAACTTTATGCCACGTTATTTAAACGTCCAGACAACTATTTGTCTGTCATTAAAGTTCTGGCGGAGCGGAAGGAAGGGTTCTCTCGCAAAGAAATTAGTGATAGAGTTCAGTTTGGTGGGGCTGCATTGACGAAGATTCTTACAGATTTGGAACAGTGTGATTTCATCTTGCCATACGCTCGTTATGGCAATGCTAAGAATAATACGATTTATCGTATCAAGGACTTTTACACCTTATTTTATTATAAGTATGTGGATGGCATAGACACGAAAGACCCTCATCGCTGGACTCATCTTTCTTCTACCCCACAGGTGGCAAGTTGGCAGGGCTTTAGCTTTGAACTTTTGTGTCTTCTTCATTTGGAAGAGATTAAGAAGGCATTGGGGATAGACAGAATCCTCAATGATGCCAGTGCTTGGCGTAGTAAGCAGACTGAGGCGAATACGCAAATAGACTTGGTGATAGAACGTGCCGACCATAATATCAATCTTTGCGAGATGAAGTTTTCGACAGGGATTTATGCCATAGGCAGGGAATACGAGCAGAAGTTGAGAGAGCGGATGTCAATCTTCCAGGCAGAAACCAAGACACGTAATAGCACCCGCATTACGATGGTGACTACTTATGGCGTGTTGCCAAACAAGCATTCGGGCATAGTGGACGATGAGGTCTTGCTGGATGATCTGTTTTCTTGATGCCGTTCGCTTACGAACCGATGCAATATTGCTGCAAAAAA
>CAVKXW010000294.1:0-3198 GCA_963660215.1 Bacteroidaceae bacterium | reverse complement strand
GTATCACTTCATAAAAGTTATACAAAAATATACCAAGTTATTTTTTAATCATTACTACATAATCATAAGTTGACTCCTGGAACGACATACCCACCATAGCTGTTACTGTATGCGCATTGGCAATACGGCGAGTATAGTTGAGGAAGTTCTCCCACTGGTAATAGATACTGGTGGATGAACTTGCGCTCTGTGCCACATAATCCACACTATGCACGGAGTTTCCATAGTATGGCAGGGATGTGGTAGAAGAGCGAGTTCCCGACAAACGGTAGCCAAAACGAGAAGTAAACACCAATCCTTTCAGAGGCTTGAAATCCAGATAGGCAGAACCGTTGACATTGAATCCACTGTTGCGTGATATTGCATTGTCGCGCATGATGAAAGGATTATAATTCTCGTTGTTGTTGAAGAGAGAAATACCGTAGTAATTTCCATTTTCATCGGTGAGCAGATGCTTCCCCTCTGCCAAAGCAGAAGCCATGTGCGCAGGCAAATTGTCTGGAGAATATGTCACAGGGGTAAGTGGATCCATATTGATGACAGATGTCAACATACTTCCATATTCATAACCACCTGATACAGAGCGAGCATTATATTTTTCAATTTGATTGGTGGTTCCTACCTTGAGCCAACGCTTGATGTTATACTCACCATTAATAGTACCAGTAAGACGACGATAGAGGTCGTTACTGCCTTTTACAATACCATCGTTATTCAGATAGGTAACAGAAACATAGTAGTTGCCATCCTTATTGCCACCATTGAAGCCGACGTTATGCTTAGACATGTGTCCCTTTCCATACACGGCATCAATCCAGTCGGTATTGGTCTTACCATCCCAATTCTTGAGAATATAATCCTTGGTATAGATGCCACCCTCTGTCATATAATTAATGTACTGCTCGGCATTCATCAACTTGGGCATGTGAGCAAGAGACTCTGTGGTATATTGAAAATCGTAGGAAATTTTACCCTGACCTGCCTTACCTCTCTTGGTAGAGATAAGCACTACGCCATTTCCTGCCTCAGCACCATAGATTGCTGCCGATGCTGCGTCTTTGAGAATTTCCATAGACTCTATGTCATTAGGGTCGATGCCAGAGATGTCACTCAGGCGCACACCATCTACCACGTAAAGAGGGTCGGAGGATACATTGGAAGAAAATCCACGAATACGAACCGTAGGGGAAGAACCTGGGGAAGAAGTATTACCAATAACTTGTACACCTGCTGTCTTGCCTTGCAATGCAGACTTAGCATTAGTTATGGTGCGGTTTTCCATGTCCTCAGCCTTCACCTGCGAGATAGCACCAGTCACCGAACTTTTCTTCTGTACACCATAACCAACAACCACTACATCATCAAGCACTCGGTTGTCCTCGCTCAATACGATTTTCATTTTCTGCAAAGCAGGCATGTCTTTCTCTTGATAACCAAGATAAGAGAAATGCAAGGTAGAGCCTTTAGGAGCATTGATGGTAAAGTTACCGTCTAGGTCGGAAACTGCAGTAAGTTTGTCATTACCTTTTACTTTCACGGTGACACCTATCATCGGTTGTTGCTCTTGGTCGACAATTTTACCAGTAACCTTCAATAGCTGCTGCGCCATTGCAAGCGGAGCAGACAATGCAAATAGCATTAATAAAGAGGATAGCCTCTTTGGGGTCAGATTGTTTGTCATACTTATATAGTTTAGTTAAATCTATTTGGTTTAAATTTCCGGTTGCAAAGTTACGCCAAAAGAAGGCACGCATATGTCTATTATGTTTTTGAAGTTTTCCTATGTGTTGAAAAATGATTTTCTTCTATGTTCAAATACTTTCAAAAATGTTTAAAACCTCGTGAAACACTTGTGTTTATCGTATTTTTTGAGTACTTTTGCAAAGTAAAAATAAACCTCTTTTAAACATTAAGTACAAAACCTATATGGATATGTTTCATAGTAAATTAACGAGTTATGCCCTCTTCTTAGGTTGCCTTCTGACGGTTGTTTCTTGTCGACACGCCGAAGTAAGCGAGCCTACTAACGAGGCGAGTTTAGCTATAACAGACCGTATCTCCAACCAGAATATCAAAGCTTTTGCCGAAGATCAATACGGACAGGTATGGATTGGCACTTTTCGCGGACTCAACAAGTATGATGGAACCAAGTTTCATCAATACTTCTGTGTAGATGACTCCCTCGGGCTACCAGAATCGAATATCAGCAACATTTATCGTGACCATCGTAATCGCCTATGGGTGGCTACGACATGCGGCGTTTCTATTTACAATGGAAAAGACGGATTCTCTCGTGTCAACATACCTCTCAAAAATAAGAACGTAAATAAGTTCTTAGAAGATACACAAGGCAATATGTTTTTCTTCAATGGCTTTGAAATCTATCGCTATGACGAGCGAAAAAACACCATATATAAACAACATATCGGTAATCTCGACCCTTATAATTCTTTCTCCGATGATGCAATGATTGATGACCGAGATATTATTTGGGTACGCACCCCTCAACAGCTACGCGGATTCCGCTCCAAAGATTTTAAGGAAATCTATACCTTGAAACTAGAAGGATTCTTCCCAATGTACTCCGTTGAAAAAGATCGTAGCCACATCTGGCTTTACGGCAATGGGGGACTACGTCTCTTTGACACTCATTTGCGCCGTTTTATAAAATTGCCATCCACATTAGCTCAACTACCAATAGCCAATGGGGACATCCAATGCATACACACTTACGACACCCACCGACTACTCATAGCCACAGGGACAAAAGGATTGTTCTTATATGATTTTCGAAACAGAAAGTTACTTGCAGAAAAAGACAATGCGTTTCCATTCAGTACAAACGGCATCTACGTCTGCAACATTTTTACAGACTCACGTGGGAATCTTTGGCTAGGTAGCGACGACCAAGGTTTCCGTGTTATATATAAGTATAAGGACATGTTTAATGCACACGAGGCGATGAGTCGCGCCGTGGGTCAGCAATCTGTGAAATCTATAGCTACAGACCATAACAACAAAGTATGGATGGTAACCAAACACAACGGGCTTTGCTGCTATAACAACCAGGAGCAAGAATTGAGACAGATAGCCATTAGATGCCAAGAGCTAGACTTTGGCAAGAATGCCGCTACCCATGTATTCGCAGACAAAGATGGATATATTTGGGTTTCAAATATATACGGAGTTGTCAAATGC
>CAVKXW010000293.1:0-3221 GCA_963660215.1 Bacteroidaceae bacterium | reverse complement strand
GTTTAGACTTACGAGAATATATGCCTAATCCACACGCTTTTGCAGGTGACCCGAATAATCATAAGGAATATCTGTAGTTTTCCCTACCTCTATCGCATCATAATTCTCATACTTCGGGTATTCATCTGGTGAATATCGACACACCAAATCCATTTCTTCACTACGTTTTGGTATTTCCAAATTAGTAAACCAAGTAACACCCGAAACACGAATCATATCCTTTTTATGGTTACTTGCCGTTGCTGTATCTTCATAAGGAGAATAGAAATGAGCTGCCGCTCCTTTAAAACCATATCCCCACCATATCTTGTTTTCTTGGAACAATGGGAATATCTCTTTACAGCCAATAGACTTTTGGCTTCCTATTATCAAGAACTTCTTCTGATACTCCATCAACTGCCCAATGTATTCACGGAACAAAGAGAACGGAGGATTAGTTACGACAATATCTGCTTCTTTGAGAAGTTCGATGCACTCTTGCGAGCGAAAGTCGCCAGTCTTCAATATCCCCAAAACGTTCTTATTGTTCTTCAAGAGATACTGCACATCGGTTAAATCCACAGCCCCATCGCCATTCTCATCCTTCACTTCTGTAATCTCAACCTTGTAAGCTATCTTCTTTGGCTCATCATCATCGAAGCCATCGAAATGAATAGCTAGCTCATTACCAGTTACAGGCGAACCATTATAACAGGTACAGATGAGTTTCTTCAATCCAAGTTGGTTGAATCGAAGAGCGAAGTATTTGAAGAAGTTGCTTTCGTAAGGGTCATCGCAGTTACAGAGCACCACCTTTCCACGGAAGTGCTGCCAATAATGTTGCAATTCTCGCTCTATATCAGAGAGTTGGGTATAAAACTCGTCTTTCTTTGCCACCTTAGCGGCATTCAAATTCTTGTTTGCCATAACGCTTGATTGTTAGTTATACGATACAATACATGCATACAACTATCAATCACGCCAAGACGCAAAAAGGGCGTGATGCTCTTATTGCGTTCAGCTATGAGGCAGCCTCGGAATGGAAACCTCAGGTCACTAATAAGAATACACCACGCCTTATGGCGATGATGCATTGCTATACTAATGACCTAAGGCATCCCATACCGAATGCCTTATCACAATTATTCCTTGTTACGTTATTTCCATAAAGTTTCCGAGGCTTTTGGCTGAACGCGAAATAATAGCGAATGCTTTTTGTTTACCAACGATGTCTTGGAAATGGCTTTCGCCAAATCCATCGGCAAAGGTACAAAGTTTTCGGCAGAAAACAACACTTTTATCAAAAAAAGTTTGGTGATTACAAAGAAAACTTGTAAATTTGCAACATCATAATACATTTAACTAAAATAGGAGGATACTAATATGGCAACGGCAATAAAAGCAATTCCTACCTTGCATGGTGAAGATGCCTTTCGCTTTCGTGAGGAAATGGAAGCTAACGAAAGAGCTTTTCTAGCTCGCCCCAAAAGAGATCGAGACTCCGATCCCTTTGTAATTCAAATGCGTGCTATGCTTCGCAAAGCAGGCTTGTAACTATTGTGCAAATGAATCATTATTTAGAACATTGCTTTCCTTGTGTACTAACTAAGGAGGTTTTAGATGAGTGCAATCCTTTTACTTGCGAAAACGACTCCGACATGGATGAGTTTTTCCGCAAGGATGCACTTGACTACACAAAATTCAGAATGGGCAAATCCTATTGTTTCCGTCTGATTGATAACCCAAAAGAAATTGTAGCTTGTTTCACAGTTTCGAACGATAGTATCCGTTTGTTTGACCTAGGTTCTTCCAAGAAAAACAAGATGTGGAAGGAAATTTCCAACCGAGAGAAGCGACTTAGCAGATACCCTGGCATACTGATTGGAAGATTAGCCGTATCAAGCAAATACACAAGAAAAGGAATAGGAACTGATGTCGTAAGATTCATCAAAGAATGGTTTGTTGAAGAAAACAACAAATCAGGATGTAGACTAGCAATTGTAGATGCAAAGAATAAGCCAAACGTTCTAAAATTCTATCAAGAGAAATGCCACTTCAAGTTTCTTTTTAAAACTGAAAAAGATGAATTTGACTATATGCACTCACACGAAAAAGCAGAACAAAGCAAAGAAGCAATTCATTTAAATACTCGACTTATGTACTGTGACTTATTAGCAGAAGAGTAACAAGAAAGCAGTAATGATGATGCAAGAATAAGCTTGTTATCATTGTTTGGCGACCGCCATCTATTCTTTTGGCGGTCGCCATAAATATTGCTGACGATTGTCGTGAATCCGTTTGGCGACCGCCACACATCGGAAGGAAGTACTTTCTTGCATCATAACTCTTAGTAATCTACATCGTATCATCTAGTGGCATTACAACTAGAAACTTGTCTAAAGTTAGTTAATATCTTTGCCCTACTCAAACATTTGGAGTAATTTTGCACCAAAATTCATAGGGGGACGGCTATTCATACACAAGAAGACTGCCTCCTACAACAATAGGTATTAACAAACACAACTAGAAAAAGAATGAAAAAGAAAATAGGTGTTTTCATCCCTGCCACACTGGGGATGCTGACCGCATTCGGTCCGTTCGTTACCGACTTCTACCTGCCTGTATTGCCAGAGATGTCGGAATATTTCCATACTTCGCCAGCCTTGGCTTCGCTCACCCTTACCACGGGAATGATTGGCTTGGCGATAGGACAAGTCTTTATTGGACCTCTGACGGACAAGTTTGGCAGAAAGAAGATACTCGTCGGCTCGATGCTGATGTTCGCCATCGCCTCCGTGCTCTGCATCATCTCGCCCAACATCTATCTCTTCAATCTGATGCGCATCTTCCAAGGACTGGCTGGAGCTGGCGGCATCGTCATCTCCAAGAGCATGAGCACCGATATGTATAGCGGCAAGGAGCTAGCCAACTTCATGGCTATCCTGGGTTCCATCAACGGCATCGCCCCTGTTTGCGCCCCAGTCATCGGAGGCTTGATGGCTGGCGTAACCAACTGGCAAGGAGTGTTCGGACTATTGCTCGGCATCGGCATCATCCTGATGTTTTGCAGCGGTCGCTTGCCTGAGACACTCACGCCCGAAAAGCGAATCCAGAAGAACATCATGCAGGTGTATGCCAACTTGTTCAGAGTGTTCCGCAACAGTCTGTTCTCGCTGAGCACCTTGGCGGAGATGGCTTGCATGTTCACGTTCTTCGCCTACATCAGTTCCTCGCCATTCATC
>CAVKXW010000292.1:0-3227 GCA_963660215.1 Bacteroidaceae bacterium | reverse complement strand
CTCCCGTCATGAAGATCTTGGAGAACATGCCCTTGAACACCTTGAATATCTCTCGATAGAAGCCGCTGGCATGGGTGAGGGCCCAGTAGACCTTTTCTCCATGCTCGTTTAACACCACGTTGGTAAAGTTGTCGTATTCGTCGATGATGAGGTAGAGCTTATATCCTTTTAGCGAAGCCTCTAGGTTGATGGCATTCAGTTTGGCGGAGGTGCGATGGGCGGCCTTTACCGATTGGATGGTCGAAGCAGAATAATACTGGTTGTATTGTTGCTCGACAAAGAAATCGATGCATAAGCCGCAATACTCGTCGAATCGTTCCTGTAGGTCATCTATGTTGCCTCCTATTCTGGAAAAGTCAAGATACAGCACTTGATATAGCCCTTGTTCTTCAGTAGGGTGCTCACCTATCCAGAGGTTGCCAAACAGCTCTTGGAATCTGTCCTTCATGCCTACGTCGTAATAAGACTTCAACATGCTGATAAACAAGCTCTTGCCAAAACGACGGGGGCGGATGAAGAACAAGGCGTCCGCCTCATCCTCCAGCATCGGTATATACATGGTTTTATCAACGTAATACTGGTTACGCTGCACGATGTCTACGAAGTTTGACACCCCATAGGGGATTCTCTTTGCCTTTTCCATGTCCTGTTCCTTTTAATTTTTCTGCAAAGATACGGTTATATTTTGAATTGTGCAAGTTTTTCGGGGCTAAAATCTCAATAATTTAGTAAGCGATGGTTCCTCACGCCACGGCAGCGACGAGGATTCTGTTGCATCGGTCTATCTCCTTGGTGTTGATGGCCTTTAGGTAGATCTGGGTGGTCTTCTCCGAGTGGTGCCCCATGCCCTGGCTTATCACGCCCACGGGGATGCCCTGCTCCCTGGCGTTGGATGCCCAGGAGTGGCGGGCGCAATACATCGTCACCTTCATCGGCAGACCGATGCGGCGGGCAAACTGCTGCAGCGCTCGGTTCACCCTGCACTGGCGGTAATGATATTGCTTCCTCGCCCCTGTGGAGAGCCTGTTGTCGATGATGGCGAGCAGATGCTCGCCGTCTAGTGAAGCATGTCGGTCCACTATCTTTTGCATGCAGGGGAGCCACGCCACCCTCAGCTCCTGCCCCGTCTTCTTCCTCTTATATATAAGGTGGCCGTCGCGGATGTCCGTGGCTTTCAGATAGGCGATGTCTATGAACGACATCCCCTGCGTGTAGTAGCTGAAGAGGAAGAGGTCCTTCGCCAGTGCCTCCTCTTCGTTCTGCGTCTCGGCGGCGGCAATCTTTCTGATGTCCTCCACGCTGATGGCTCTCTTCGCCGTAGGCTCCGTCTTGGTATAGGAGAGGGCGAAGGGCTTGAGGTCTTCGAATCCATATTCCCTGACGGCCCTGTTGTAGATGGCTCGCAGGCGCTTCATGTAGTAAGAGATGGTGTTCAGCTTCAGGTCGCCCTGTCGCAGGAAGCTTTCGTAGTCGTCTGCCACGAGATGGTTCAGCTTGTCGAGAGGCAGGTCTTCCCCCTTTCTGCTCTGCATAAAGCTGCGATAGGTGTTGCCGTAAGTCTCAGCCAGCCGCACCTTGCCCTGCCTGTTGAGTCGCTCTTCCAGGATGGCTACATACTCGCCTAGTGTCGGGATGCGCTTAGGCTCGTCTTCGCTGGTGGGCACCTCACCTTTCTGCCGAGTGCCGTCGGCTAGGGTATAGTCCACAATCATAGCCGATTTAGGCTCTATCTTAATGGTGATGCTCTCGCATTTCGTCAATAAATCGTCGGGGAAATCCAATGCTATTCTCATATCTCCTGTTTTTTACAAAGTTAATAATCTACATGGGCAAAGATACAGCTATTCTGCCAATCGGGCAAGCCTTTTGCGAGATTTTCTCCAAAACATTTGGTGTTTTCGAAATAAAACCGTAAATTTGCCCCCGAATCGCAATAGTGCGGCAACGACAGATATAATAACGTTGTGACATGGCTAGATTTATAGACCCTCGTGTCGATTGGGCTTTCAAGCGTATCTTTGGAAGCGAGGACACAAAAGAATGCCTGATAACATTTTTGAACGGATTGTTTGAGGGCGAGTTAGTAATTAAAGACGTAACATTTGCCAAGACCGAAAAAATAGGCTTGCGCCCCGACGACCGTGGCGTGGTCTTCGATGTCTATTGCGTCACCGACGAAGGTAAGCATGTCATTGTGGAGATGCAGAAGAAGGAGCAGGAGTACTTTGCCGACAGAGCACTGTATTACACATCTCGTGCCATCGTGGAACAAGGAATTAAAGGCGTTTGGGACTATCACTTGGCACCAGTCTATACGGTGTGCTTCATGGATTTCGTGTTAGACGACCCTGTTTTCAAAAGCTTCCGCACCGACATGGTGCTTACCGACCTGCAAACACGCCAGTGCGTATCAGACAGAATAAGAATAGTTTATCTACAACTGCCGCTTTTCGAGAAGCGGGCGGAAAATGAGTGTATAGATATTTTTGATTGTTGGATTTATATAGTGAAGAATATGAATATGTTTGAGCAAATGCCA
The DNA here is from genome assembly GCA_963660215.1 of Bacteroidaceae bacterium. GTDB lineage: Bacteria > Bacteroidota > Bacteroidia > Bacteroidales > Bacteroidaceae > Prevotella. Next base: position 688 of record CAVKXW010000292.1, on the reverse strand, counting down.
TTCCGCGAGAAATACCCCGTATTCCGCAAATTGGCAGAGATAGGCGACCTCCGCAAGCTCTCTCACGAAGAGCGAGAGCTTTACGACGAGGACATCAAGAATATGCGTGATATTTATGCAACGATTAAGAGAGGTGTAAACAAAGAAAAGATAGCAAGTGCCAAACGTTTCCTTGCCATGGGCTTGAGTCCTGACCAAGTAGCAAAGGGCACAGATTTAGCACTAGAGGTAGTCCTAGATTTGGCAAGAAACAACAAATAACAAACTGTAGCGTATGGAAGCAATACATTTGAAGAGCTATATTTGATTGTTGGATTTATATAGTGAAGAATATGATACACTAGGCATGCCAGTTCCCCAAATCATGCAAGCCACAGGCTTGACAGCAGAGCAAGTCAAGCAGCTATAAGAAAGGATTTGTCAAGAAAAATGCAATATATATAATAAGGTATAGGCGATTTAGCGCCCCCTATATATAATAAGGTATAGACAAAAGCTAAGCTTTAGCTCTTAAAAAGAGTAAAAATGCTTAGTCGGGCAAGCAAAAACAGGGCAATTTTATTAAAAACATGAGAAAATTAGCCTTTTTTTGAAAAAAAACATCGAAAAACTTGCACGTTTCAAATATTATAGCTACATTTGCAACATGAAATATCTCCCCGCGGGAGGTATGGCATGAGCATAGAAG
>CAVKXW010000291.1:0-3237 GCA_963660215.1 Bacteroidaceae bacterium | reverse complement strand
GAAAACACTATGGCCTCTTTTATAAAAGACATTTTATCCCGAACTGGGGTATATTATGGGGGAGTTTATAGACTCATAAAGGCGATTACAGCCAATTCTGCAACAAGAACACCGAAACCAACCTTCTTAATCACGTCTGTAATTCTAAAAATGCAATCCATAATCTTATTCTTTTGTTGTTAATACTTAGACAAGCTTTGTGCTATGTCCTTTTTACATTTGCAAAGGTATTGCATTTTTTGCTTCTGTTGGGGGATTTTATTCTTGTTTTGGCGCTTTTTTGTCTTTTTTTGAGTGCTGATATGAAGATATTCCTCCTGTATTTAAAATATTACTCCTTGTTTGGACGATATTGTTGTCTTATTTTGCACTTTTTGCTCTATTTTTTGCATTTTATGCAGTGTGTTTTGCTGTTTTTGCAAGTTTATGGTGGACTGTGTAAAATTTATACCTGTCTTTTTCTTAGACATGTCCTCTTTCTGCCCAATCACCCCGATCTAGGGTGCGGTATCCTATTGCTTCGGCTAAATGTTCGGGCAAAACGCGCTTGCTTCCTACCAAGTCTGCAATGGTTCTGGCTACTTTTAGGATTCTGTTGTAAGCTCTTGCCGAAAGCGACAACTTTTCCATTGCCATTCGTAAAAGGTTTACTCCCGCTTCGTCGGGTTCGGCAAATTGATGTATCATTCTTTCTGTCATCTGGGCATTGCAGTGGATTCCCTTGTACTCTTTGAATCTTTCTGCTTGTATTTCTCTTGCTTTTATGACTCTTTTCCTGATGTTCTCACTTGGTTCGCCTGGTGCTGCCTTTGAGATGTCTTGGAAGGGCACTGGACTTATTTCGCACTGAATGTCAATTCGGTCGAGTAATGGGCCTGATATCTTGTTCATGTATCGCTGTATTTGCCCTGGTGTGCATACGCAATGGTGCGTAGGGTCGCCATAATATCCGCATGGGCATGGATTCATACTTGCTACAAACATGAAAGAGCAAGGGTAGTCGATGGAATATTTTGCCCTGCTGATGTTGATATGTCTGTCTTCCAAGGGTTGTCGGAGAACTTCGAGGGTCGTTTTATTGAACTCAGGCAGTTCGTCGCAGAACAATACTCCATTGTGTGCCAATGAAATTTCGCCTGGTTGTGGTGAGGTGCCGCCTCCTACTAGTGCCACTTGCGATATAGTATGGTGTGGGGAGCGGAAAGGCCTTTGTGATATGAGGGAAACGTCTTTTCCTAGTTTTCCTGCGATGGAGTGGATTTGTGTTGTTTCCAAACTTTCTGATAGTGTGAGTGGAGGAAGAATGGAAGGTAGACGCTTTGCCATCATGGATTTTCCTGATCCTGGAGGTCCCACCATGATGAGGTTGTGACCACCTGCTGCGGCCACTTCTAGCGCTCTTTTTACATTTTCCTGACCACGAACGTCGGCATAATCATAGTCGCAATGGGTCTGGTTATCATAAAATTCCTTTCGGGTATCCACGAAAGTTGCCTCAGGGGAAATCTTGTCGCTCATGAATTGGATGACATCAAATAGGTTTTTCATGCCATAAACTTCAAGGTTGTTGACCACGGCGGCTTCTCGCGCATTTTGTTCGGGAACAATCAACCCTTTAAAATGTTCGGCTCTTGCCCTGATGGCTATTGGCAGGGCTCCTTTGATGGGCTGTAGAGTTCCATCTAGGCTAAGTTCGCCCACCATCATGTATTCTTTGAGGTGTTGGTCTGGGATGTTGCCATTGGCTCCTAACAAACCGATTGCTAGTGGCAAGTCGAAACTACTTCCTTCTTTTCTCAGATCGGCAGGGGCAAGATTGATGGTTATGTCGGCTATAGGAAATTTGAATCCACTATATTGCAGGGCTGCTGCTATACGGTTACGACTTTCTTTTACCGCCTCGTCGCCCAAGCCTGTGAGGTGATACATGACGCCTCGGTTGAGGCTAACTTCTACGGTTACAGTAGTTACTTCTAGTCCGTTAACTGCTGCGCAATATGTTTTTACTAACATCCACTTGGTTTTATTAGGTTTTATAATCTATCTCGTTGGTATTATTTGAGTAGTTGATCGATTTTGTCGTATAGTTCTTGCTTTTTCATGCCACGGGCGATGATTCTTCCATTTTGAAGTATGATGTTGTCGGGAATGAAAGTCAATCCCAACATCTTCAAGGTCTTGTCTTCGAACATGTCTCCATTGCAAATCGTAGGGCAAGCGATAGAGTCTCTCTCCATGTTTTTCTTGCACTCGTCTTTGCTTGCGTCTAGGCAGAATGCCATGAGCTTGAGCTTTCCTTTAGCGTTGCGTTGGCGTTTTTTCAGCTCGCGCTGCAAGTCCTGGCTATCATAGTTGTAGGTAGCCCAGGTATAGATGATGGCTACGGGGGCGCTGCTCATCTCCGTGCTCGATACGAGGGTTCCTTTGGTATCGTATGTGGTAAATGAGGGCAGGGAATGCCCTATGCTCGCATTTTTCATCTGTTCTGCTTGTTGCTTCATCTTTGCCAACATGCCATTCTTGGCTTGCTTTTTCTCTACTAGACTGATGAGTGTTGTCGCCTTAGAATAGTCTGGTGTATGGGTTGAGATGAAGTATTTCTTGATAAGATACACACTAACAGCAGACTCAGGGTGCTCCTTAATGAAATCCTCTGCATGTTGCTTTTCTTGCGGAGGTGTGTCTTTTAGTATGCTTTCGCGAAATTTGGTCATCAGTTCGTTGTCTTTGGTTCCAGTGACTTTCATTTCCTTTAGGTGAGAGGCATCTGCTTTTATCTCTACACTCTTACCTGACTGGGCAAAGATAGGCTGCTCAGAAAAGTTAGGGAAAACAATCATGATGGTAAAATCTTCCTTGCATGCGGTCTCGAAGGTGAATCGTCCGCCTTCTACCTTGATGGTATCAACCCCCTCAAAGCCTCCGTCTGGACTATAGACATAAAATTCGCCTTGGTTCAGATTGAGAAATTTTCCTTCAAACTTAAATTGTCCGCTACTTACACCGCAAGACGTAAGAATCAGTGTAGTGAAAAAAAAGAGGATGTAAGCAAATTTTTTCATAAGGAAAAACTTTAAGGTGCCGCGAGCGGGACTCGAACCCGCACAGCCATTACTGGCCAAGGGATTTTAAGTCCCTCGTGTCTACCAATTCCACCATTGCGGCATGGTAAACGTAAAGAGTAGAGCGGAAAACGGGACTCGGACCCGCGACCCCAACCTTGGCAAGGTTGTGCTC
>CAVKXW010000290.1:0-3241 GCA_963660215.1 Bacteroidaceae bacterium | reverse complement strand
GATGGTCGCATCGACTGCGGCATGACCGAACAGATTGACCCATCCAACGCATATTACGATGCACTCGACCAACTAGACTGCCCTACCGCCTTGGAGGGACGAGTATCCATGCAGAAGCATTTCGCCAAGCCTGAGCCTTTCGTCGCCAACGACAAGACACCGATTGGCAGACAGGCTTTCCACAAGGCAGTAGAAGCAGAAGGCTACTCCATCGCTATTGACACAATGGGCAAGCTCTGCTGGCCAAGCAACACCCATTACGGCACTCCATTCCTCGTTATCACCAGCGAGAGTTGCGCCAAGGAATATCTCGATGCACTTACCGAGCAAGGCATCTCATGGATTGCCGTAGGTTCTAAAGAGATAGACCTTGCCAAGGCAGTCGATATTCTCAACACCGAGTTTGGTGTCAAGAGATTGGCAGTTGTCGGCGGTGGGCATATCAACGGTGGCTTCCTTGCCGCAGGTCTCCTCGATGAGGTAAGCGTGATGATAGGTCCTGGCATCGACGGAAGAAAGGGAATGGCAGCAGTATTCGATGGCATCGAGGATGCGAACCGCCCAGCCACTCTTCTCAAACTCAACAGTGTAGATAGAATCGGTGATACCATCTGGCTAAGATACCAGTTCAAATAAGAATCGCAATCATACGGAAAAGCATGAGTGGAAAATTCTCTCCCTCATGCTTTTTTCATTTGGCAGAGTTTTTCAATTTTTGCAAAAATCTTTGGTAGTTTGATGGAAAACGTGTATCTTTGCATAAGACTATTAGAAAGAGTAACATGGAATATCTGACGCTGACAAATAGCAACGAAATCCTTAGGATTGCTTCCGAGGAGATCGCTTTCATCAAGGGGGACGGAAACTACTCCGACATATACCTATGCAATGGTAAGTCGGAGAGTGTGACATGCCAACTACACGACTTGATGGACAAACTGTCTAAGTTCACCTATTGCCCCTTTCATCGGGTTGGCAAGAGCATCATCGTCAACAAAGACTACATCTTCAAGGTGAACCCAGGACTCAAGAAACTCATTTTGGCAAGCAGCAATCTATACGATGACATCTATATCACGGCATCCAAAGAGGCACTGAAGGAATTGAAAGACAAATTAGAAAAGGAAGGAGGAGAAGCATGAGAAAGAAATTCCCAGAAAAGAAAGGCATCATCTTCGTCGATGATGACTCCAACGTGATCGTAGAAAGACCTGCATCCACTCCACTTCCTCACAAATGGAGATGGATAGCCTTTGGCATCTTCGCCTCCGTCTTGCTCTGCATTCTTACATACGGCGGATGGCGACTCTATAACTACTATTATAATATAGGTGTGCCCATCTCGGTAACTCCCGATGAGAACATCGCCAAACTATCCAAACCTCACAAGAAAGGATACAAGTCTGAAATCATCCTCACCTCCGATTCTATCCTTGGGGTGGCTCTCAATATGTATGAGTTGAGGAATCTACAGGCAGAGATAAGCTTAGTCGAGCCAGACTCCACCGACAAGAGCGTACTGATGTATAGCCGTTGTGCAGACCACACAAACAATGGAAAATATCTCGGCAGCATGGTTATGAACGGAAAGGAATTGGCATCCGATGCCACACGCCTTGGCTATTGCGCCATGGCGAATGGCAACATAGTTCTCGGCATTTCAAGAAGCGACAAGGTGAAGGATTACGTAGAGGAACAAGGTGGCTGTTTCTTCCGCCAGTTCATCTTGGTATCAAATGGAGTTTTACCACCTAAGTTCCATCTACACGGAAAAGTAGAGCGCAGAGCCTTGGCAAGGACTTCCGACGACCACCTCTATTATATCGAGACTCGCCACGCAGAGACCCTTTGGGACTTTGCCGATGCCTTGCGAGAATACGGCTTCGCCGATGCCATTTATATCACAGGAGGAAAATGCTATAGCTATTACCGCTCAGTGGACGGCAAGATTAATGCCATTGGCGATAGTACCGAACATGTACAGAAGCAATACAAAAATATCGTGCCTTGGATAGTGTTCAAGGCACGATAAAGCTACAGCATCAAGTCCTTGATGGTCGTCCCATTCATCAATCGGCTCAAATCCACATATTCTCCGATGCCATGCAGATGACCATGCTCAGAATATTGCCAAAGGTTATGCTTGCCCTTTCCGTCCAACACCGGCTTTCTGTTATAATTGGCTATGAAAAGGAAGTATTGCCCTAACTGCGCATTCAAATCCTTGTTATAAAAATCCTCATTCGTATAAATGATAGGATATTTTCCATAATGTTTCTTCACCAAGTCGGCAAAGACCTTCACGCTATCAACGAGTTGCTGTCCCTTCCATTTCCCATCGATGCCTTTATCTTTCTCAATGTCCAACACAGGAATCAAGTCTTGCTCGCTCTTCTTTACCACACTCTTGAAATACAAGAACTGAGCCGTGGCAGAATACTTGGAGGTAAAGAAATGGTACGAGCCAACCTTCAGTCCAGCCTTTCTCGCCTGCTTGATATTTCTGCGATAGAGAGGATCCATCTTACCTTTCCCTACCGTGGCTCTGACAAAGACATACTTCACTCGTTTGTCCTTAGCCACCTCATTCCATTTAATAATGCCATTATGTTTCGACACATCAATGCCATCAAAGTCACCTTTGGTATAAGGCTTTCCTTTCAGCCTATCCACATAAACAGCTGCTACATGATAGCCACGTCCAAACCAACTTCTAACCATGTTCGGACGACAAACGTACAGAATGGCTAATACGATACCAGCCACGATGATGATACCGCCAAGCGATACCAAAGTATATTTCAAACATTTCTTCATAATCTTCATTTTGTCATTTCAGTTACAAAGGTAACTCTTTTTTCTGAAAACTGCAACGAAGGAAGAAGTTACTTGTATGAAATCATACGCAAAATGTACGAAATACAAAATCTTGGAGATGACTTATCAGAAAATCTCACAAAAGTTTGGTTTATTCAAATATTAATCGTATTTTTGCCACAAATTAGTACAAATAGAATTAGGAGGATTACAATATGCCAAATATCACATCAAAAACAAAAGAACAACTTAACGAAAAAGCCCAACATTTTTTCGATGAAAGCAGCATGGTTCAAGAGCCTACCGTTGCATATCATCATAATTATACGACAGAGTCCCATACTGATTCCGAAGAATACCCATTTATGGAGATATACAATGACAAAGAGTTAGCTAATCGTGTCTTAGCTCACGAAGAAGAATA
>CAVKXW010000289.1:0-3244 GCA_963660215.1 Bacteroidaceae bacterium | reverse complement strand
GTATAAACGTACGACATGAAGGTGCATAGTCGTACAACATGAGAAAGGCATAAAACAAGCTATTCCAGCAATGCCTCCAGCCCTATGATTTCACTACCCGTAACATACACAGGAGTACCCTCGAAGTCTGCCCATCCGAAAGCCTGCTGGTTCTTGCGATGCTCCTCCAGCACACGAGTATATTCGTTCAGAACCACCTTCATATAATCTATCTGTCTGAACACCTTAGGCATCAGCTCCAACTTATACACGATATACTTGCCAGAAGGCTCAGGATAACCCTTTCTCGCCATCTTCCTCTCATCCCAGTAAGCACAGTGGTCTATCCTGTACAACTCGTACGATGTACTCTCCGCACCTATCTCGTACAGCAATAGATAATGGGCATCCACGACACCCTTCTCTATCTTCTGCACACCATTGCGCCCCTTGCCACGCATCTTCTTGCGCACGTTGTAGAGCATGTTCTCCTTTACCCAAGCCAACTGTCCCTTGTCCTTTCTCCAGCCACCTATCAAGAACACCTCGTCCTTGAAGTCTTCCATCCTGAGATATTCCTCCTTCAGTATCTCCTTGGCACCAGTAACCACGCCACTTAGCTCCGCCTCTATCTGGTAGAACTTGTTGATTTCATCCGTAGGATTGGTGTTCAAGTGATAATGACGGATGGTGAAGTCTTGGCTCAACTCGGAAAGCAACTGTAGATTTTCCTCATAGTAAGCATCCCTAGGCTCTATGGCGACATACATAAACTTCTCGTCGCTGTATGGACGGAACACCTTGCCTATGCTCCTTCTGAAATGCCTTTCTATCGCTCTCTGCATGGCATCCAAGCCCTCCTCTTCCTCCTCGCCATCCATAGCTTTCTTGGGCTTCAACTGCAAAGAGAAGAACTGGTAGGTATCTTCCAGATAACTCAGGATATTCGCCCTGAACTTCTGGCGGGTACGTTCCTTAAACTCCTGTTTCAATCCCTCATTGCCCTGGGCATACAGGGAGAGCACGAAAAGGAAGTTGATGTCGTAATGCTGAAGCAGCAAGGTATCACGGTCGAAAAGGCGATTCTCGAAATGGCGCAGTTTCTCCACGTCGTTGCGTGGAGTCAGCTCATCCCTGTCATACTCACGCTGGCTGGCATCCCCATTGATGCGAGCCGAGATAAAGAAGTTAGGCGTGATGCTGTAGCCATCCGTATCCTCGTCCCTATATATAAGATAGGTGTCGCCCACATGTTTCCTCTTGCCCTGCTCATCCTTCTCGTCCTCCAAGAAGAGCGAGAGGTTGTGCTGTATCACGTTTCGGGCGTAGGTATATTGCTTATATACAGAGTACTTCTGCATGTCCGCCCCAATGTTGTAATACTTCGAGTCGCCGATATAGAATATCTTGTCTTGGTTGATGAGTCCTTGGTAGGCATAGATATGGTCCACACGCTTGCCATCCTCCTGCTCCTTCAGGTCGCCATCCGCCAGTCCCTTGTCCGAGAGCAGTTCGTCCACCATCGCCTCGAACACCACATGATAGTCGGTCACCATCAGGTAGTCTTGGTACAAGCCACTACTCTGTATCTTGCTCGTCCGCTCGAAGAAATCATTGCAGAGCGTCCACAGCCTCAGGTCTTTGTCGGAGAAATACTTATAGCGGATTTGCTTCATCCTGACCACGCCGTAGTAGTCGAGATAGTTCTCAAACTCCACCTCTGGTATCAGGTTGAAGTGATAGTTGATGCGAATGTCAAAGCCATACTTTCGTCGCATATAGTCCAGGATGGAATAGAAGATGACTAGCAATTCCTCGTCATAGTTCACCATCTTGCGCTTGTTTACAGGGTTCAGATAGACGGGAGCTATGGGATGGCAACCATCCCCTTGTTCTCCAGATTTCCCTTTTCCGAGATAAGCCTGACTATGCGAGATGGTCTTGGTCCAGTTCACCTTGTTCATGCCTCGGTGTAAGTTCTTCACCACAAAGGTGAAGTAATCCTGGTTCTCCTCATGAAACTTCACCAGCGAAAGCATGATGTCGAGATACGTATTCGATACCTCGTCGCCCTGCGGAGACACCTCGCTGATGTCCTTCATCATCACGATGTCAGAGTCGGGATTGAGCCTAACGAACTCCCTGAGTCCACGATAGAGCCAGACTGTAAATCCATACAGAAACCGATAATCGGCATCTCCTTGCTCCTTGTCTTTCAGGAGATTGCCCACCTCCACCACCTCGGCAGGATTATACCTGCCGAAGAGCAAGCCTTCCTCGTCGAGCACCACCTTAGGCAGGAAGAAGACACAATCGCCCAGTTGCGAACTATAGTAATAGCCCACATAACTCTTGCTCTTGGTGCCGTCTCTCCAAGTCAGCTCGCCCATCAGCTTGCCCAGGCTCTCGATGGCACTCTCCTCGTAATGGTAACCCTCTATCAGTAGTTTCATTGATTATTCTTTCTTCCGTCTTCCTTTTCGTTTTGCAATTTTCCCCAAAGCATTGATGGATTCTAGATAAGCTTCTTCAACAGGAGTCAAGGTCTTGACCTGATACTTTCGATATTCAGCCAGAGCCTTGTCTAATGCCTCCTGATGGCTAATGCTGCCAGAGCCCTTCAATAAAGGTCGCCCAGTGGATTGCATAATAGTATCTAGCTGATTCACATAGTCCATCATATAAACAGGCCGATGCTCCATCGCCATAATTTCTGCAAAGTCAAAATATCCAGAAACGAGATTGTTGAGAATCTTCAGCTCATCCTCCTTAAGATAGTTCTTGGCTATCTTAATGTCTTTTATAGCAGGCAATTCTCCCTCGAAAGTGGTCAACCCCATAAAAGGTTGTTCGGCATCAGCTCGCTCATAGATAACCTCAGCAGCGGTATGCCCATGGGCTGCATAATGCAACTTGTTCTGCACTATTTTGAAAAAAAGCTTAGAAGCTTCCGTTCGTGGGTCATAATCTACACTTGTGGCATAAATATCAAGAACTTGGCGATAGAGAACCTTTTCTGATGATCGGATATCCCGTATTCGGTCAAGTAACTCCTTCCAATAGTTTCCACCACCCAAGTTTTTCAGTCGCTCATCATCTATGGTGAATCCTTTAACGATATACTCGTTGAGTCGTTCCGTTGCCCATTGACGGAATCGAGTCCCTTGAATAGACTTTACACGATAGCCCACAGATATAATTACGTCTAGATTATAATATTTCACCTCACGGCTCTGCGTTTTCCCTTCTATAGCACCATGTTGAG
>CAVKXW010000288.1:0-3294 GCA_963660215.1 Bacteroidaceae bacterium | reverse complement strand
GGTAGTACTGGATGCGCTCGGCGCAGAGCATTCGGTTCAGCTCCTGCGCCGTCATGCCCAGCTCCTTGGCTATCTGCGTGGTGGTGTAGCAGGAGATGCTGTCCAGCACGTTGTCGGCGTAGAGAGCCTTCGGCAGCAGGCGGTCGATTTCCGTCTCTTGCTCGGCGAGCAGTTCGTTCTTTTGCCCTAAGAGCGTATTCTGCTCGGCGATGAGCTTGTTCTGCTGAGCGATGCAGGAATCCTTCTGCTCCAAGGTAGCCTTTAGCACTTCCTCGGCACGGCGGCGGATGTCGTCGTCGGTGTCGCCCTCGTGGAGCGGAACGAAACCGCCAGTCTTGCGAATCTGTGGCAGCACCACCGAGGTGACCCAGAGCTTGAATCGCTGCGCTATCGGCAGCTTCGAGCCGAAGACGAGGCAGTAGAAACCGCTCTCGTTCACGAAGAGCATCTGCATTCGCTTGCATTTGCCTGTGTCATTGCCTTGACTAAAGATGGGAGTTGATACGTATCGTTTTGTTACATCGTCAGCTATAACATGCTGTCTGATAGCAATATCAGCTTTTTTGTACCCCAAGACCTCGCAAACATCCTTGCCGCAGAAAAGCGGCTCGCCCTTTTCGTCGAGCGAAACACGAACACGCCCGAACTCAGGGCTCTCGAAGATTCTGATTTGATTTTTCATTTCTTGCTTCATTGTTAAAAGATTAAACTTCTTGTTTTTTAAAAAAAATCTTGTCGAAGCATCCTCGTCGCCTAGGTGATAGGGGCGAGGCTTTCTCTCTTTCTTCCAAGAGAGAGCAGCGGGAATCGTTGGGGTGGCCACCTTTGGGAGTTCCGTCTTCTTGACTTTCGACGGTGCAAAGATAGTGATAAAAAAATCCCCAAATCGACTTTCACCGATTTGGGGATGGTTTGGGGGAATTGAGGGAAAGTTTCCACCTTACAGGGCGACATTCGTACATCGTTTTACCTATGGCGTTGCCCTAGGCTTGGTGCTTCTGCCCTTTCAGGGCGTATAGGTCAATTCCAACCGTACAGGTGGAATGTTTCTCTTTAAGCCTCCCTCATCAGCTCCTGGAACCTGCGCGCCACCGACTCCTGGCGGCGGTAGGCGGTGACGTTGCCCTGCGGCTCCCACTCGGAGAACGCCTTGTAGAAGGGGGCGGTCTGGTTCACCTTCTTAATGTCGTCGAGCTTGCAGGCGATGTCGAACTCTAGGCCCAGCTGGTTGATGCGTCGGCAGAAGTCGGAGAGTGCCCCGTCCTTCCATCCGTACTCGTCGCTGAGGATGCGGTACACGGCAAACCACTGCGCCTGTGTGTGGAAGAGGGGCTTGCCGTCCTCTCCCTGCTCGTCCATCAGCGTTTCGAGGGCAGCCTTGAGGTGTTCCTCCTCCTCGCCCTGCTGGCAGGCTGCGCCCACGTACTTGTTGCCCATCACCTTGTCGCCCTTCACGAAGTCGCCCTGTATGTGATATGTATCTCCCATTGTCGTTGTTCCTTTCTTTGTTGGTTTGTTATATTGTTCTGATAGTTTGTCTCTGTCGATGTGGTAGTGCAGCCTTCGGGCTTGCTCGATGGCGAGGCTCTGGGCTTCTCCCGATGCCTCCACGCAGTAGCGGTCGAGCACCTGGCTCGTCTGCTCGGCGTGGTCGAGCCCCATCGCCATCGCCGTGTCCACGAGGTCGGCGAGGATATGCTTGTCGGTTTCTTTATTAGTTTCTTTAGCTTCGGATGTCTTCGCAGCATCGGCCGCCGAACGTTGTTTCTTCACTCTTCCCTCTTCCCTCTTCCCTTCAAAAACTTCCAAGTCTTCCCCCATGGCGGTGTAAGCTTCCGTCTGCCGAGTGTCTGCGAAGTCGAAGAAGGGTTGCCCCACGCTGTCCGTTCCCTCGTGGTCGATGAAAATAGTAAAAACGTCCCACAGGAAGCGGAGCACCGCCTGCTCGCCCTCGCCGATGACGAACGGCTCGCCCTCCACCATCACGCATCCCCCCTGCGGCATCATCGTGCAGCCGTAACTCATGGGCGGCGACAGTGCCTCGTCGATGTGCTCGAAGGCCGCCTGGTTGCCGTCCTTGGCAAGCCCGGTGAGTGCCCACGCCACGCTCAGGGCGAGGAGCATGCGCCTCGGTCCGCAACGCTTGGGGAGCTGCGGATACTTGCTTGCCAGTCGGTGTATCAGGGATGCCAGCCTCTTGCCAGCGCGCTGATGGAAGTCATCTACCGTCTGGAAGGGATGGTGTATGGTGAGCAATTCTATCATCTAGGGCGCAAAGATACACAATATATTTGATATTCTTGCAAGAAAGGGGAAAAATCACAAGAAATTTTTTTGGTGTGATTTTTCCCCCATTTTGTTGGCGGCTTAGGGAATGCCCTTGCCTACGTATTTCCAAGACCTCCCCTTCTTCACACACTTGAATACCTTGGTGTCCTCGCCATTGTAGAGGATGCCCACGATATCTTTGAAGCCCAGTTGTTTGAAGGTGGTGAGTATGTCCCTTACCTTGGTGGTCAACTTCTTCGTTGGTTATTTCAATATAATTTCCTCCTGGCTTGGCAATCTAAAGGAGAATGTGGAATGCCCATCGTGATTGGTGAAAGCGAAATCTCCCTTGGAGATGACATCCATGCCTATGACAACCTCATAGTCTTCGTCATCCTTTTCCATGGCCAAGACATTGCAGACCACCCCTGCGGATGGAATGGCCAAGTGTATCTCGTACACTTTGGCTTCAACTATGCCATTGGCACTTGAAAAGCCAGACTTGCCGTAAGGCTTTAGTCCTAATTCCGCTACAACCTTTGAAGATATTAGAGTGTTGGTTGCTCCTGTATCCCATACGGCATTGTGGGAGGTGTAAACTTTCGATGGAAATTCCCCATTTTTGAAGTCCACGGCAGGACAAATCCGACATTCCGAAACGATAGCTTCGATAATGTCGGAATTACGTTGTGTATATACTGCCATTATCTCATTGCATACTAGGGAAGACGGCAGAGCATGGCACCACCTCCATCTGATGGCGTGGCCCATCTAATTTCATATACTTCACTCGTACTATTCTGGCACGAGGATGGGAACTAACTTTCGTTTCGCATTCTGAAAGTACGTTCCAGTTTTCATCTAACACTTGAGTTTTCATTTTGCTATAGCAATGGCTATTAGTGCCTTTCGGGTACAAAGTTACGTCTTTTATTTGAAACAGCCAAATTTTTCTTAAGAAAAAACGAAATGGAAGATTCAACTCCAAAATGCAACTACGTCTGCAAAGGTAAGAAAAATACTTCA
>CAVKXW010000287.1:0-3355 GCA_963660215.1 Bacteroidaceae bacterium | reverse complement strand
GGAAAGGAGGCAACGACATGATAGGCAAGCTAAAGAAAGGTAGCTCATTTGGCGGTTGCATCCGCTATGTGACAGGTAAGAATGAGGCTAAAATTCTTACTTCCGATGGTGTGTTACTCGGCACAAATGCCGAAATGGCGCAAAGTTTCAAGCTACAAAGGCAACTAAATCCAAGGATTAAGAAGCCTGTGGGACATATAGCTTTGAGTTTCAAGCCAGAGGACAAGCCACGGTTGACGGATGAGTTCATGGCTAAGATAGCCCTTGAATACATGCAGATGATGGACATCACTGATACCCAATTCATCATCGTAAGGCATCACAACACGGACAATCCACATTGTCATATTGTGTACAATCGCATCAATAATGAGGGTAAACTCATATCGGACAGGAATGATTACAGGCGTAATGAGCAAGTAACCAAGGCTCTAAAATCTAAGTATGGACTGACCTACGGAACGGACAAGAGTAATACAAACACTTACAAATTACGTAATGCGGAGCATGCCAAATACGAGATTCACAATGCCGTCAAAGATGCTTTGAAAGTCGCAGATAGCTGGCAAAAGTTCAAGAGTGAGCTTGAAAAACGAGGTGTTCACCTGGAGCTTGTCTATAAGGACAAGGAGCGGAGCAAGGTGCAAGGCATCCGTTTCAGTAAGGACGGATATAGCTTTAAGGGTACGCAGATTAGCCGAAACTATAGCTTTGGCAAGCTGAATGTGAGGTTTGAGGGGACGGAGAATCAAGTATCAGTAAGAGACAACTCTGCTCAACAATATGAGCAAGGTTGTCGCAAGGACGAGCATTTGCCATCCATGTCGGAGAGCAGCCAAGACCCTTGGAATGGCATTTCTTCCGTTGGGCTTTTTGCTCCTGCTAACGCTCAGGCCTTTGAGCCATTCCCAGAGGATGAGTCTGTCAAGAAGAAAAAAAAGAAACGCAGAAGAGGCTTTAGCCTTTGATGCAAGTTACAAACCATTCAAACAACAACAGAACTATGAAAGAAGAAATGTTGGAAGCCATCTATGGCACAGTTGAGAGATTGGAGCAGAAAGTCGATGAATTTTCTGCCTCCCCAAAGAACGCAGGAGCAGAAACAACTCCTGCAAGTAATGACATTACCAAGTTGGAGAAATCTATCATTGCTATGTTTGGCAAAGAAGAGGAAGCCATTGGTAAAATATCCAAATTAAGAGATGCCATTGCCGTTTTTATAGATTTAATCAAGGCTGAATTTGGTAAGAATGAACAGCGAAACAAGCTCTTGGTTGATGCTGTCAAGCAGATGAAACAAGAGCATACTGTCACCTCGAAGGCTTTTCAGGACAAACTTGAAGTAATGAACAAATCACCTCAAAAGAAAGTTATAACCCATCGCTTTGAGCCTACTTCAAAGTATGTTCTTCTTTTCATAGGTGGCTTAGCCCTGTCCCTTGTTCTCTCCATTTGGGGCAATCTCACCCAATGGCGAGAGCGCAAAGATTGGGAGGAGGCAGACTTAAAGTATAGGGCATTGAAGATGGTGCTTCCATCTGAAGACCCGAATATTCGCTACATCGAAAAGTATTTTAATGTGCAACGAGATGAAGATGTGATAGATAAGCTCAGAACCAGAGTTGATGTTTATGAAGATTCTGTATCTCGATACCAAGAAATGGCAGAAACTGCAAAATATAAGGATAGTATTGCCAATAAATTATTGCTTGAATCAAAAGAAATTAGACGAATAATGGAAAAATCAAAATAGGAACATCATAATTTAGTTAATCTTTGTTTATGTTGGGTGTTATAATCCAAATATTACCCTTTTGTGTAGTGGATATTAGAAAAAACAAATCTACTTTTGCACAGTAAAAATTAAAAGTATCATCAAAATGGAAAAAATGTATAGTAGAAATCGAATTTACATCAAGCCTGATGAACAGGAAAAAATTAAGCATTTTCGTGTTCTCTTGGGGGGTGCTGGCATAGGAAGCATCATTGCGGAATGTGCATTACGCTTGGGGTTTGAAACTATCACTATCATCGATGGTGATAAGGTGGAAGAAAGCAACTTAAACCGTCAGAACTATCGGTTGGAGGATGTTGGAAACTATAAGGCAGAGAGCCTTGCCAAGAGATTGCTGTCCATTAATCCACAAGCGAAAATCACGGTCATCAATAAGTTTGTTGACCATGATAATGTAGAGGGATTGATAGAGGGACATGATGTTGCCATCAACGCCTTGGACTTCAAGAGCGACATTCCGTTTGTCTTTGACAAGATTTGTTCAGAAAAGAATATCTATGTCCTTCATCCTTACAATTTTGGCTGGGCTGGCTTTCTTACAGTGGTAGACCCTGATGGAAAACCTCTAGAAAGTCTTTCGGGCAATCCTTTAGGTTTTGAGTTGAAAGTTGCAGAATATGTTCTTGGCTACCAAGCATTTTGGATGCAACCCCAAGAATGGCTTGACAAGGTGGTCAAGCAATATCAAAGAGAGGAAGGTGCAATTCCTCCTCCTCAGTTGTCTGTTGCTTCATGGATTACGGCAGGTTTGTGTACGCAAGCACTGTTCAACATCGCAACAGGCAAAGAGGTGAAACGATTCCCTAAATTCTATCTTTCATCCTTGCTTCAATAGTGAAGCAAGGATGGAAGAAGGAAATCTATAATAATTTATAGATGGTGGCAAAAGTGAGTGCTTCTGTGATGTTCTTGGTTCCAATTTTCTCGAACAAAGTTCTTCTATAGAATTTGATGGAGTCAATAGACTTACACATTTTGGCCGCAATCTCATTCATAGTGAGTCCTTGCGAGCACAAAGTGAGCACTTGCTTTTCCTCTTCTTTTAATTGTATCATTTCCTTTTCTCTCCACTTGTGGAAATCCAAGTCGTATTTCCAATACTTCCGAGAGCCCTCTATATGAAATTCTATATGTCCTGGTGTGGATTGTGAAGACAGAGAAACTATGCACATCGCAATCCATATTCTACCATCTTCCGTAAGTAAAATTGGAGTTAACTTGTGATTGATAAGTACTTTTCTGTTACCATCGAGCATGATATGGAAATCGTATGAGATATAGCATTTGTGTTTGTCTTCCGCAGCAATCTTGGTATCAAAGAACTTAAAGCCATTGCTATTAATCTCCACCAACATCTGTTGTTCTTTTTCTGGCACATGCTCAGAATAGAAAGCATACCCCATCTCTTTCATTTCTTTTGCAGAATGTCCGCAAAGAAATAAAGGATTCTCTGATACATATAGGAAACCTTTCTTGTAATAATCGATAAGATACACACTTTGGTATAGAGAGCGTGATATTGCTTCTGTCGTGTGGATGAGTACATCCAACTTCTTATAT
>CAVKXW010000286.1:0-3391 GCA_963660215.1 Bacteroidaceae bacterium | reverse complement strand
GTTTGTTGCCATCATGGGACCTTCGGGCTGTGGCAAGTCCACCTTGCTCAATATCATCGGTCTCCTCAACAATCCTACGAGCGGAACCTATCTGTTGGATGGCAGAGACGTGAGCACGCTCAAGGAGAGTGAACGTACGATGATTCGTAAGGGAATGATTGGATTTGTGTTCCAAAGTTTCAATCTGATAGACGAATTGAATGTGATGGAAAACATAGAGTTGCCACTTCTTTATATGGGCGTGCCAAGCAAAGAGCGCAAGGCTAGAGCCAAGGACGTGATGGAGCGTGTGGCGATATCGCATCGTGCCAAGCATTTTCCGTCACAGCTTTCGGGTGGTCAGCAACAGCGCACAGCCATCGCCCGTGCCATCCTTCCTCATCCAAAGATTATCCTAGCCGATGAGCCTACGGGTAACCTTGACTCAAAGAATGGCAAGGAAGTGATGGACTTGCTTTCAGAATTGCATAAGGAAGGCACTACCATAGTGATGGTGACCCACTCTCTGCATGATGCCAACTATGCCGATCGCATCATCAATATGTTTGATGGCGAGATAGTGAATCAAGTAGAGATGTGATATATTTAGAGTCTTAAAGGTTTAGAATCGTCTGTAATAGTGATATTGCAGACGATTTTTTCATTTTTTTGGATGATTCTTTTAGGTTATGTGGCAAAAAAACTGTTATTTTGTAGGCAGAAAAGGTGATGTGCTCGGCACGTCAGTAATAAAAACTTAATAGACTATATAAAAAATGACAAAGAAACAACTATTACTTGCTTCGTTCGCCTTGGCAATGGCGATGCCTACATGGGCACAGGATCCTTCAGAGGCTCCTGCCACTCGTCCTACTAATCCTGTGACAGCACAGCAGAAACTGATATTTGTGCCAGACTCTTTGAAACCTTATGACTTCAATGATGATAATGCCCGTTGGAGTTGGCGACGTAGTGCGCAAACTCAGAATATCGTATATTTCTGGGAGAAGGGATTTGGCAATGACACCAAGAATCCTCCTGCCTTGGATGGGCATCCGATGAAATTTGACTTGGGTAACTTGCAAAACAAGGTGGAGCGTTTCTATCACTTCTTCCGTGATACTTTGAAATTCTCGCTTCCAGGAAGTCTTTGCGACAAATACAAGATGATGGTCATGGTGAACTACTCCTTGGAAGGAACAGCATACGGTGGTACTTATGATGACTTCATCGGTGCTTTGTGGGTGACACCTAATCGCATACAAGATGAGAAACTCAACTGTTTGGCTCATGAATTAGGTCATAGCTTTCAACTCCAGATTATGGCAGACCGTACAGGTGAGGCCTGGGGAGGAAGTGGATTCTTCGAGATGACATCGCAGTGGATGCTTTGGCGTGTGAATCCAGATTGGCTCACTGATGAGAATTTCCATTTCGAGGCATTCAAGAAATTGACTCACAAGGGTTATTTGCATCTAGAAAATATCTATCACTCACCATACGTGATAGAGTGGTGGGCTGAGAAGCATGGATTGGAGAGCATTGCCCAGTTGTATCGTGAAGGAAAAGTGGGAGAAGACCCAGTAATAACCTATAAGCGTAAGTATGGCATGAGTCAGAAGCAATTCAATGATGAAATCTTCGATTGTTATCTCCACTTGATGAACTTTGATGTGGATTATGCTCATAAGGAGACCCGCAAGTATGCTTGCACTTGGAATACTCCAATGGAAAAGCAGAAGAATGGCTATATGCGTCCTGCTGCCGACCATACTCCAGAAAACTATGGATTCAATGCCATTAAGCTTGATGTTCCTCAGGCTGGTAAGAAAGTGAGCGTGGATTTTCGTGCTTTGTCTGCTAAAGGTAAAAATGATCGCACCATCGGTTATCGTTATGGATTGGTGGGTGTTACTGCTGATGATGCTTGCATCTATGGTGCGGTGGGGACAACTCCAAAGGGTAAGCTCAATTTCACTGCTCCTAAGGATAAACAGCTCAAGGCTCTTTATCTCGTCGTGATGGGTGCGCCAAGTGACCATGCCATGGACCCTTCTTCACGCCAATTCCCTTATGAGATAAAGGTGAAGTGAGGAAAATCAATGAAAATAATATAACGTAAAATCATACTATCTAGAGAAATGAAGAATGAAATTTTGGCAATGTCGATGCTCTTGGCTTCGGCGACAGCCTCGGCTCAGGGCACATTGCAAGACTACAACAGAGCTTACGCTTTACGTCATCAGTTTAGTGCTGACTCTGTGTTTCATTGGGCGAGAAACACCATGTGGTGTGACTCAACTCATGTGTTCCACTATCAGATTTCTACCCCTGAGGGTAAGCGATATATCTCTTATGACGCAGATAAGGCAGAGGTGAAGAGCTATACCAGTCGTGAAGAGTTGGAAAAAGCATTGGGCCTAAAGCCACAGCCTGCATATAAGCCACAGTTTGGTCGCCACCATGAGCGCCATTGGATGGAGGTAGATGAAGAGAATGAGGCTTATCCTGTACCTTCGCCAGATGGAAAGATGGAAGCTTATATCGAGGGCCATAATGTCGTGCTCCATGAAGTAGGCAAGCCTTATACAGAGAAGAAAATCTTGACTCAAGATGGTACCATAGGATGTTATTATAGTAATCGCATACAGTGGAGTCCTGATGGCAAGCGTCTTTTCGTATGCAAGCGCACACCTGTGGAGAAGAGATATGTATATTATGTGGAGTCTTCTCCTGCCGACCAGTTGCAACCTCTTCTCCATAAGCAAGAGTACGCTAAGCCTGGTGATAAGTTGCCTCAGCATCAGCCTGTCATCATCGACTTGGCTACGGGCAAAAAGGTGGAGGCAGACATGCACCAGATAGAGAATCAATATGAGTTGGAATGGATGCAGTGGACTCCTGATGGCAAGGAAGTGACCATGGAATACAATCAGCGTGGTCATCATCTCTACCAAGTGTTGGCAATGAATGCCGAGACAGGTAAATTGCGTACGGTTGTGGAGGAGCGTTCGCAGAAGTTTGTAAACTATGCTCGCATGTGGCGCCAGTTTATCAAGGATGGAAAGCAATTGCTTTGGGCTAGCGAGCGTGACAACTGGAACCATCTTTATCTCTATGATGTAGAGAAAGGAAAGGTGATTCGACAAGTGACCAAGGGTGCTTGGTGCTTGCGCGAGGTACAGCGTGTGGATGAAGAAAATGGTGTGATTTACTTCTCTGCCAGTGGTGTGAATCCTAAGGAAGACCCTTACTTGATTCATTATTACAAGATAGGAATCGACGGAAAGAACATGGTGGCTCTCACTCCAGAGGAGGGTAACCATTTGGTAACTTATAGTTATGACTATCGTTATTTGGTAGATACATATTCTAAGGTCGATCAAGCACCAGTTACTGTGTTGCGTGATGC
>CAVKXW010000285.1:0-3435 GCA_963660215.1 Bacteroidaceae bacterium | reverse complement strand
TACTGCTCATACCATAGATGGCGGTATCCTTTGCGAGTGATTTTAAACTTGCCATAATTTTAAAGGTAAAAAGGTAAAAGGGTAAAAAGGTAAAAGATAAGCTTCTGCCTTTTTCCTTTCCCTTTTGTTTATTGATTATTTTTTTTCAATTTATTGATGATGTTTACGAGAGTTCCAATAATGGTTCTTACATCATTGGATATAGACTCGTATTGTTCTATAGTTATATGATTGCTTTCTTGTAACAAATCTAACCAATATAAGGTTTCGCTTGCTTCTTTTAATGAGATGCTAAGTTTGCTTATGTAGTCTGCTGTACTTTGGGCATAGGTGCTTTCTGCAATATTTGCTCCTATGCTTGTTCCGCATCTGTATATCTGCTTAGACATAACGTATTCATGTTTTTCTTCTTTTAGAAAAACATAAAGGTTTACTATCCGTATAGCAAACTTCTTGCTTAATTCATAAATGACATTGTTGCTCATATCTTGAGATGTTTCTATGAAATATATAATCAGCCTTGCTCTTTTTACTTTTTTACCTTTTTACTCTTTTACTTTTAAGAGAAGAACAAGTATGCTATTGCGATTGCTGCAATGACACCAGCGAGGTCTGCGAGCAAGCCACAAGCCACGGCGTGACGAGTGTTCTTGATGCTCACGCTTCCGAAATAGACCGCCAATATATAAAAGGTGGTATCGGTGGAACCTTGGAAGATGCAACTCAATCTGCCTACGAACGAATCAGGACCATAGTTCTTCATCGCCTCCAGCATCATGCCCCTTGCACCACTTCCCGACAGAGGTTTCATGATGGCGGTAGGCAAGGCACCCACAAAGTCGGCATTCACGCCACATTGCTCCACCGTCCAAGACACGCCCTTGATAACCATGTCCATCGCTCCCGATGCACGGAACACGCCGATGCCCACGAGGATGGCGACGAGGTAAGGGATGATTTTCACTGCCGTAGTAAACCCTTCCTTAGCTCCCTCGATGAAGGCATCATATACATTCACCTTCTTGAAGAATCCTGCCAAGATGAAGCAGAGGATGATGCCCAGGAGAATCATGTTCGATGCCACCGTGGTAACCGTATTCATCGTGTCCTTGTCCATCTGCCCGAATCCCCAGATGATAATGCCCACGAAGGCGCACATTCCGAGAAGTGTTCCCAAGAGGACAGGTTGGAGAATGTTGATGCGCTGCCAAAGGGATGTGATGATGATGCCTGCCAATGTTGCTACCAGTGTCGCCAATAGGATTGGGATGAAGATGTCGGTAGGTTGGGCTGCACCATACGAAGCACGGAAGGCAAGGATGGTGGTAGGAATGATGGTCAGTCCTGAGGTGTTGAGCACGAGGAACATAATCATCGGATTGGTCGCCGTATCCTTTTTCGTGTTCAGTTCCTGCATCTGTTGCATCGCCTTCAGTCCCGTAGGAGTCGCCGCATTGTCGAGTCCCAGCATATTCGAGGCGATGTTCATGAAAATACTGCCCATTACTGGGTGGTTCTTCGGAATGTCGGGGAAGAGTTTGGTGAAGACAGGGCTGAGTGCACGAGCCAACACATTCACCACTCCCGCCTTCTCTCCAATCTTCATGATGCCGAGCCAGAGGGCGAGCACGCCCGTGAGTCCGAGAGAAATCTCGAAGGCATTCTTCGAGGAGTCGAAGGTGGAATCGACAATCTTTTGGAAGATGGTTGTATCTCCCATCGCCAGTCCGATGAGTGCGAAGATGAACGCAATCACGAAGAACGCTATCCAAATGTAATTTAGTACCATATATTATTTGTACAATTCTTTAATATTCTATATTATTTTACCAGCTTGGTAAAATGTTTGTTTGTCCTTGCTTTCAAGCACGGCTGCAAAATTACAACAAAAATCTTGGATAGGGTAGATTTCATGCCAAAAATCCCTCAATGAGGGACGAATTTCTTGAAAGACATCCCTCATTGAGGGAGGAATTTGATGATTTTTATCTCTTAATGAGGGAATGTTCGTTGGCTTGTAAGGTCGGAGAATAGACAAAACAACACCTGTAAGTATAAAAAGTGCTAACAGATTTTGCCAATTCAAGAATTTGCAGTACTTTTGTAATCGGTTTTGAGAAATAGGGGCGTAGCCCAGCTGGTTTAGAGCGCCGCAGTCACATTGCGGAGGTCATCGGTTCGAGCCCGATCGTCCCTACTCATATATACAAAACACTGAATAATCCGCTTTGTTGACTTTGAGTTGACAAAGCGGATTTTTAGTTCTCGATATTCAGAAGCAATCTTTTTGCTTCGATGCCCCCTGCGAAACCTGTCAGAGAGTGATTCGTGCCAATGACACGATGGCATGGGATGAGGATGCTCATGCCATTGGCTCCGATGGCTTGCGCCACCGCTCTTACCCCCTTGAGATTGTTTACCTTTAGCGCAATCTCTTTGTAAGTTCTTGTTTCGCCGTATGGGATTTCAAGCAAGGCTTGCCATACTTGCTTTTGGAAATCTGTGCCTACAGGATGCAGTGGAATGTCGAATGCCTTGCGCTTGCCAGCAAAATATTCTTCAAGTTCCGCCTTGGTTTGCTCCAAAATGGGAGAGGTTTCGGTGATAAACTCGGCATTCAAGTATCGCACTAAGCGTCGCTTGTTGCGCTCGGCACAAGGCTTCTCGTTCCAATCGCATAGGCAAAGCTCATTGCCTATGGATGCCAAGATGATTTCCCCACAAGGGGAGTTGTAATATTGGATATAAATGTTTTGTTTCATATACGAGCTTCAAATAATAGTCAGACCTATAAATATGTTTTTTTCTATAACATTTAGTGTCACGAAATGACATAAAATACAGCACAAAAATACACTTTTCAAATGAAATCTCCAAACATTTCCTATACTTTCCCTTTATCTCTGCCAAAATATAAAAGAATTCTATGTTTTGTGGTGTCACTTTGCGATATTTTCATTACTTTTGTAGCGTTTAAAAATAATGTGATATGGTAAAACGTGAAAGCTTAAAGTTGTTTGAAGACAAGAAAGTTCGCACTGTATGGGATAGCGAACAGGAGAAATGGTACTTTTCGATAGTGGATGTTGTGGCTGTTCTTACAGACCAACCAGATTACGACCATGCAAAGAACTATTGGAAGGTACTGAAGCATAGGATGGTAAAGGAAGGGAATGAGTTGGTTACAAACTGTAACCAACTGAAACTTGTTTCGCCAAAGGATGGTAAGAAATATAAAACGGATGTTGCTGATAGTGAACTGTTGTTCCGTATCATCCAGTCCATCCCTTCCCCAAAGGCAGAGCCTTTCAAGCAATGGATGGCTATGGTTGCCTCCCAACGATTAGACCAAATGCAAGACCCAGAGCTGAGCATAGAACAAGCCGTGGCTGACTATAAGAGGTTGGGGTATTCTGATGCTTGGATTAACCAACG
>CAVKXW010000284.1:0-3449 GCA_963660215.1 Bacteroidaceae bacterium | reverse complement strand
CTCATGTGCTACTACAGCGGCATTATATGGCACACTCAAAACTGCCATCATAGAGGACAATATAGAGAACTGATAAACCCAAAATGCAGCAGTCTGCCGTTCTATCGGTATTTGCAGTTGGGTCTTCATGAACCATAATCCTATAGTTTCACCAAATAAGAGCACAACAAATGCCAATACATAATGAATTGTAAGGATATTACCAAAGGTAAACTTCAATTTTTCCATATTCCCCTTGCCAAGTCCAAAGGTTATATAGCGCGATGTAGCTCCCCCTAACGATCCTGTCAAGAAATTGAGCATAGTGACAACTCCACCAACAACATTATAGACTCCATAATCCACCACACCCAGTGTTTGCAAAACAACTCTTGATGTATAAAGTCCAATCAACATCATTAATATCATACGAAAGTACAACATTAATGTGTTTTTAGCAATACGCTTATTGTTTTCTGCTTCTTGTAACATTAAGTTAGTCTCTTAAATTATTAAACTCCTTCCAAATCCTCATGTTTCTCTTTATTACTTTAGCAGGAGTCCCCCCTATTGCAACATTTTCTTCCAAAAAGCTATGATTAACTGTTGCATTGGCACCGATTGTTATATTATTTGCAATCGTTATATTTCCAAACAATATAGCACCAGGTCCGATATAAACATTATCCCCTATATGTGGAGCTTTTTTCTCGCCTGTACTAGCTCCTATATTAGTACAACAATGCAAACGACAGAAAGCACCAATGCGAGCAGCCCCATTTACTATGATTGTTCCATTATGAGGAAGAGATAAGCCTGGACCAAAAGTATTAATCGGAATAGTGTATCCAAGTAACTGAGACACTTTTTTAAAACGGAATTTCTTATAAATATAAAGTATGCGATTAAAGAATGATGGAACATTAAAACAATACTCCGTTTCTCGAAGAAGAATCAAAAAACGCCAACGTTTGTTTAATCTTCTTTGCAACAGCATCTTTACCCCCCCCAATAATGCCATTACCGACAAAGCCATTAGCTATAGCATCTTGCTGTTTATAATAAATCAGTTCCTGTTTATTTCTTATCATATCCTTTATAATATTTATAATACCATTCAGCAAAGGCTCGCAAGCCATCTCTCAATGGAGTAGATGGCTTGTAGCCAAAATCTTCCTCCAAAGGAGTGGTATCGGCATAAGTAACTGGGACATCACCTGGCTGCATTGGCACGAGTTCCTTATGAGCCTCAAAGTCATAATTCTTTGGTAGAACTCCTGCACGAAGCAGTTCCTCTTGCAGAATGCTTACAAACTCCAGTAAGTTCTCTGGGTGACTATTACCTATATTATATACCTTGTATGGTGGGATAGGAAGACCGTCCTCTCCATTCTTCTTTTCAGGGGCGTGCTGCATCACTCTCACAATACCCTCCACAATATCATCAATATAGGTAAAGTCACGCTTGCAATTGCCATAATTGAAAATCTTGATGGTTTCACCCTTTACCAGTTTGTTGGTGAAGCCAAAGTATGCCATGTCAGGACGACCTGCTGGACCATAAACAGTGAAGAAACGCAAACCTGTACTTGGGATGTTATAGAGTTTGCTGTAGGCATGAGCCATCAGCTCATTGCTTTTCTTGGTTGCAGCATAGAGACTCACAGGGTTGTCCACCTTATCATCCGTACTGTATGGAACCTTCTTGTTGCTACCGTAAACAGATGAAGAAGAGGCATAAACCAAATGTTCTACCTCATGATGACGGCAAGCTTCTAAGATGTTATAGAAGCCGATAAGGTTACTTTGAATATAAGCATCAGGATTGGTGATGCTGTAGCGAACACCTGCCTGAGCTGCCAAATTCACCACCACCTGAGGCTGATGCTCCGTAAACAACTTATCTATGATTGGCTTGTCTGCAATGCTGCCATAGATAAACTTGAAGTTATCGAAAGCCTCCAGTTTCTTCAATCGCTCTTCCTTAATCTTGACATCATAGTAATCATTCATGTTGTCGATGCCGAGCACCTTGATGTCTTTCACATCCTTCAAAAGACGAAGTGCCAAGTTGCTACCTATGAAACCAGCAGCACCTGTAACGAGGACGGTCTTGCCCTCCAAATTAATATTATATTCTACCATGATTTAATCTCTTCTAAAAATATCACGTGTATATACCTTATCCTTCACATCATCCAAGCAAGCATCATAACGGTTGGCGATAATCGCATGGCTCTGTGACTTGAACTTATCTAGGTCATTCTCCACATGGCTCCCAAAGAAGGTGCTGCCGTCTTCAAGTGTCGGCTCGTAGATGATTACCTCGGCACCCTTTGCCTTAATACGCTTCATAATGCCTTGAATAGCACTCTGGCGGAAATTGTCGCTGTTTGATTTCATCGTCAGGCGATAAACACCAATCACACATCTATGCTCCTTGTTGGCATCAAAACAGCTATTCTCATTATAATATCCTGCCTTACGAAGAACTGCATCAGCGATGTAATCCTTGCGTGTGCGGTTACTATCCACAATCGCCTCAATCAGGTTCTCTGGTACATCGGCATAGTTTGCCAAGAGCTGCTTGGTGTCCTTTGGCAAGCAATAGCCACCGTAGCCGAAGCTTGGGTTGTTGTAGTGCGTACCGATACGTGGGTCTAAACCTACTCCCTCGATGATGGCCTTGGTATCAAGTCCCTTCACCTCGGCGTAAGTATCCAACTCATTGAAGTAGCTTACTCGCAAAGCTAAGTAGGTGTTGGCGAAGAGCTTAACTGCCTCGGCTTCCTTCATACCCATAAACAAACAAGGGATGCCCTTGTTTTCGAATGTTGAATGTTGAGTGTTGAATGTTGAATTATTCGCTGCTAAAGACTGGCTACCAATCGCTCCTTCTACAAGGAGTTGTGAGAAAGTCTTGGCTGCCTCTTTCATCTTCTCCACATCAGTCACCATACGGATTGCCTCATTCTCCTCGGCAAACTCTGGGCGGTCGATAATCTTAGGATAGCCCACGATGATGCGGCTAGGATAAAGGTTGTCGTAGAGTGCCTTGCTCTCACGAAGGAACTCTGGGGAGAAGAGCAGGTTGAACTTCTTCACGCCCTTCTGTGCATACTTCAAGTAGAGACTTCGGGTATAGCCTACAGGAATGGTACTCTTGATGACCATCACGGCATCTGGGTTCACCTCCAAAACCAAGTCTATGACTTCCTCGACATGGGTCGTATCGAAGTAGTTCTTCACTGGGTCATAGTTGGTTGGTGCCGCTATGACAACGAAGTCGGCATCCTGATAGGCTGCCTTGCCATCGAGGGTTGCCACGAGGTTCAGAGGCTTCTCTGCCAAATATTTCTCGATATAATCGTCCTGGATAGGAGAAATCTTATTATTCAGTTTCTCCACCTTCTCAGGGATTACATCCACTGCCGTTACTTGATGGTGCTGAGACAATAGCGTGGCTATGC
>CAVKXW010000283.1:0-3450 GCA_963660215.1 Bacteroidaceae bacterium | reverse complement strand
CGGGTGTTTGCTATGGCGACCCTGTGGCTTGGGTGATGGCGGACATGTTCCTCATTCCTGCCTTCTGGTGGCTGTATAGGCATCTGAGGAAAGAAAGACAAACGGCATAAAGTAAAAATCGGTGCATTCCTATCATTCCAGGAATGCACCGATTTTTACCATTTTATTTTTACACAATCACTTCTATCAGTTTCTTATCTCCAACCATTACCTCATGCAAACCTGTCTGCTTGTTCTTGTTGAAACAGAAACTGAGCATATAGCCTGTTTGGAGATGATAATAGTCGAGGTACTCGCTGAGTTGCTGCTCACCTCGCTCATTATAGGCATCGCCTCGCCATATCTTCAGTTCTATGACATACTGCTGCCCGAGGTAGTCGATGACCACATCTGTGCGAGTCAGGTCACGAGTCTGCGCCTCGCAATAATAGTTGCCTATGCCATTGATGACAGGGCGAAGATAAGTCAAGAATATCTGGCGACCGTTATTCTCTACAAACTCATCATCATGACCAGGACGGTAAATCTCATTGAAATGCACACAGAAGCGTTCCATCAAATGGCGCATATCCAAATAGCCGTCATGTATGAAACGAGGCTTATCGTACTCGCCCTGCTGAAAGATGGTCGTTTCCTTGGCATTGGAGATGAAGAGGTTATAAAGCCAAGTCTCGAATATTCGGCAATAAATCATTGTCGCCCCCTCCTTCTCCTTGACAAAGTTGAACATGATGGCGATGTTGATGTCACGGTCGTAATAATTGAACGGCACTCGTTTTCCGCCAAAGATAATCGCTTTCAACGTTTCTGCAAGAGAAGGGAACTGGCTCACCTTCTTCTCCATGTCATCAAACAAGGTGTTGTGTTCCTTGAGAAGTTTATTGACTGCTTTCAACACTCCATTTCTATTCCAAGACCACTCTTCCTCATCAATAATTTGACAAAGACGACTCACAAGGAAAGGATAGCCAGAGGTATAGTCATAAATCATCTGTCCGATAAAGTGCTCATCGAAGTCAAGATGGCGGTCAGACTTATATTCCGCAAGCATTCCAGCAATGCCATCGGCTGGGAGACTCATATTGGTCTCGAAAGGCACGGCGATGTTCCATGGAGAATTGTACTGATGCTGAGCTTCTGGGCGAAGTTTGAGTTTTAAGTTTTTGATGTCATAGACACCTGCAAGAATGACAGACTGAAAAGTAGGACGCTCATCGCGCTGCAAATACATTTCTCGAAGAAGTCCTAAGAACTTAATAAACTCGATATGATTGCCAGCAGCATCCACCTCATCTATCAGAAGGACAATCCTAGACTCCTTGCAAAGCTTCGCAATAATCATGGAATAGCCAATAGAATCAAGCTCTCCCTGATTAATATCCTTGAATTCTTGCAATAAAGCAGAAGCCTCATCAGATAGATTTTTCACATTTCCCCAAGCTACCTTCGTCTGCATCAAGCATAGAGATGTATACAGCAATGCCTCATCACTTCTGAATGCGCTATCACTTAAACCCTCGAAGCTCAAAGAGAACACAGCATACCCTTCTCCCTCAAGCTTCTTCTTGAGCAGAGCCAGAGTCGTGGTTTTGCCATACTGGCGACCTCTGTTGATGCAGAAGTAGTTGCCACGACGCACCAACTTGGCGGCAGCCTCCACCTGTCGGCTGATGTCAACCATATAGTGCAAGGAAGGGATGCACTTGCCTGTCGTATTGAATATCTTCATAACGCTTATCTCATTTTGTTTGCAAACTTACGCAAAAAACTTCACATCTCCAAATTATTCATCAAAGATTTATGCAAAAAAGCATCATTTATCTCAATACGAGGGACTTGAACTCCTTCCTCGTCACAGCAATGCCAATGGCGGTATTGCGGTCGATGCCATAGACCAGCGGTTGGGGAAGACTTTGGTATTTCCCCAACTTCAGGCAGATGCGGATAGGCTTGTCGAAACCTTTGTACTGCGATGTCTTGCCACTCTTAGCGAGTTTTTCCTGCTCTTGCTTCAAGACTTCGCTCATATCGGTAGCCTCAACCGCCTCCACTTCATAATAACCGAACGCCAGATGGTTCTCCACAGGCACGAAGTACTTGATTTTCTGGAAATCCACTCCCGACAACACAGACTTATAGCCCGAATAGAAGCAAGAGCCTTCGCCTGACAAGATAGCTTCTTCCTTTAGATATGTGCTGCAAGCACTACCCAAATACTAGTATTCAGTTTACCATCGTGTCGTATAATTCCAGCTTTTTGCATTACCGCCAAGTCACGTTCTATGGTACGTTGTGCCACCAACAAAGTCTCCGACATTGATTTGCTGAACATACGGATTTGCCTTTATTGTAGAGAGATAATTCACTGACACTCAGCCAGAATCGTTTCCGACAAGTTTCCGACATTTTCCTCGACTTTACCGTCATTATTACCTCCAACATCTCCGACATTACCGCTACGTTCCGCTATCATATCATCGATCGTCTTGCGCAGAATCGTAGCCATTACACCACCGCCGTTCTCTTCAATCGTTGGCAATGGCATATTGATTTTCACAAACTCCTCGCTGATTTTCTTGAAACCTCGTCCCCACGACTCCACAAAGCCAACCTTGTAGAAAACATTGGCAATATTGTGGTTGCGAGGAAAAGAAAACGACCATTGCGTGCTGTTTCATAGGTTAAAGATTATAAACCCACATATCTTTTCGTTCAAAAAGTTCTTTGATTTGAGAACTTTTTGCTATTTTTGCATCGACAAATACAAAGAATCATGAAGATATTAAAGTTTAAATTACTAAAAGCCTTTTGGAAGAAACATCCAGATGCAGAAGATGCCCTTATGAGATGGGCTGAATATGTCGAAAAGACAGAATGGAAAAACCATGCGGAACTAAAAGAAGCATTTCCATCAGCTGATTATGTTGGCAATGATAGATATGTATTCAATATTTCTGGCAACAAATTCAGATTAGTAACAATTGTGGTATTCTTCCAAGGGTTTCTTCATATTAGATTTGTTGGTACGCATGCAGAATATGACAAAATTAAAGACATTAAAAACATATAATTATGACTATCAAAGACGAAAAGACATATAATGAAATTGATGAGCGTATAGAAGCTCTCTTGGAAAAGGGAACCCAGTTGGGTGGTATGGACATGCTTGACGAAGTAGATAAGGAAGAACTGAAAATACTGAGTGAAGCTGCTTATAATTGGGAATGTGAGGTTGAACCACACCCTTGGAGAGTCAAGCCATCCTTGATTGCAGCCATCAAAGTAGCTTTCAGAAACAAAGGTTATAAGCAAAAGGATGCTGCAAAAGCTATTGGCGTATCCACAACTGCCTTGAGTGACATCCTCCATGGTCGCCGAGCTATCAATTTTGATGTCGCACGCAACATTTATCACAACTTGGGTGTTCCTGCAAACGTTGTTTTGGCATAA
>CAVKXW010000282.1:0-3453 GCA_963660215.1 Bacteroidaceae bacterium | reverse complement strand
CTTGCGCAAGGCTACGACCTCCTCCGACAACGAGCCGAACATAAACAATACGTCTGCAATGGTCGTGTTTGGAAACAACTCACCCTTGGAGTCGATTTTGTCCTGTATGGAAATGACCCTTATCACCTTCACCCTGCAAAACTCCAGAAACATAGACAACTCCCGAACACCACGTAGCGCATTGCTGAATTTCGAGATGACCAGTTCGTCACCTCGCTCCAGACAATCCATAAGCTGCTTCCACTCTGGGCGTGTCTTCTCTTGGCTTGCATCCTCTTCTATGATACGGCAACAGCCATACTTCTCCATCCATTCCCTGTCGGTGGCGAATGTGTCATGCTGCTTTGAACCGAATATGTAACCTACTTTTGCCATAGCTGTTGTACACTGATTTGTAATTTGCCGACAAAGATACTTATATTCCGTTAAAGTATAATCATACTCTGATAATTATTATAGTTAATTAAAGGTTGATGTGCTGCACTTTCTTGGATATGTTATCATTTCATATCATGCCACAAAGTATGAATGAGAATAAAATATAAAGTTTGATTTAGTTTGAATGAATACCCGATAAATAGTCGTAAATTCGCACCGCAAATTTCAAACAAAGTCCGAAATGGAAAGTATAAACATTATCATATCTGCGGCAAAAAGCCGATTGAGAGTGAAGTGCAAGCGGTCTTGCACTTCAAGTTTTCGCATATCATACTTTGGAGGCAGAAATAGTATGTCCGTGTTGTCTGCCATCACACTTGCCATCCTTTTGCTGGCATCCTGCTCAAAAGATGCCAGTGTATTGTCTTTTCATGATGCAAAGGAGGCGTTGGATGCGCAAAAGGTGTTCCTTTCAAGAATAAAATCCGACAAAGATTTGTCTATGGAACATCTTGCCGACAAAATATCCAAATGGCGCACTTTGGAAGACTCGGTTTCATCCTGCCTGATGCGTGACACCATAAAGAAGGCACATTCGTTTCCTATGGAAGACTTTTCCAATGTCCATGACTCCATCCGTGACGAGTTTATGCGCATAGCGACCGCCAAGCATAGGACTTTCAAGGACGTGCTTCTGTTGAAGATGAACGCCACACCTTACAGGGACAAGAAAGAAATGGACAGCCTTTCAAAGGTTGCGTCAAAGTTCTTTGAGGGCATGGACACCATACCTTTATATAAAGGAGACAAGACGAGGATTTTGACCACCTATCATTTCTTCTTGGAAAAGGTGAAGAAGGAAGGCATTGCCAACCAATCCCAGTTCCTTGCCTTTTTGAAAACGGAGGACAGGCTGTTCCACACTTTTCTATCTCATCTGCACGAGATGAGCGACATGTCGGTTTCGCATATAACAAGGGGAACGGAAGATGTGTGCAAGATGATTGCCCAATCTTCAAGGAAAGGAAACTTTCCTGCAAAGGATGCTGTGGCATATATGGCGGTTCGCACCAACCGAAGGATTATCGCCAATGCGCAGACTTGCGTTGCTGACATTAAGAGCGGAAAGGTTACTTCCGCTGAACAACAGACTGCCTATTTCTGGATGATACTGCAACCGTTTCTGTCCATCGATGATTTCGGCATGTCAATGCTTTCAGAGAGTCAACGAAAGGATTTGGTTCAACTCTCGACAGATGCCTTAGGCACAATAGTAAGTCTTAGCCGTTCCTTGCAGATGGACAAAAAGATGACGGACGGATTGCCAGACATGTTCATCAAGCTATACATTTCCTCATTATAAATACAACGTTAATGCTACATAAATTTCTCAACGACTTCCTGGCACTCGCACCATTGCAGTTGCCAGAACTTATCAATCAGGAGTGCATGGAACAGCCAGTCTATGAGGACGGTTATGTCCTGCTTGACTTCAAGTTGGAAAAGCCTAGTCCTCTTGAAGAGGTGATGAACCTGTTCGAAGACCAGATGGAACTGGTCATCCTTTACCACAAGATTACTTCCGTACATACGGAGTTCGGACAGTTCTGCTGTGCCTTCTCAAATCCTAATTTCGGTCGGATGTACAAGATGAACGCCAGTACGGATGCCAACGGAAATGTCCACTCCGTCATGGTGACCATCTATGAGTCCTTGGAGTTCATGTACGGCGACTTGTGCCACGACATGGAGCTGCAAGCGAGGACAGGCTTCTTCAAGTACAAGCGTGACAAGGCGGACATGCTGATGTGTTTCATGTGACATTACGTTCCCTTTATGAGCGATGTGCAGCTTCAGGGCATCGTGGACATCATCCACAAATGCCATACTTGGATAGACGTTGACAGTTCGTTCCATTGGAAAGCCACCGCAGTCTCACGGCATGGCACAGTGCAGACCGTCTGCTGTCGGTGCCTGACCCTTCGAGCCTGTCATTCCAACAATGACTATGTCCGTGGGCAGGAGTGGCACATACCCTTGCTTGACATAGACCGAAGTGCCAAGGCTCTCATGGGAAACGATGCAGGTTTCAAGAAACGTCTTGCGTCAAATACCTTGGCAATGGCGGATGTCGAGCGGCTTTTTGAAAAAGTCACCTATGGAATCATATCGTTGGAGCTATCCGAAGGTTATTGACCGTTTTTACATTACAAATTGAGCTATGATATTCAAGATTATCTTTCTTTTCTTCCCTATGCTTCTCCTCTTGGCATCTACGATGTGCTACAGGAAGAACAATCGGGTGATGCAGAGATTTTATCTCCGCATGGTGTTTTCGCATAATTTTCGGAAACTGTACACGCTGCTGTTGCTGATGGCAATATTGGTGTTCAGTTTCGTGGCATACCAAGTGCAGCCAAACGAGATTGGTGCTCATGTAACGGCATTGTTGGCATTGCTGCTGTTCAAGTTCTCTTATGCAGACGGACTGCTGCATAGACTGCATGACAACAGAAAATCATGTGCCATCGCTTTTACAGCCTCGCTGGTGTTCATGTTCACTCCCCATCTGTACACATTGGGCGTGACGGTTGGCTTGCTCTTGGTGGCATCCATCTACTATCCGTCCTCAAAGGCCATCTTCAAGGCACAATGCCCCGACAGTGGCAGACACTTGGCGCAATGCCCTGAGGACATCGTAAACTTCTACTTTTAGTTCATTCTTGGAATATGCCACTTGGTACTGGCACATTCTATAACACTCAGTCCCAAAATGAGAATCAACATTTCACAACATCAACAAGACATTTTCTATGAAACATATACCAAAACAAAATATAAAGGTAAGCCTCTCCGTCGGCTTCCTGGCATCACTCCAGGACCGACATAATGAGCGATATTCGAAGCACGAGGCATTCTGCTATCTGCTGGACAAGGCTTGTGAGCACTATGTGCCGAAAGCCGTAAGCAAGGAAGTGGCAGATAAGTTGGGAAACTTTCAGTTCATCACAACCAAGACACAGCTTGCAGAGGACTGGCATTGGCATCGTGCCACCGTGCGTCAGTTCCTCGAAA
>CAVKXW010000281.1:0-3464 GCA_963660215.1 Bacteroidaceae bacterium | reverse complement strand
GTGCAAATCTGCTTAGCATTTTTGTACCAAGTTATTTTTTTACTGTTACTAAAACACATAATTCAGGCTCATTATAGAAATCTGCAATTAATGGTGCCCCAACAAATAATAAGATATATGCGCCAATAGATACTCCTAGATTTGTGAAAAAAGCCGTTGAATAATCTATTTCCGTTCTATTCCTCTTCTGTATTAAAGCTTGACCGAAACCACCATCTATAAAAGTTTGACCCAACGATATAAAAATTGAAAGCATCGCAATCAATCCGTATTCACGTGGCAAAAGGATTCGAGATATAATAACACTGATTACAAACTGAATCCCTTGTGAAGAAAATCTTTCGATTCCACTCCAAAATATCCCCTTTACAACTCGATTATTTTTCACGAATAGAATAATTTGTTACGCAATTTTTAAAAGCTTTAGGGATACCCATATCGAACATCTCGCCATCCAACTGCACTCCAATCAAGCCATACTTAACTCTCACTTGTTCCAAGGCGGTAGTAAGTTCCACTTCGCCTCGTTCGCTTACAACTCCATCAGTGATATTCTTCTTCAATTGTTCGAAAACTTCTGGAGTCAATACATACTGACCAAACACAGAATAATATCCCTTTTCGTCATCATGCATCTTTACCGCCAGATGGTCTTCCGCATACGAAACCTTGGGTTTCTCGCAAAACTGGGTGATATTCATAACCGTCTCTTCACGATTTTCCCAATATCCAGACATAATGCCATAGTAACTCACATCCTTCAATGGGATAGGATGAATAGACACCATTGCCTTGTTGTATTTTTCATACGCTTCCATCAGCTGCAAGGCACATGGTTTGTTCTTATGAGAGCGGTAGATAGTGTCGCCCAACAAAAGCAAAACAGGCTCATTGACTGCAAAATTAGCAGCTAATGACACGGCATGTCCAAAACCACGTTTCTCTGTTTGGTAAACATATCTCAATCGCTTTCCTATCTCCAAAATATGACGCTCATAATTTTGGTCTTCCACCTTCAACTTGTCGAAGTGCTCATCAGCCAAGCGAGTTTCGAAATATCGTCTGTACTCCTCACGTTCTTGTTCACTACCTAGAATCAAGCAGATTTCCTCAATTCCGCTATTCACAAGTTCTTCCAAAAGAATCAAGATGACAGGTTTTACTTTGCCGTCCTTGTCCACGATAGGGAAGAAATCCTTCTTCATCGTACGAGTGGCAGGATAGAGCCGAGTGCCGAAGCCAGCCACAGGGATAACAGCCTTTCTGATGGTATGGCGAGCCTTCAATGTCAAGGCATAGGCTGACATGCCGAGAGAGTTCAGATAATTGATAATCTTCTTCTGGCACTCCTCGTTCTTTGCCAAGAACTGGATGGAACCGTCACCTTGCGAACCTACTCCTTTTCCACCATAAGACAATTCTTTTAGCTTAGGGTCGTTCAAAGTTTGATGCAAGATAGGCGATTGTAATTGCGAAGGACACATTGGGGCTACCTTTTCGTCAAATACTTTTTGTGCCTCAGTCATCAACTTTCCAAGCCCTTCGGCATCTCCTTCTTTCATCAGCGAAATTGCCTTCTTCACAATTTCGTGATTGATGGGTCCCAAAGCATCTTGGATGGCTTGTTCCTTATCATTGTCGGCAAAAGGGAAAGCCTTGTTCAAGTCTTTTAGAATCTGGACGGTATCCTTCGATGCGTTTAAGTCGGCAAATACCCAATACAAGTTTTTCTTCACATTGAGGCGGTTAACGTCTATCTCTTCGCCATCAAAACTCATCATCACAGGGCGAACTCCAAAAGCACAAGCTTGGTCTAGCCGTCCACAGCGAGAGGCCGTTCTCAATTCACCCACGTATGCGATATTCATCTCCCCCATCGTGGAGAGGTTTAGATCGTAAAGTTCGTTGAACGCCCTACAAACCAACACGCATATGGCAGCACTAGAACTAAGCCCACTCTTCAAAGGAAGAGTCATTTCATTGATGTGAATCTTTACACCGCCAACCTTGTACCACTCTAGCATATAGCTAGCAACACCTGCACAATATGAAAAGAAAGAACCTGAGCGAGCAACCTCCTTCAATGCCTCCGCATTCATTGGACATTGAAAATCATGCCACACCTTCAGAAGGGATTCTGCCGAACAAGACATCTCGAAATCCTCGGATTTCTCCACCGTTGCATATATACCTTGCTCTGTACCTGTTACGATGGCTTCACCTGGCACTAAAGCACTGTTCATAGAACGGTACTTTCCTGCCCAATCACTATGTTCACCAAAGAGGCACAAGCGACCTGGGACAAATAAACTGAATCTAAGCATAATATATTCTATAAATTAGTTGAGTTAGAAATAATATATTTATAACAATCTCCTTTATAAATATTTACAGTACTTTAATAGAACTTTCCTAGACACTTCTTCAAACTATCCGTCCAACAAGGCACTTGTAACCCGAAAGTCTCTTTCAACTTACTTTTGTCTAGCACCGAGAAGTGAGGTCGTTTTACTGGACTAGAAAAATCCTCGCTATAACATGGTTGGATATCGCATGTGTTACCACTTAATTCACAGATAACCTTGGCAAAATCATACCAGGAACATACACCTTCATTAGAAAAATGGTAGATGCCTGTTTTGTCAAGTTGATTGGTCTCGATAATATGGGATATAAGAGCAGCCAAATCACCTGCGTATGTAGGGGTTCCCACTTGGTCAAAGACAACCTTCAAAGTCTCGTGAGAGACTGTTAGGTTTTGCATGGTCTTCACAAAGTTCTTGCCCCATTGAGAATAAAGCCAAGCGGTACGGATAATTATGTACTTGCAACCTGTGGCAGCAATACTTTTCTCGCCAGCCAATTTGGTTTTGCCATATACACCCAGTGGATTAGTCTCCCAATCTTCCTTACAAGGAATGTTCTTATCACCTTGGAATACGTAATCTGTGCTGATATGGATGAGTGTACCTTCCACCTCCTTCATTGCTTGCGCCAAGTTGCCAGCCGCTGTATTATTGAGCAGATTAGCCAACACATAATCTGTCTCCGCCTTATCAACATTGGTATAAGCTGCACAATTCACAATCACCTCTATTCCATATTTCTTTACCATTTCTCTAATGGCATCGAGATTGGTAATATCCAGTTTCTCATAGCCATCGGCTACATCCGTGAAAACATACTTGTTCTCACTATTCTTTGCCACCAACTGCATCTCGTGACCGAGCTGCCCATTGGCTCCTGTTACTAAAATATTCATGAAATTGAAAAATATAAATATTGGTGCCAGCAAGAGCCTTCGCTCTTGCCAGCCTACAATATATTAACCTTAATAAAATTCGTTTCTCAGTTTGTGTTTTTCGTGGTATTAAGAGTTCTATCTCTTATTTTGGATGAAATCTAATCCATACTTCTCATACCATTGGAATTTCAAGTCAGAGCTAACCAATGTAGCTCTATCA
>CAVKXW010000280.1:0-3468 GCA_963660215.1 Bacteroidaceae bacterium | reverse complement strand
CTTATGGATGTCATTGTTGTCCATATGTATGGCTGGATATAAATATTATTGTTAAAAGAAACAGTAGGGTGGTATTGGTAACTTCCAGTGATGCAGATTTGTTATTGTAAAAAACTTAGAGCATAAAAAGAAAACAATAAAGATGCAGATACTTATAATTTTGAATTTTTTGACGGCTTTTGTTGCTGCGGTTGTTTTGACATGGAAAAGACATTTTATATTTGCGGGAATAGCTTGGTTGCTGACCTTGCTGTATGGTTATGGAATTTATCATGCAGGACTAAATATTAGCGACAAGTTGGTTTATATGCTTTGGTGTGAGGAACGCTATTCTCCATCGAAGGCGTATCCTGCAGCAATGGGAGCCTATCTTGCTTTGTTGTTCACTAATGTGGCAGCAATCCTTTATCCATGGCTGAAACGATGGGCTGTTTTTCTTGGGGTCGGATTCTTGCTTTTGGCAAGTTTTATCGTGAGTGTTTATTCTCCTCTAGGCATGATAGAGGGATTGTATGGTATCTGTTGCGCTCTGATGACAATATTTGCACTCATGACAGGTATGACCTATCTTGATGTTTGTACATTAGAGAATATCTATATTCATTCATTGTTGCCTACACTTTTTGCCATCCCTGCTGTAGTGGTAAGTATGAGAGGCTATATGAAGAAAAAACAGCCTTTTGCTCTTCCGTTTCTGTTGTCAAGCATTTATTTCTTATTCAATGCGATGATGACTTTTGCCGTTTGGCAGCATTATATGGGATTGTCTTTAAAGGCGGCTGGTCAGAAGTGTGTTCAAGAGTTGCAGACTTTGTCTTTTCATTCTTGGGATGGGTATGTTATGCTAAACATTTTTGTCTTCGTTGTGATATTTCTTGCTGATGCTTTGGTAAGTTGGTTGCTATATAGGTATGCAAAGAGTAAAAATATAAAAGGTTAGTTATGACAAAGAAATGTATTCTTTCTGTGCTGATAGTTGTGGCATGGGCTTGTTTTGCAACCCTGTTTTATAAGACTATCATGTTGATGTTGCTCTTTTTGGTTTGGAAGAAGCATGTCTTCGAGTGGCTTCCTTTGTGGGCGAAGAAGTATGGGATGAAACCTTATTGGGCGTGTTTCTTGCTTAGCCTCTGGATAGCCATGCCTCGTTATCGTATTGATTCGGGTGATAGGGTGAGGCTGGTGTATTTGGACGATAAGGGAAATGCCAAGCAGCCTCCATTGCTGCAATACGTTGTCAATACACTCATTCCCGAAGAGGAAGTTATGAACTTTGGCATCCATAATGTGCCATTGGCTAAGTATGCAGGTATTGGTAGCTCGCTCATGCAGCAGGCTAGTGATGACATAGCCAATGGGAAGATTCGTAATTTCTATTATGCCTACGATATTTTGGGGAATGAAAATCCGATGTCGGGTGTCTATGTGCAGGCTTTCAATCAGTTCTTGGGAGAAAATGGAAAGGCTGTGTATATCTGCAATCCGAAAGGTGACGAGAATGTGAGGTGGAGCAAGGACAATGGCTTTAAATATCCATTGGTTGTGTTCTGCCATGGCTATCTTGGTAACTGGCAACTTTATCAGGGAGTATGGAAGGATTTGAATAATTGTGTCGTGTTGAGCATCGGCACTCGTGGAATGGCTGGTATCTTTGGGCTGCGTGACATCAATGCGATTTTCTCTTTTTATATTCCAACTTTGGAGCGGATGGGGTATCATATAGACAAACGACAGATTCATCTGATGGGCTTGTCGAATGGCGGTAGTGCGATAGTTGCTGCGATGCACTCTCCTCATGCCAAGGATTTCAAGAGTATCACGACCGTATCTTGCAATCTCGGCGGACTGAAGAAAGTTCCTTGTCTGGTGAATTTGATAGGTGGTGGAAGAGATAACTCATCTCGGTTGATGCCAAGTCAAGCTGCCAAGTTGAGTAAGATGGGAGTGGATGTTGGTCTTTTCTTCAAGCCTGAGGAAAATCATTTTATCCTGGTGAATCAGCGAGAGGAGATAATTGAGTTCTTGAAAAGTCGTATGAATCTAAAATGTGTCAGAGAAGAATGAAAAAGAAATACGTCATATTGTTGGTGGTCTTGCTGATAATAGCTTGTATCCCATTCCTCCCTCCTATATATAAAATGTACACGAGGCCAATGTATAAGAGCTATGTCGATGCAAAAGAATGGTATGGCAAGGTGGATTGTGAGAACTTGGCGCAGGTGAGGGATTTCTGCGAGCGTCGAGGATATAGCACGGATTATTATATCCTTGTTGATTTCTCGATACCTTCGGGCAAGAAGCGATTCTTCATCTATGACTTGCAGCGAGGCAAGCGAGTGATGAGCAGTTATTGTATGCACGGAAGTGGAAAAGGAAATACGGATGCCAAGGCGAAATTCAGTAATGAGTTCGGAAGCGGTTGCTCCAGCCTTGGACGATATGTGATGGTAGGGAAGGGGCATAAGTTCAAAAACTCCATTCGCCTTCGTGGACTTGACAAGACTAATTATCTTGCAGAGGCTCGTGGCATCTTGATTCATTCGGCAGGAAAGGTTACGAGGTTTTCGGGAGAGAGGGAATATATCCCGATTGGAACAGAGAGCCGTGGTTGCTTCACGGTGTCGAGGGATTGTGTGGCGAAGGTAATGGAGATATATCGCAAGTCTTCCAAAAGAAGACCTGTAATGATTTATGCTAAATATCAGTGATATGAAGAAGATGTTTTTGCTAGTGATAGGGATGGCAACCATGCTTTTGTGTGGTTGTTCCCAAGGTTGTAAGGAAATAAAAAATGGTGAGATGGTTGAGTGTGTGGAGGATTCTACACCTTGTTGCCCTCCTTTGGGGTATGTTATAGAATTGCAACCATTAGGTGATTTCTCCGATAAAGAAGCCGAAAGGTTGCGAGAAGAATTCGTGAAGCAGTTGGCTTTGGTATTTGGGGACAAGACCAAGGCGGAGCTGGATGCTTCAATCTGTGTAAGGGAAAGGAAAGAGATACCAGCCTCTTGTCTGTATAAGCCAAGAAACAGGTATTGGGCAGGGGCGATTCTCAAAATGCTTCATGAGGAGCATGGAGGCAATGATGAGATAGTTTCGATTGGTTTGACTCATCGAGACATATCTACAAGTATTCATGGGCGATACAACTATGGCATCATGGGATTGAGCTATCGTTCTGGCGATGCTTGTGTGGTTTCCACTTATCGACTGAAGCGAAAGGATGACCTATGGAAGGTGACGATGCACGAGTTCTTGCATTCTCGTGGATTACCGCATTGCAAAAAGGATAATCCGAAATGCCTGATGCAAGATGCCCACGGCAAGAACACATTCTATATGAAGCATGGATTGTGTGAGGACTGCAAAGGTAAAATAGCCAACTGAAGAAATAAAACTTACTCCAACAGAGGAAATATGAAATATTTTTCGTAACTTTGCCCCGAACATTTTAAAAGGCAGCAATAT
>CAVKXW010000279.1:0-3482 GCA_963660215.1 Bacteroidaceae bacterium | reverse complement strand
TATCAATATTTTTTCGTAACTTTGCCACCGAACATATAAAAAGGCAGCAATATGAAATATCCTATAGGAATACAAGACTTTGAGAAAATCATAACGGGGGGCTACGTCTATTTAGACAAGACAGATTTGGTCTATGATTTGGTGCATAATGGTCAAATCTACTTTCTGTGTCGTCCTCGACGATTCGGAAAGTCATTGCTCGTATCTACTCTCAAATGCTATTTCGAGGGTAAGAAGGAATTGTTCAAGGGACTTGCCATTGATGAGTTGGAGAAGGAATGGAAGCAGTATCCTGTGTTCCATATAGATTTTAATGGCAAAAACTTTACAGCAGGTGGGGAGTTGGAGAAAAACCTGTCGGGATTTGTGGAAGCCCAAGAATCTATTTACGGAAAAGATCCCTTTCATGATACGCTTGGAGATAGGTTCTGTTATGTCCTGAAGGCAGCCCATAAGAAAACAGGACTGCGTGCCGTTGTCTTGATTGATGAATACGACAAGCCTCTGTTGGATGTCTTGGACCAAGATTTATACATCACGATAGATGGTCAGAAAAGAAAATTGGAGGATTGGAACCGAGAGGTATTGAAGGGGTTTTATTCTGTTTTCAAGGCTGCCGATGCCGACTTGCAGTTTGTCTTGTTGACTGGTGTCACAAAATTCTCGCAAGTAAGTGTATTCAGTGGCTTTAACCAGCCAGACGACATCAGTCTGGATGAACGATATGAGGCACTTTGCGGCATTACCAAGGAGGAGCTATATACGACCTTCGATGAGCAAATCAAGGCGATGGCTGCGAGATACAAGGTTTCTGAGGATGAGATGAAATATAAGTTGAAGCGCAAGTTTGACGGCTATCATTTCAGCCCGAATATGCTCGACATCTATAATCCATTCAGCATTTTGAATTCTCTGAGCAAGAAGATTCTGTCAGACTATTGGTTTGCTACAGGCACGCCTACTTATTTGATTCGTTTGCTGTCCCATTGCAAGGAGAATCTGAATGAGCTGACAGGCAAGTATTATCCTAGGGAAGATTTCGTAGATTATCGTGCGGATGTAGAAGCCCCATTGCCAATGATTTACCAGAGTGGATATCTTACCATAAAGGACTGGAACATGGATATGGATTCTTATCTGTTGGATTTTCCTAACGATGAGGTGAAGCGTGGCTTTGTCACGATGTTGGCAACGAGCTATTTGCAAATAAAGGAATCTCCTGCTTCTTGGGGAATGCAGGTGGTGAGCAGTATGGAGAAAGGCGATTGTAAAAAGTTGGAGACTTTGCTCACTTCTTTCTTCGCCAGCATCCCATATAGCCAGCGTCGTAAGGATGACGAGCGAGAGAAGGAGCGTTATTTCCAATACACCTTCTACCTCGTGTTGAGAATGATAAGTTGCTTTACTGTATTCATCGAGAAAGAGCAGAGCGAGGGTAGAGTGGATTGCATCGTAGAGACTCCGAAAAATGTCTATATCTTCGAGTTCAAGCGTGACGGCTCGGCTGTGGATGCCCTTCAGCAGATAGAGGATATGGGCTATGTAAGAGAATATGCTGCGGACAATAGAGCCATCTACCAGATAGGTTGCAACTTCTCGTCGAAAACAGGAACGATAGATGGGTGGAAAGTGAAATAAAAAACTTAAAATCTTGGCAGTAAACTATCATAAGCTAAGCGAAAAATAAGCCTAACTTATGATAGTTCTTACTTCTTAACTATTCTCTCTATCTTGCAGCTATGCACTTTCGTACGCTTGTCATAGTTGATACCCACAAGCATCACATCACCAGCATAGTGCTGTAAAGTCTTTGTATATCCTTGGCGCTTGATTTGCACAATAGCTGTATCTGCACTTTCATCCCATTTCAACTCCAATACGATAGCTGGAGCATCTATATGACGATAAGGCAATAAGACTATGTCGGCAAAACCCTTACCTGTCGGCATTTCACGAATCATCTCATAGCGGTTCCTCGCTGTGT
Source organism: Bacteroidaceae bacterium (assembly GCA_963660215.1). Classification (GTDB taxonomy): domain Bacteria; phylum Bacteroidota; class Bacteroidia; order Bacteroidales; family Bacteroidaceae; genus Prevotella. The sequence goes on along the minus strand of CAVKXW010000279.1, from coordinate 1,498 downwards.
AAAATGCTAGAGAAAGCACACAAGCCAAGGAATTCTCGTCGTTGTACTTCAAGATGCTCGTATTCTGCTCATGCACCTCTGCTACACAAGCTGCCACCTTGTCGGCTTCGCCATTGAGCAAATGCGACATTAGACTTTCGGATTGCTGCAAGGCATTGGTCACTTCCTGCCAACTGGTATCCGCTATGGCTGTCTCAAACTCTTGGCGCACCTCATAGTTCGGAATGCAGGCACACTTCGTCTCGTTATTGTAAGAGAGATAGCCCAAGTGACAAAGCAAAGTCAGCACATCGTCCTTGCACTCCACCTTGTGCATATCATTGCTAAATCGCAATGCATTCACCTTCACAGGAATATCATTGAGGGCATGGACTATATCGTCTTTCAATCCCTCGAAATTCATTGTGATATAGCGTTTGAGGCTCTCAAAGGTATTGGTGCTCGTCCAGAAGCTCTCATACGATCTGCGTTTCAAAGCACGCATCACGGCATACGGATTGTACATAGCTTTTTCTGCCCCCAATTCATAACCGTCATACCAACGTTTCATCTCATAAACGTCCATTGCTCCATCAGCGCACAGGTCTTTCACCTCTTGCTCCGTAAATCCAAAATAAGGAGCCAGCTGTGCAGGACTGAGCATCGTGTATTCATCGAAATTATTCAGTGCCGACTGGGTATTGTAACGCTTGATAGGGAGGATACCAGTCATATATGAGCAAGCGAACACATACTCCGTCATACTCCCTTTGAAGAGTCGTCGCAACAAATCCACATATTCGTCCATCTGTTTCTCCTGCCCCTCACGGCAAAGCGCATCCCATTCGTCTATCAAGCATACGAACTTTTCACCTGTGCGGTCAACGATACTCACCAGCAAGTCCATCAAGTCATCGTTGGATTTCATCGCAACACCTTCATACAATCTCATTAGCTCTTCGCAAATATCTCGCTTGATATACTCTACGATATGCTCGTCTCTTCCATATTTTGTGACAAAGTCTGTCATGTCAAGGTAAAGAACAGGATAACGGTTAAGGTGCTTTTCGAAAGTTTTGTCCTTACTGATAGCCAATCCTTGGAATAACTCACGAGAATCACACGACTTGTCATAGTAGGCATTGAGCATCTTTACAGCCACAGACTTGCCAAACCTACGAGCACGAGTAACGCAGAGAAAGCGATTCTCCGTCATCATCACAGAGTTCACTTCCGCTATCAGCATGCTCTTATCCACAAACTTTGAGTTGCGGAGCGATGCAAAACCGTCATTGCCTTTATTCAGATAATTTCCCATTCGATGCTACTATTTTTGGATTTTCGTGGCAAAGTTACAAAAAATATCCTGATATGCAAGGGTAAATGGCAAAAAGTTTGCTACCTGCATGGTAGAAGTAAGTTGAAAGCGTGACCTGTGACCGTGACTTTGCCAAAAAAATCATGTTCTCGACTATTCGAGACCTTCATCTTAATATGTATATATTATAATATATATAAT
>CAVKXW010000278.1:0-3486 GCA_963660215.1 Bacteroidaceae bacterium | reverse complement strand
GAGGCCTTTGGAAAATAGACGAAGGCAGAGGTGCCATCGTGCTCTATGGCAGGAGTTTCGACTTCGGACCTCCAGACTTCGACTATGTGAAGAGAATAGATTGGTCGGGGCTAGGAGGAACACCCCGACCACTGCTCTACTTGCCACACTGGCCCGATGAAGAGGAAGTGATTCCTATCATGATAGGATAAGACTACTCAACTATCATGATAGGATAAACACTACTCGCCTTCCTCATACTCATCCTTCATCAGAGCCCTTGCCAAGAAATCATAGTCATTGCGTACCAATTCCTTGCCACGTTCCTCCCCAAACACTGAGTTCAATTGCGCATCTGGCAACATGTCATGCTCCATCGCATACTTCAAGAGAGGGGCAGGCAACTTCATTGCCACATGGAAAGCCTTGCTCTTTGCCTTCTTGGCATCATAATATGGGTTGCGGTCTTCCTTCAAACAAACTTCCGCTCCACCAGCGAACACACCAAAAGGTTTGTCACGTCCCAAGACACCTAGAACAAAGCCTGTATTGTCAACATCAGGGAATTTCGCCTCTTTTGCAAACTTCTTAGGCATACCCATTTCCTTTACCAAGAAATCGGTAAGTTCACTATAATTTGCGAAATAGAAGAAAGGACTTCCACCCGACTTTTTCATCAGTTTATCATATAATGGCCCTACCGTAACATTCTTTTCGGCAACTTCCTTTTTCGTCATCTCAAACAACTCCACTCCACCAGGCATCCAAACACTATCTGCATTGACAAACCATTCGCCACGATACTTCACGAATGAGCCTACCACACACTTGCAGTCATAGCAGCTTGCCTCAGGATTGGCGAGTCCATCATCAGACACAAAGAACTTCTCGCCCTTGTTGCTCTCCAAGGTCATGCCCTTATTCCTGTCCGCTTTCACTATTCTATAAATATCGGAAGTCAGAAATTCTTCTTCCTCAGCCCAATGCATCTTCTCCTCATCGCCATTTGCCAACAGTATCATTGCCAACCAATAGATAGGATACACCGCCAACGGACCCACCTTGCGAGAGAAAGGTATTACGCTCTCTGCAAGATACATCGCAGAAGCCAAGTTGCCTTGCATCACTTTCGAGTATTCTTGCGCCAACTCCATAACAGCCTCATCACTATCAGGAATAGCTGTAAGATAGCAATCGTAAGCAATCCACTTGAGCAAGTCACGCTGCTGGTAAAAATCATCCATGAATTCCGCCTTCTCGAAATAAGTCTTCAAGTCATCGTTGACAGGCATTTGCTCGAATTGCTCTTGCATAAAGTGATAAAGCACTGGCGACAAGTCTGTGATGACAGGAGTCTCTGGATTGGTTACTCTGCCTTGTGGTACACGACTATTCACCAAGGTATTCCAAATCACGAACTTCACATCCTCCAAGTTCGGTTCGTCCTGATAATAGTCCTGTTCGTCAATACTATAGAAAGGCAAGAACTTGCCATACATGTCCTGCATTTGGTTGGTAAAGCCTCGCCAAATGCCTGCATCTGCCAGCACATCCTCAAAATACATCGTAAGATTGATGGCTATGTCTTTCTTCTCTTGGCTTGTCATATCAGCCACCCCAAAAGCCTCTATCATAGCCAGCAGTTTACTGGCAAACTTAGCGTAATCGCCATCAGTATAAGAAGTCAATCCCTTAGGATGACGGTTCTTGATTTCCTTTTGTGGAATTATAATCTTTCTCATTATTTATGTACATCATTTTATAGTTATTACATGAATGGATCGAGCAAAGCCATCAAGTCTGCCTTCGACATGGCACCGCTCTCCCGATACAGCACCTTGCCATTGCGGAAGAGCATCAGCGTCGGGACGGAGCGAATATCGTACAGTGCCGCTACATCATTGTGGGCATCCACATCCACTTTGATGATGCGAAGCTTGTCGCCCACAGTTTTCTTCAAGTCTTCCAACACGGGGTGCATCATCTTGCATGGCTGGCACCATGTCGCAAAGAAATCAACCAATACCAGTTGATTGCCAGATATTACTTCATTGAATGTTTCCATATTCTTGTCGTTTTATCATGAGCACATTACCTATCCTTCGGGAAAGGATACTTGCCCCAGAGTTTCATGACGAAGTAGCCCACCAAGTCGCCGATGCCTACACCCAGATAGAACTCTGGCACGGTCACCTCTGTCCCCTTGAAGAAGAGCGCAGGGAAGATGAGCATCACTACCAACACTGCCGTCTCTCGCTTCTGCGTACTGAGTCGCTTGCCAATGTCCCTGCCCCAGAAATAGGCACCGGGATAAAGACCATACGACAACAACAGGGCGTGAAACACACCTGTCTTTATCCAAAAGAACGCACACCCCAACGCTGCCATCCATGTGACAGTGATGAACATAAAATACCAAAACCTTAAATTATCATTCATTTCTCTATTTTTTATTGATGTCCAAACTTTCATGAAGAGAGACCTATCGCTTACCCTTCATGCTCCTCCAACCATTTCTCCAACACCTCGCAATACTTGTCGGTCTGCTCGGCAAATGGCATGTGGCGAGCCCCTGCGAAGAGTTCCCACTTCGAGTCGGCGATGCCATCATACAGAGTCTTGGCGATGAGCGGCGTGCAGAGGTCATTCGTTCCGCTCATAATCAGGCAAGGCACATTTATCTCATGGAGTCTATCGGTGTAATCATAGTCTCCTAGCGAACCTGTAGGATTATACTCATTTGGTCCCCAACCATAGAGATAAGCCTCGGCACCAGATTTTTTCGGACGGCGAAGGCACTCAGGACTATCCTCTGTTACCTCGCCAGCACAATGCAAGAGCATGAATCGTTCGTTAGCCTTGGCGTATGCCTCGCTCGAAAAGTCATTGTTGGCCTCAGCCTCGGCAATGGCACGCTGGTCTTCCTCCGACATAAACTTAATCATGCGATGCTGCTCGCTCGCCCAAAGTTTGCTGCTCGAAAGGGTACTGGAGAGGATGGCAGTCCTCACACCTTTCGCCTTCTTCTCGATGAGATAGATGATGTCGAGCATTCCGCCCCAAGATTGTCCCAAGAGATGAAAGCTATCCAAATGCAGATAGTCGATGAGGGTACAGAGTTCGTTGAGCCAAGTCTCAGGAGTCCATAACTCAGGATGCCCCTCCACATAAGAGTTGCCACATCCCAACTGGTCGTAGCTGATGACAGCACGCCCCGACTCTGCCACTCTATCCAACAGTTCAAAATAATTGTGGGTACTGCCCGGTCCACCATGCAAGAGGATGATAGGACTCTTGCCCTCTTCCGTCTTGCCTACGATGCGATAATATGTCTGATAGCCCATGAAGGGCATATAGCCTTCTTTGATTTCCATTATTAACGGTATTAATAAATAAGTACAATAAAACGATTATTAAGCAAGGATTAACGACATTTCGCTTTTTACACCTCATCCATCTTATACAGTTTCCATCCATCAAACTGCATGATGATGCGATGCAGCTGAG
>CAVKXW010000277.1:0-3488 GCA_963660215.1 Bacteroidaceae bacterium | reverse complement strand
GGTAGGGAGCGTTTCTGAAAACCACTCAGAAACTTCACTTTTTTTAGGATTACGATAAGTAGCTTTTGAAAGATCTGAGCTCCATGGACAAATGATGTAATTGGCAGACTGCTTATTGTTTTCCACTTCATCACCATTATAATCTATCGTATTGACATCATCACCATTCGTTACTCTGCGCTTAAGGTAAACACCTGATGTTAATACATTGTATGGAACAACTTGCTTCAATGCGAATCCACCTACCAACTGGCTTCCTTCCATCACATTATAATAATAACAGTTAGCTTTATCATTCCAAAGCGCATTAGGCATAATGTCAATACGTGAAGCCAAACGCTCTATCACCGCTGTTGCCGTATAAGGATCGGACTCGGTGCCTGCATGCTTATCCTCTGTCAACTGAACATCTTTCATGGAAGACATCATAAAGTAAGTAGACTTCATCACATCCGTTTCATCACGATTGCAGGTGTTCATCACAAGATAGTCTATCACTTCTTTCAATGTTTTGCCTTTCCATTCATTCATATCATCTATCGGATTGGCTATAACTAACAGATGATAATTCTGCTTCATAATCATGGGATCAACCTCTTTCGTGCCAGAACTCCATGCTGTTTTATTACCATTAGTGGCTACTGGATGGTTGAAATGCACAATATCCTTGATAACAGCAGCATCATCAGTCATATCATCCTTTGAAGATGTATAGAGAAGCAGGGTTATACTTTCGATTTGTCGCTCATATTCCACGCCAGCATCGTCGCCATCTCCTTTTTCTCCACCTGAGGGCGTATCTGTAAAATCATAGGCTCGCGTGCCACGAGTAGTTTGCCCTTCGCTAAGAACCACATTTACCTGCAGATAAGCCTTGCTCTGATTCTGAGGCACATCACTGGCAGTGTCGCTTGCACAGGATGCAAACGACAGCACCAGCCAAAGGGCTAGGAATAAACGGGTTATGGTTTTCTTTCGCAACATTTACTTTTAATTTTAAATAATAAAGCTTTTGCCCTTTGGCTTTCCCTTCGGATGCCGATTTTCAATTCAGGGCGTGTTCATTATCTTATTAGTTCAATTCCTCAAACTGGATGCGCTTGCTCCAGCTCAGCACGTTCACCGAGATGGTGATGTAGCAATACTTCAGCTTGCCTTTCTGCAAGAAGAACTGGAGCTTGTAGTCGTAGGCTCTATCCAAGAACTCCTGGGCACTGTAGCTGAACTCCTCGCTGGTGCGGATGCGGCTCAAGAGATCGGGCAGGTTGACATCCACCACAGCCTTACCTGTCTCCTTGCTCACGATGGTGAGTCGACCGTCAGCATCGATGTTGTCATGCTTCAGAATGCGAGAGGTCATGAAGTCGGCATGCGCAATCTTGCCCTGGTCGTCGGCATCCTCAGTGTTCCATGTGGCATGAGGGGTATAGACGAGGGTACGGGATTCGTCGAGCGAGTTGTCCCAAAGGATGCGAGCATTGTGGTCGGTGATGGTCATCGAGTAGTCGTTGACATCCATCGTCGTCGGGTCGTCAAGCTCACGCAGGGTGACATTGATCTTCTTGGTGTCACGAATCAGAGGAATGGTGGCATAGGCAGGCTTGGAGGCTGAGACTTCCACCCCACTGGTCAGCATTCCATGCCAAAGCGTATCAAGAGGCAAACTTTGGTTCACCACCTCGTCATAATCGCCTCGATTCTCGTGTTCGAGGTTCACCTCCAGCTTATGGATGTCGTCGCTCTTAGCCGATGGCTCGGTGCGAACGAACTTGGCACGATTCGTCTGGAGCTGGTCAACGTATGCGTTCTGCCCAGTGAGGGCGAGGAACTGATACTTGCCAGCAGGCAGGTTCTCGATGTGCATCACATAGTTGGGGTCTTTGAGAGGCGATGATAGCGCAGAATTGGTTTCGGTTTGCGAAGTGACGAAGCTTCCATTCTCGTCGAACACATAGAGCGTCACCTGTCCCACATGGTCTGGGAACATGTCGGCACGCTGTAGGTTATAATCATACTTGAATTTCACATATACTCCGTTAGGGCAGTCGCTATAATCCTGATGCCAATAGTCGTGGCATGAGGTAACGACCAGGAGGGTCATGGCGGCTGCCATGACTCCCTTCATCCATCTACTCATCTTCTGCGCTATCATATCGCTTTTCTATTATAGTTTGTCTGTATATTTGTTTTCGTAAAGCTTAGTATTGAATTTTACAACATACCAAGCTTCATTCTATTACCATCTTAGTGTAAAGTTGCACTCTGTGTACGCTTAGCCCAAGAGAGAACATTTATTTGAACTGCGATGTAAGAGTCGAGCTCATCATCAGTTGTCTTGGTCAATGTAGGAACCGTAGGTGAACCTAAGCCCTTTACACCTGTTACAGAAATATCATACCAGTTGTTACGGAGGACACCGTATCGACCGAGCCAATTATTCTCAGCTTTACTATCAGTATTAGGATAAACCTCACCAGGTTTTACACCAAGTTCACCTTTTGCCCAAGGTGTCAAATCATCACCAAAGTGTTTGATACGCACTGTATAATAAGACTCACCATTCTTATAATGCTGAATCATTCCAACAGCAGTCTTGACATCAGTCAAAGCTGGCAAAGCTGCATGTCCTTCTTTTAATTTTGACTCAGCTACAGTAATGCTAGATATATTAATCTCGCCAGCATCATCTTTGTCAAAAGTTACAGTAATGTCATCTTCTCCTATGGTTGAACCAGATTTTGTGTTAGCACTTAACCATGCTTCTTCTACAGAAATAAACTTACCCTTCACAAATTTCGTCATGTTTTCTTTTGTATAAAGGGTAGCTTGGTCATTTCCCACAATATAGAAATCTGTACCATTGTTCAACTTCGCCTTTATTGTCACTAAGGTTGTTTGATCTTCATTCTGATGAGCTACATTAAATGTATTCTCAAAGCAATATTGAGGATTCTGATCTCCAAAAGTAGTCTTAAAACCATCAGCTGCAACACGTTTCATTTCTGTTACATCTGTATCATAGTTCATATCCTTAGCGAAATAGGTGCGATATAGACCCGTGGCGACAGCGGTGCCACCCACAAAACGAAACTTGTTAGTTGTAACTTTCTCGTTGGCATAGCTTATCCATTTATCGAAATCGTCTGTAGAACGAACTAAATAGGTAGTAGGATTGGTGTTGTCTATAGCCCAACCAGTAACTTCAAAAGCGACTTTATCAGTTGTACCATTGTCAGCCTTATCAACAGAATTGCTATTACTGAAAGTAACCTTTGCAACACCACGTTCTACATAAATCTGAGCTGCATTACCAGCTTTAGCTTCAGCTTCGGTATCATAGATAGTACTAGATACATCTACCAAAGTAGACACTTTAGCTGAAGAGCCAGGGTCTGTTGAGCCACCAGCAGTATTACACAATGGAGCATTAGCCATATAGAAGCCATTACTAGTCAAGGTTTTATCCTTGGTGGCTTGTGATTTCTTAA
>CAVKXW010000276.1:0-3498 GCA_963660215.1 Bacteroidaceae bacterium | reverse complement strand
ACCTGTGCTGTCATTGAAGTTGAAGATATAATAAGGTGTGGTTTGCTGTGGGGTGGTTACCCCACGCCCCTTGGTTTTGGCTTGCTGGATGTTCTGCTCGCTGATGCTTGCTCCCAAAGTTGCCGCTTTCTGCTGCGCTATCTTTTGGGCTTGCAAGAAATCACGAGGTCCAGCCAAGGTTTGGCCTATTCCGATAAGGAGGAATAACCATACTAAGAGAGGCTTATATTTACCCCCCCCAGAATCTGGATTGTACGTAAAATCTGTCCATAATCATTATGTTTTGATTGTTATTAATTCTTCCGTAAATTTACTCGATGGGTGCTGCAAATTTACAAAATATTTCGCATACCTCCATCTTTTTTGTGTTAAAACTAAGAAAGAGGCATGCAAAGACATAGCATCATACACTTTTTAGTTCGACTTTTCGACATCCACAACACTTTTAAGGACGAGTTTTTACCGTTTTATACATTTTTAAGGACGAGTTTTGTTGTGATATGAGTAAAAACAAGTATTTTTGCGGCATCAAACCATCTCTGCTATGACAATAGATACCAAAATCAGATGCCATTGGTGCAATATCCAGAGCCCTCTCTATGTCGCTTACCACGACCATGAGTGGGGCATACCTGTACACGATGACCACAAACTTTTCGAGATGTTGCTGCTCGAATCCTTTCAGGCAGGACTGTCTTGGGAGTGCGTGCTCAACAAGCGAGAAGCTTTCCGCCGAGCATTCGACAGCTTCGACTATGAGGCCATCGCCCGATATGACGAGCAAAAGCAAGCGGAACTTTGCCAAGACGCAAGCATCATCCGCAACAAACTGAAAATCAAGGCTGCCATCAGCAATGCCAAGGTCTTCATTGCCATCCAAAGTGAGATGGGGAGTTTCGACAAATACATCTGGAGTTTCACCGACGGCAAGACCATTCATGAGAACACCCTCACCTCTTCTCACCTCTCCGATAGCATATCGAAAGACCTCTACCGAAGGGGAATGCGATTCGTCGGCACCACCATCATCTACTCTTACCTCCAAGCCATCGGCATCATCTTCTCGCATGAGGATGATTGCTTCTTGGCGAAAAGAAATATTGCGAAACTTGTAAAATAAGGCAATGAGAAACCATAAAATCTGTAAAATAAGGCATTCTAAAGCTGCAAAACTTGCAAAATAAGGCGTTTTAGCTTATTAAAACTTGTAAAATAAGGCATTATATCGTATTTTTGTTTTATCTTTGCGCCTATGAAACAGGAAGTTATAGATAAGAGGAACTTGGAAATCATTCTAAGCGACCAAAAAGCAGAAATCGAGAGCCGAAGGAGCGAAAGGCTTTGCACTCGACAAGAAGAGCAACTTGTAGACCTCAACAGTCCACAGGCTCAAGTCGTCATAGGGGTACGCCGTTGCGGTAAATCCACCTTATGCTGCCAAGTTTTACAGCATACTGAAGAGAAATTCGCCTATGTAGATTTTGATGACGAACGCTTGACGGGATTGCGAACCAATCAGCTCAGCGACATCTTGGAAGTACTCTACAAGATATATGGCGACTTCCGTTATATCTTCTTGGATGAAATACAGAATGTGGAAGGTTGGCCTTTGTTTGTCAACCGACTGCTCAGAACCAAGTTGCACGTTGTGCTAACAGGCAGCAATGCCAAACTTCTTAGCAATGATTTAGCTACCCATCTGACAGGACGAAGTTGCGAGATTCCCCTTTATCCTTTCTCTTTCGAGGAATATTGCCAAATTAAAGGCGTAGAGAGTAAGGCACTTACGACAAAAAGCATCGCACAATGCAGAGCCGCATTCGACAAGTACATGCAGCAAGGTGGTTTCCCTGAACTGATGCTCGTCAAGGACAAAAGGCAATATATTTCCAACTTGGTGAGCAATATCTTGAAAAGAGACATTGAGCAACGCTACAGCATCACATTCCCTGCCAACTTCGAGAACATGGCAAATCATCTTCTCAACGTCTCGCCAGTAGTGCCATCCATCAGCGAACTCGCCGAAACATTCGGCTTCAAGTCTCCGCATACAGTAAGGAACTACATCGACTATCTCAAACAAGCATACCTACTAATTGGGGTTAAGAAGTTCTCCGCCAAGAGCAAGTTACGCATCACGCAAGAAAAACTCTATGCCATCGACGTAGCACTGATGAACAAGCGAGAGAATGCTTTTGCTGGCGACAACTTAGGTTGGCGACTGGAGACAATCGTACTTTCTCATTTGATTCGACGCTGCCATTTCGAAGGTTGGGATGTATATTATCTAAAAGACCGCTCTGGAGAATGCGACTTTGTGGTATGCGACGGCAACAAGGTATTGCAATGCATCCAGGTTTCGTACGACATATCCAACGAAAAGACCAGGAAAAGAGAAATCAACGGATTGCTATTGGCTCATAGACAGACCAAATGCAAGAACTTGCTCCTGCTGACTGACCATGAGTATGCAGAGGAAGAAATCAACGGCGCACATATCACCATCCTGCCTGTATATGAATGGAGTAGCCAAAGCTATCATCAATAGCATAGGACATTCGAGTAAAAGAAAAGGGAAGGAGGAAAACCTACATACCGTAGTAGCAGCAACTATCTGCCTAGGACAGCCAGGCTTTCTCAGTGAGACAGCGGAACTGTCCTAACTAGACAGTCGCAGCTACATCACGATGTAGATACTGCTACCTCCCGATATATGTCTTGATGCTACCCGATGGATAGCGGAGCTGCAAGAAATTTTGAAAATAGACCGCACACCGCACGGATATAGTATAAACACCTATATAGCAAGCCATTACAGAGTGCGGTCTTTTCACCACACCGCACTCTACAAACATCTGTTTTTCAACAAGTTGCATCATATCCGTGCGGTGTGCGGTCTATTTTTGATATTTCTTTTTTCCTAAGACATAGGCAAATGGGCAAAATATGCCGAAACAGCTACCAATGGAACATTCTCCATCCAGCCTTGGTCAACATACCCCTTCATCGAAAAACGAAGACCTTTCAGTCCTGGATTGTCTTTGATGAACTGCGACAAGGAACGAGCTCGCACGTTTTCCTCCGCTTTCACCTCAACAGGGACTACCCTGCTTCCCTCTTGTATGACAAAATCAATCTCGGAAGGAGTCTTGCTATTGCTCCAATAGTATGTAGAAAGACCAATTACTTGCAACTGTTGCATGACATACTGCTCAGTAAAGGCTCCCTTAAATTCCGTGAACACATTGTCACCAATGAGCATCTGGTCGGCAGGCGTATCAGCCATACATCCCAAGAGCCCACAGTCTAACAAGAACAACTTGAAAGCATCAAAATCCTCATAGAACTTGAGAGGAATCTTTGGCTCCTTGATACGGTTTACCTTATATATAATACCAGCATCTTGCAACCACTGGATAGCCAACTCAAAGTCTTTGGCTCTTGACCAATTACTTGCAACTGTTGCATGACATACTGCTCAGTAAAGGCTCCCTTAAA
>CAVKXW010000275.1:0-3509 GCA_963660215.1 Bacteroidaceae bacterium | reverse complement strand
AACCATCATTATAAGTGTATGTAACATCACTGTTACCCACGATTTCATAAGCATTCTTATAGTAAGTGCCCACGACTGCTTGATAAGTCATACGCCCTTTTTTCAGTTTCCCTGCAAGCGTATAATCCCCATAGTCATAGTTGCCAAAGCCCTGGTTTGCCTCAGCCATCACATAACCTCCATACGCATATTCACGTAATACGAAATTGACTACAGCAGGATAATTTTTGTACTTGGGTTCAGAAGGTGACTGCAGGAATTCCACCCGTGCCACCTCTTTTGGGCGAAGAGTTTTTATCTCCCAATCACTAGCTTCCAGACCATTGATAAAGAAGTGAACCTCCTTGCCCCAATTAGTCTCCACTTTATTAGAAAACTCGTCAACACGCAATCCTGCCACCATCATGCGAGCCAACAATGCAGAATAGTTGGAAGAAGACTTGCGTTCTTCTGGAGTTGGAATATACGAGACACCATCTTTGATGGCTATATGATTTTGAGCAGTAACAACCACCTCATTAATATGCTGAGTCTTCACGGTATCTACCTTTTGGGCAGAAACTTCAATCGAAAATGTCAATAAAGTCAACAATAAAAATTTCTTCATACTCCTTACTCTTGGTTCAATTTTGTTTGCAAAAATACAGTTTTTTCTATTTACTACCAAACAAATAGGGATTACGAGAGGCAGATTGTATGAAAATCATACAATCTTCTGTATAATTTTCATACATCACACCGTTTTTCGTTTGTGGTTTCGAGACTTCAAGGAAACCGTATGGAAAGGAGTCTATTGCTCAGAAGAGAGCCTCAATAATATGATATACCGCCTAAGGAAGCATTTCGGCAGCGACCCTTCCATCCATCTAGAGACAGTGCGTAACGAAGGATTCAAGATGTGGATGGATGACTGAGTGCCATGCTGTACTTTACTGCAAGAGTCTCTATAGTAGACTCTTGTAGTATTCCTCATATTGTCTCGCCACCTTTATATGATCGTGGTGCTTGTTGATATAGGCTATGCTTTGCTGCTTGAGCTTAGGTATCAATTCGGGATGAAGCACAAGGTGCTCCAATTCCTGGTATACGCTCTCGAAATAGGGCTGCACATTGATGATGGGGCGAAGTTCGGTTTCATGGATAATCTCATAGTTCTCTGGCTCTCCGCCCCCGATGCAGATGATGCCACGAGCCATCGCCTCCAGTGGGTTCATGCTTGGAGTGTAACTGTATAGTTGGTCTAGGATGGCATCACTCCCGTTCATCATTTCCACATATTGACGGAAAGGAATGTTTTGGGCGATACGCAACTCGGTTCGCTCAGGATATTTCTCTACGATGGCTTGCGCCGCCTTAAGCATGATGTCGGTACCCTTGTACTCGCTTCGACTCTTGTTGATACCTATGAAGAGTTTTACCTTTTCGGGGATTGTGAGCGGTATATCTGATGGCTGTGCATAAGTGTGGATAGGATAGGGGATAAACGTGGTTTTCTGTGGAAAACTTGGTTGATAACATGCCCAGTACTCATATAGTCCAGTCACGATTCCATCGCAATCTTCTGCTATCATTCGGTTGAGTTGTTCCTTGGCTGTTCCCAGCCAGTCCTTTCGCTCCTTCAAGGCATCGGCATTGGTTCGCAACTCTTTTCCTATATTAAAGTCGCTGTATCTCAAAGGCTTGTCGTCGCAACAAACCTTTACCCAATAGTAGTCCATGCCGAATCCACCCAGTATCACTCGCTTGTTATGCTTTCTTAGATAGCGATAAATAGGAAAGATGCGTTCTGCCTTTAGCTCCAGAAACATGGGGTTGATGAGTTGTACGATGTCATATCCACGTAGTTTATGCACTATTGTGTATAACTTCATCAGATAGGCGATTCCACCTAGCATTCCAGGCTTACGTACCATGTTAATATCTCGTGGATAATCCTTCCAAAAGTCACCGTTGGAGAGCACGGTAACGTGATGCCCCAGCTTGCGCAATCCGTCGGCAAGCGTGGCATGTACATTACTGTATTCTCCCATCAGTAGTATTTTCATAATTGCTATCTACAGAATTCCTTGTTTATTTCTTTACCAATAATAATAGAGCCATTCTGCCCACGTATGTACTTATCATCTTTCTGAAAAGAGTATACTTCTTGGTATAGTCTTTGTTAGGAAGAGGGTAGAGACCTTTTTCCTTCAACTCCTTGATGGCTTGGTTGAGAGCTATCAAGGAGTGTTTTAGGCGAATATTGTTATAGAGATAATCCATCGTGAGCTGGGCGATGCGACGGCTGAGTGCCTGACGTTCTGCCACCGGTATCTTGTCGAGCAGTTTCTGGAGGTGCAAGAGAACCTCCAGGTTGTTGTCCATACGCTGGTTGATACTCTGTTTGTCTGTTTGGTGCAGTACCGATTGTGTGTGCTCTCTGTAAAAGTAAGCCTCGGTATTGGTCTTGAAAATTCTCTCGGCACGTAAGAATAGCTGGGGAGTAAACTCCTCGTCCTCGCCGTATACAATGCCAGGAGTAAACAGGAGGCTTCCTAGAATACTGCGGCGGAAAATGTAGGAGCAAGCAGAGCCATGCAGGTTGTTCTTACTCATCAGTTCTGTACCAGATATAGGGATAGGAAGTTCGTAAGGTATTTCTGTGGTCTTCTCTTTCGCCATATTGAATGTAACGATGTCTGGCTGGTGGTATCTCACGATGTCGAGACAGTGCTCGTAAGGAGCCTGTATGAGATAATCGTCGCCATCCACAAACTGTATGAACCTGCCCTTGGCCAGCATCATGCCATAGTTTCGGGCTACGCTGACCCCTTGGTTAGGTTGGCGCAGGTAAATGATGTATTGTAGATATTCGGTCAGTCCGCTCAATGGCGATATATCGCTGCCGTCGTCTACGAGGATGATTTCTCGTTCCTTTGGGTTCAGAGACAGTTGCAGGATGCTCTTGAGGCATTCCACGAGGTATTCCGTAGGCAGGTTGTAAGTGGTGATGATAAAACTTACTATTGGCGCCTGTATATTCTGTGTATCAATTTGTTGAGTTTGCATAATCTTTTATATCCTAGTATTAATAATAGTTTGAGTTTGAGAGAGGTGATATTCACCGTTTTACTCAGCTTTTCCACATAGTGGATAAGTGGAGGATTAGGTTCGTATCTGCCAGATAGCTCGTAGATATCAAGTAGAACGTTTAGTATCTGTTCGATGAAGTTCTGAAGTGAACCGCTATACTTCTCTAATAGATATTTTCGTTCTTCTATCTCTTGGAAGATATATTCAAGCGTCTTGCTGTGTCCTTGGTAGAGGTTGTGTAAGTCCTCATATTTGGCTGTAGCAGTAATGCCTTGACTGTTCCAATAATACAGATAACCACCCAGATTGGTAACTCTTATAATGGGATGCGCTTGGCAAGATATATTAAGGCCTAGTAATAATGGTATGGTCAATACATCCTCAAAGTTTTTCCCCTTTGGAAAGTGTATGTTTTCAAAGAGAGAGCGTCTGAATAT
>CAVKXW010000274.1:0-3529 GCA_963660215.1 Bacteroidaceae bacterium | reverse complement strand
TCATCGTGCTTGCCATCTATCGCTCCGTATGCGCCATTCTTCTTGCGCTCGTAGGTAACGAACTCGTCTAAGCATCGCTCGTCTCGCTCCACATACAGGTGCTCTCTTACCACTTGCACTAGGGTAGAGATAATCATCGGTTTGGTTGCCACGTTGGTATGGAATCCATACTTGCGTGGGATGCCTTCCCTAATGTCCGCCTCGCTCTGCTTTCGAGCATAGAGGTTGTCGTAACAGTCCTTAATCTGATTCAAGATAAACTCGGATTGGTCTCCACCTTCCAAGATGTGCTCCTTATCCTTCGTCTCTAGGGTGTTGGACTCAATCACCAATAGGGCATTGTCGTAGTACTTGGCTATCTGTGCAGCCTTCCATGCCAACAAGTCCATATCTATGTGTCCGTACCACTGAGCCACGACATACGGTTTACCACCTTCCATCATCCAGTAGCGGTCGAAGACGCAAATAACAGACCAATCGGCTTTCGCTCCACGTCCACCAATATCCACTACCACCAAGTAGCGGTTGGTGACCTTGCAATCATCGAAGTACTCAGGATGATTCCATATCCATAGCTGACCTTGCTTGTCCTCACAGAATCGGACATTCTGCATACACTTCTTGCCCTTGTAGCCATCGCCATATACATCTCCAATAACCTTTGGTGCACGGCACTGCTTGCGGAACTTATCCACCTTATCCTCTGCGAAGACCTTTGCACCAGAATGCTTGAATGCCTCGACATCATCGGAAGGATAGCCGCTCGCCATATCGCCATGGTCGGTGAACTTCTTGCGCTCGGTGATGTACCAATGGATTGCCTCCAAAGGTGCTCCCATCGTCCAGAGCTTCCAAAGGTATGTGCCAGGCTCTTCACGGTCGGACATTACATTGTTGTCCTCTCGGTGCTGATAGAGCCAAGTGGCAAACTCTTCCTTCTCTTTCTTGGTGTCGAAGTCCAAGTGATACATGTCGTATATCTCAAACCATGGTACAAAGAACGGCTCAAACTGAGACTGACCTTTCTTGGCTGAAACCCACTCACGATGGAAGAAGTTGCCTGTACCATTGGCGGTTGACTCATAGACTATCATCGTGTATGGTCGGTACAAGATGCCGTTGGTGGCATTCTGCACCACGTCCTCAGGCGACTTGCCCTCTGTCTTCTCCCACAAACCAACCTCTGAGCAGTGAACCAAGTTGTAGTCCTCACCATTGGCAGATGTAGGTTTCTGCATAGAGCCTACCTTAATCTTGCAGAACCGCTGCGGTACTTTCTTGACATTGCCCGAAGTACCAAAACCGACAAACTTAGGCTCGCCCTCTGCGTATGGCTCACCCATCTCGTGTAGAAACTTAGTAGGGAATGCCTTCAAAGCTTCATCGAACATACCTCGGATAGTCTCGGCTGTGTCCTTGACCTGAGCCACGATGAGCGAGTTGAGACCCTTCTGCCACATCAGTTGCAGCCAAAGCATATACATCTGTATAACCGTAGAGCCTCCCCATTGTCGTGCCTTCAAGAGGATGAGACGGATAGGGCGATTCTTCTTTCTACGCTCTTCCAACCATCTGAGCAATCTACGTTGTGGTCTGCGGAGCACAAAGCGGAAGGGGAGACCACCTCCCTTTGGCTTGATGTAGATGAGGACGGCAAAGAAAAAGAATGGGTCGTACTTGATGCGGAGACGAAAGAACTGCTCCTCCAGTTGCTCCTTGTCGAAATCGTAGTTCCGTTCAATCGGTGGAAGACCTTGCGCCTCGTTCTCTTGGTCGCATTCATCGTATAACTCTTCCAAGTATGCCTCTATGCTGCCCGCTTCCATCAACTGCTTGACCAATGGAATCTTCTTCATTTCCACTGGTAGGTATTGGTCGGGGATAGCGTAATCATCCAAGTGAAGTTGGAATCGTTTATCACCACAGCCTTCGCCCACTACAGGATTGAATGGTGTGCTGAACTCACGGATGCGTTTCTCGTTCTCTTGAAGAATGGCATCGGTGTGCTTATCGAGTGTGGTCTTTACCTGTCTTGGCATAGCGGTGCATTTAAATATCCCCACAACAAGCCAAGAGCATAGCAATAGATGTGGACTCCAATCGCCATGCTAGGAAACACGAAACCGATGGATATGTAAAAGAGGATGGTGAGATTATACTTCACCTTCTTCTCTACGTATGGAGCTATATAGCCCATATAGGCATAGACCAAACCGCTGAGACCGATGATAGGTGTGGCGGTGGTGAACGGATAGCTGACGGCTATGAGATAGAATGCCAACAAGTTCCATCTGCAAGGGATGGAGCGAAGGCACTGATGGAACACCCAGAGATTGATGAGGGCATGGAAGACGTTCTGATGGTAGAGAGGATAGCTGATGCGTTGCAAGAAACTGCAATCATCGGACAAGCCCATACCATCATAGCCTAGGATGGAGATACACATTATTATAATGTACCCAGCATAAAGCGCAATCTTTTCTTTGTTTGCTCTAGACATTTTCGCTTAGCCTCCTTTCTCACCTTGTTAAGAATGACAACAATGGACTTGGGAGTAAGATAGAAACTAGGTGCAGGTTCATTGCATACCAAAGCAAGCAACTGCATCTTGGTGAGTGATGGTTGCTGCTGTCGGCGAATGTTGTATCTGCGGTAAATCTCCAAGAACATTTCCCTTCTTGTAGGATTCATATATGAAATACTTTCTCCACGTTCCAGTGCCTTTACTACCTCGTTGGCACGGATAACTGATACCCAAAATCTCTTACTCGGAGATTTCGCCAAAACTTGGACTATCTCTGAGAGGCTGATATTGTCTCTTACGGCTACTGCTTGCTTGTAAGCTCTCAATAAATCGGCATTACGTTCTTGTGTAAAATCACATGTAGAGCCTTTGTATTTCATATATGACTATGCAAAGATACTAAAAATTATTGGAATAGTCGTAAATGAATAAGTAAATTTAACGGATATGAGGTGAGTTAGTCGGAAAAGTGGTAACTTTGGGGCGTAATTTATAAATTTATACATATATATATGGCTGAAAATACAAATACAGAACAGAATGCTGGTGCTGCGACACAGCAAGCTACCAAGACCAAGAGGGACTTGGCATTGGAGCGATTGAAGTCTCGCCATCCCGACACGGACTATGCGGATGATGAGGCTATCTATGGTGCTATCAACGATGATTACGATGAAGACCAGAAGGCTCTCGAAGGCTACAAGGCTAACGAGAAAGCTATGAGCGACATGATGAGTGCCGACCCACGCTCGGCTGTCTTCTTGCAGAGCATGAAGAACGGTAAGAATCCATTTGTGGAACTAGTTCGTAACTTCGGTGATGATATGGTGGACTTCCTCTCTGACCCTGATTCTGCTGAGGAGGTGGCTGGAGCACAGGAAGAGTATCTGAAACGTGTGTCTGAGGGAAACAAGCTGAAAGAGGAGTACGACAAGAACATGGAGGAAAGCTTGAAGGTGTTCGCTCAGATGGATGAGGAGTTTGGCGATGAGACCACGGATGAAC
>CAVKXW010000273.1:0-3530 GCA_963660215.1 Bacteroidaceae bacterium | reverse complement strand
TTCGGCAGAATCTTTATCTCCCGATATTTGGCAGGACAATACACCTTGCCATTTCTTATCAAGATGCCCATTCTATTAGGCGCAATCTCAAAGATGGCAAAGCCACCCACGAAGTCATGGATTTTCCGATATACAGGTTGGAGGATGATGTCATCGCCCACACGAAGTCCCCATCTGCCAGAAACCTCAAATGGCTTCACGTTCTGTAGGTACTCAAAACGTTGCTGGGGAGTCTGTTCCTGCTTCAACTTATCATATTTCGCCACAAATACCATATCATTATTGGGTATGATAACACCCTTGTTCTTTTTGGCGTATGGTGGTATCGCTCCTTTTCCTGCCTTCAAGCCAGCATACATCGACTCCCAGTTGCGCTCTTTGTCAGGCAAGCCAAACTTACGATAGTTACCTACATTGTCAATAATCATACAGACCTTGTCCTTTTGCTCATGGTTGATGCGCAGTCCTCGTCCCACCATCTGCAAGTACTTGGCAAGCGACAAGGTAGGTCGAGCCATCTGTATATACTCCACGTCAGGACAGTCAAATCCCTCGTCAAAGAGGTTCACGTTCACCAGACAGTCCAAGTCGCCGTTTCTGAAAGCCTCCACCATCTCTTGGCGAGTCTTGGCAGGAGTCTTGCTGTCCAAAGCCACAGCCCTGATACCCATAGCCAGATAATAGTCCGCAACCACCTTGGCATGATTGATGTCGATAGCATACACGATGCCCTTCTTTCCCTCGGCATACTTTATCACGCTCTCATACAATCGCTTGATAGATTCTGGCACATTCAGCTTCTCATCCATCTCCTTGATGGAATAGTCGCCGTCGCTGCCACGCCCCTTCAAGGTGTCGATGGTCAACTGGTCGTGCGAAAACTGTCCGATTACCACATAGTCGAAAGGAGCCAGATACCCCCACTTGATGAAATCCTTGGTCGGGGGCGAAGCCAGCAAGCTGTCAAACAATCTTGTGAAAGACTCCCTCTTCATTCGGCATGGCGTGGCTGTCATTCCCATCCTCATCGCCTGCCTGTTACGTTCAAACACGTTTTGGTAAGTGTCGGCTAACGCATGATGTGCCTCGTCCACTACGATGAGTCCCGGCTTTCCATCCAAATCCTTCAAGTGTCTGTTGAGCCATTGTATAGAGAGCACCCTTATCCTGACCTTAGCTTCCAACGCAAGTTCCTTCTCGCCATACTCCAAGCAGAATCGGTCGAGCGTCTGTTGCATCTGTTCCACCAGTTCCCTTCGGTGCGCCACAATCCACACCTCACCCTTGTCATACGTATCGAGAAACCATTTTACTACCGAAGCCATGACATAAGTCTTGCCTGTTCCCGTCGGCATCTGCACCATTGCGGAATTGGCAACCTTCATGGCCGCATTCCCCTTTCCATAGACAATTCTTTGCCTTTTAAGGGTCAGAACCTTGATGATGTTCTCCAGCATGGTCTGCTGGTAGTCATAGAGTTTTATCTTTTTCATAGTAATGCTATATTTTCCATCTGCGCCTGTCTTCCATGCTTACCCTTGACACAAAAGGGGTATAAGAATATCCATCCTTTGTCATTCTCAATCCTTCCCCATCAAATTGAGTTATCTGAATCTCACCTTTCTCTGCCATGTCGGAATATTTGTCATATTCTTTCACTACGAAGAAAGAGAAGTCATCCGACCGTTTATAAATTTTGAACCACTGTAGCAACTCCCTTTTTACAAACAGAAAATCATGCTTGATAACGCAGATGTTGTCATCCGCAACTATCTCCCATGGTCTGAAAGGCTTGTCTTCCAAGGCAGGGATGTTTCTGATGTAGCACCAGTCTCCATCTTTCAATAGATTGACAAAACCACGCTTAAAGGTAGTCGGTTTCGATTCATATATCCGTCTTGTCGCAATATCAATCCATGCTTCCTGACCATTCCGATAGTTCTTGACACATACGATTCCATCCTTTTCCATCCGACCTTCCTTCAAGAGGTCTGTGGCACTACGCAACGAGTCGTAGTGGTTGGCATTCTTTTCCATCTTCTCCCTGATGGCAACATCCTGCTTGCGCCTTTCCTCACATTCACCACAGAAGTCTCTCAGCATTTCTGGTGAAGAAACAGGTATCAAATCACTGGCAACATTTTCCTGTGCCACGCAGTTTCCCTCATCATCCTGAAATACTCTCACACGATTGAGGCGTTCTTGATAACGATACACCTTATTGGGTTCATTCCATGAGATAAATCTACGTTTCCAACTCACCCCAGTACCCACCTGTAGTTCCAGCGTCTTCAAGGTAAGATAAGCATTCTCGTCGATAAACTGGGAGCGAATGCGAGGATACAGCCTCTTGCCGTCTAGCGTACAGAAATCAATGCCCATCAACTTCACTGCTTGCGGCTTTTTGGCGAACCACAGTCCATTTCTCAGGTCCACCCATGGAGTCTTTCCCTGTTTTCCCCTTGCATAGCAATAGGCAAAGCCATCATTCGTCATATCTATCCTTTGATACAGGCAGTCCACAACCATCTTGCCCTCCATGTTTTGGATACCGAGCCGTCCATTGTCTCCGCTCACCAGCTGATACCCATAAGAGTCTTTGATGATCTGTCGCTGCCGCTCATGACTGATGATTTCCATCATCTCGTCATCATCAGCCATGATTTTGTCCATCATACAGCTGTGGTTGCTTAGGTGCAAGCAAGCCTCTTGCAAGATGTCCTCCATGGAGTTTTTCCCCTCAAACATTCTCCTCCAGTCCCTATCCACCGATGGCAACCCAAAACGTTTGTACAATCCCACATTGTCCAGTATCACACAACAGTCCTTTCCCTCAGCCACACGCAGTCCACGCCCCACCATCTGCATATACTTAGCCAATGACAGCGTAGGCCTAGCCAGTTGGATGAACTCCACATCAGGACAATCGAATCCCTCCGAGAACAGATCCACACTCACCAGTACTTGTATCGTATCCGTGCGAGAAACCTTGAACCTTTCTATCAGTTCTTTTCGTTCGGCAAGTGGAGTCTTGCTAGATATTGCCATCGCCTTGATACCATTCTCTCGGTAGATTTCGGCAATATGCTCGGCATGTTGTATGCTGATGGCATAAACGATACCCTTCTTCCCAGGCACATACTCTTTTATCGTAAGACAGAGCCTTTCAAGAGAAGGCTTCACATCCATCACCTCGTTCAGTTCCTTCTGCTGATAATCTCCATCCGCCCCTCGTTTCTTCAGCGAGTCTATCATGATTTGGTCTGCGCTGTCTGGTTTGATAGAGTAATAGTCATACAGGCTCAATCGTCCTTCTGCGATAAACCTTTCCATGTTCCAGGAGCATAGCAATATATCAAACAAGTCCGTGAATCCCTTGCCATTCATACGATATGGTGTAGCCGTCAATCCCAGCTTCTTCGCTCTCGGATATGCGTTCATCACCTCTGCGTATGTCTCAGCCAAAGCATGATGGGCCTCGTCAATCACTATCAGCCCAGGTTTCTCCCTCATCTCATGGTAATGCCTTG
>CAVKXW010000272.1:0-3612 GCA_963660215.1 Bacteroidaceae bacterium | reverse complement strand
CACAGTGACATCTGTAAGTACCTTTACTTCTTGTAAAGACTACGACGATGACATCGCCAACTTGCAAGAACAGATCGACAAGGCTGCTCTCTCAAGTGATGTCGAAGCTTTGAAGACTCAGTTGAGCAATGTTTCAACTGCGGCATCTACAGCTCAGTCTACAGCAGAGAAGGCTTTGACTACAGCAGAGAACGCTGCTACTAAGGCAGCCCTCGAGGAGGTTAAGGCTACTGCTAAGGAAAATGGTGAGAAGGTAGCTCAGGCTATTAAGGCCGCTGCTGACGCTCAGAGCTCAGCTGATGACGCTGCTAAGGCAGCAAAGGCTGCTCAGGATTATGCTGACGAGCAAATCAAGGCTGCCGTAGACAACATTACTGCAAGTTTGGATACCAAGGCTGACAAGGAGGATGTAGCTAAGGCTATCGAGCGCATCGCTAAGCTTGAGCAGACATCTGTTACTGCTGAAAGCTTGAAGGAGCAGTTGTCTTCTTTGAAGGAAGAAATCCTCGCTGCTGCAGGCAACAAGGAGGCTGTTGAGAAGTTGACAGCTTCTGTAGAGGCTTACAAGGCTTCTGTTAACGAGTTGTATTCTGCTGTTACAAGCGTAGAACTCGTTACTTCTTATAGTAAGGTTAACGGTAAGCAAAATGATCTCACTTATTTTGGAAATGCAATCAACATTGAGATGACTCACGGACTTATTGCAGAGACATCTGTATTCGGTGACGAGTCATATAAGGATGCCGATCCATTGGTAAACTTCACAAAGGGTGCAGATATTAAGGATCCTAAGTCTCTCATCGTTCGTGTTAATCCTGTCAACGCTGACTTGACAAAGGGTGCAAAGATTATGTTGATTAACTCTAAGGGTGAGTCTTTGGAGGATATCGTAAAGGTTGGCACACCTACTCGTTATAACAATTTGTTGACTCGTGCTTCTCAGATTAACTCTGGTCTTTGGGAACTTCCTTTGGAGGTTGTTAATGGCGTAACAGAGAAGCAGTTCAACGAGGCTGTAAAGGTTAAGGATGAGACTGGTGCTGAGCATTCAGTTCTTTATGCTGTAGCTATCAACAACTCTACAGATTCTGTTGCTGCTGACCGTTATGTAGTTTCTACATACGATGTTACAACAGGTTACAAGGCTTATGCTCCTGCTCGCGACTTCAAGTTCGAGGTTGGTGGTCAGAAGATTGAGAATATCAAGAACCGTTGGAGTGCAGCTGGTATCATTGCAGAAGATGGTACAGAAGGCACAAAGTCTGAATTGGCATGGGCAGCAAGTACAGATAAGATTCCTACACCTGCTACCGCAGCTGTAACTTCTGGCGATAATAAGAACGTACAAGATGATGCTAATGACTATCGTTACGACAAGCCATTGCTTCAGGTTGGTGTAGACAAGGCATTCTCTTTGAAGGGCTTTGTAGGTTCTTTGGATGGCACATCTTATGATGCTGATAACGCTGTATCTATCGACCACTACTATGTAACTCTTGATAAGGACAACGCTATCGAGTCAGCTCCATCTGAGTGGAACGCTTGGTCTAGCTACTCTATCGATGGTCTTTACAAGAACGTACCTGCTGACTCTGTTTTGTCTCTTAACGTAAAGAGCCCTTCTGCAGAGGGTGATATCATTGGTTTCCGTGTTTACGCTGTAAACCGTGATGGTACTTTGGTAAATCCTGATGGTAGAGCATTCTATGTATTGGTTGGTGAGGCTGCCAACGCTAACCTCAACGGTAAGTTCTTGGCTACCAAGGCTTCTGTAAACACTGATACTTTGGATATTGCTTTCGTAGGTGGTGTTGACTACACTGCAGGTTGGAAGATTACCAATGGTGATAAGAAGGAAGTATTTGGTAACAACACCAACTCTCTCCCTACTTTCACAGCCAACTATCTTGACGAGAAGGGCAAGACTACTACAGACTTGACAAAGGCAAAGAAGGTATTCTTCACAATTGACAACGTAGCAAAGGTTGTCGATGATGCAACTGTTGAGTTGAGCATCGTTGGTACTAAGAAGGTTCAGGGCCAGACAATTACAGCAAGCACTATTACAGCTTCTTACAAGAAGGTAATCCCTACAACATTCGCTGCAAACATCGAGTTCCGTCCTAAGCAGGAGGTAACAGATGGTTCTGGCCAGTTCATTCTCTACATGCGTCCAAATAACGGTTGGGCTGTATCTGATCCTCTTTCTACAGAG
The DNA here is from genome assembly GCA_963660215.1 of Bacteroidaceae bacterium. Classification (GTDB taxonomy): domain Bacteria; phylum Bacteroidota; class Bacteroidia; order Bacteroidales; family Bacteroidaceae; genus Prevotella. The sequence goes on along the minus strand of CAVKXW010000272.1, from coordinate 1,397 downwards.
GGTGTTACAAACCTTGACAACGTATTCTACAACTTGGATAACAATGTTGAGTTGACATTTGCTGATGCAGCCGTTGATGCTAAGGATGCTAAGAAGGACGTTGATAATGTATCTGTAAGCCACCAGATTACTGAGGCTGTTAAGTACATCAACTCTACAACATGGCACAATGTTGTTGCTAAGTACTACTACAAGAACGTAGGTTATAAGTATGATGCTGATGCCAAGGACTATGTAGTTTGGACACCAACTGCAACATCTAGCAAGAGTCTTTCAGCTCAGTTCGCTTGCTGGGAATCAGCTAGCAAGTACGCTTGGTACAAGAAGGATGCTGTTAAGGATGCAGATGGCAAGGTTACTACAGCTGCTATTGATATGACTCCAGTACTCCAGTGGACTGCAACTCCTACAACTAATGTAACAACTAATGTAGATAAGGCTATCATCGTAACAAACTCTTATAATAATGAGTTCTTTGGTGGTTTCTTTGAGAAGATTGTTACAACTAATCAATACTTGAAGCTTGATGTTACAGCGAAACGTCCTGTACAGTTGACTTATGGCTCACAGGTTAATCCATACTTCACTGCAAGCATTTCTGGTAACACTGTAACATTCAACCAGAAGGATACTCAGGTTGAGAATGCTCCAACAGCAGACCATGTTGAGACTCTCGCTATCCCATACATCGACGCTTATGGTCATGAGGTTTGGGTTAAGGCTGATGTTCTTATCAAAACAGCTCCTAAGGCTGCAAAGAAGAACTAATCTTAGAATTAGTATTTGAAACTCTATAAAGACGGGGGGACGCTCATACCGAACGTCTCCCCTTTTTCTTAATAGGAGATTATAGAATGAAAAAATCTATTTTTGTTTTCACTGTAGCTTGTTTTGCTCTTACATTAGGGATAACAAGTTGCAAGAAAGAACTAAAGAATGTACGTGGTGAGGTAAGGAATGTGGTCATCGACGATGACACGCTTCGTTCCCTCACTTTGCAGGTAGGTGAAGATTCTATGGTATTCCATCTAGAGTCGGCTAGATTCAATAACGGCATGATGTTGCCACACGATTCTGTTATCGTAGACTACCTTGATGGCGACAATGATACAGCCAAGGCTTTCGTTATCACTGTATTGCCTAAGCCACAAAAGACAATCGACCCTTCAAAGAATGAAAACCAAAAGCTTCTCACAGCTCCTGCTAAAGAATAAAAGTTTTCTTTATTACTAATTTTTCAAACGTTATGAAAACAATGAAATCAATTTTCGCAGCTTCTCTGCTCGCCATTGCTTCCACAAGCGCCATGGCACAAGCTACTTACACCGACCAGAACGGTGATGAGTATACATTTAAGAAGCATTTCTTCCTGGATCTCCAGGCAGGTGGTCAGTATA